>CAYPSU010000158.1:0-5081 GCA_964413475.1 uncultured Polaromonas sp. | reverse complement strand
TGGGCCCGCGCAGCCCGATACGGATCGACGCGCGATCGGGCCCGTCAGCCTGAACTGGCCCTTGCGGCAGACCTCCTCGATTGGGATGCCGCCCTCGGCCTGCCATGGAAATGGGGGCACCGACCGCGCCCAGTATGTTTGAGCTGGAGGGATCGGTTGCCAGGTTCTTTACGGTAGCGCATGGCCTTGGGCCGGGGGCGCAGACGCCGAAGAATTTCCAGCCCCGGAGGAGGGCATCGGTCGCGTCAAATCCCGGCGCGGGACTCGGCCGAGGCCTTGCTGCATTGTGCTGCTGCAGCGGCAACAGTCAGTGCCGCCTCCACAGCATCGACAACCGGGACGCCCGCACGGTGACTCAGGTCAGAGGCCAAACCTGCCATTGCGCCCGAGGCCAGCAGGATCACTTTGGCCTTGTCTTTTTCGACTGATGCTTCGATGGTCCGAAGGATGCGTTCATTGGCCTGGGGCTCAAGGCGCGCAGCTTCGTCCACGCCAATTCCCGCGGCACGCACGGTGGCAAGTGGACCTGCGCCGTAGCGCTGCATCAGGGACCGAATTCCAGGCAAGGCGGCATCAAAGGTGGTCACTATGGCCAATGAGGGAGAAACTGCTCGCGCGGCCGCAATGCCCGCCTCGCAGCAGCCGATGACGGGCATTCCCACCATTTCCCTGGCTGCCTGCAAAGCCAGATCATCAAAGCAGGCCAAGACATAGGCATCGTGTCCGCGCTTGGCCTGGTGCACCATCAATTGGAGAACTTGCTCTTCTGCCTGCGCCTTATCCGAATCGGTTTCGATGGAGAAGGGCCCCCGATCTGGATTGATTACATCGAATTGAAGTAAGGGTCCACAGTGCCGATCGGCAAGCTTGCGAACACGATCAGTGACCCGCGAATTGGTATTGGGGTTGATCACCAGTATCCGACGAAGACCTGCGGGGCGCGCCTGACTCCGATCGCTCATGGTGCGCTTGCGCTTTCCGGAAGCCAGGTCACGATCTCTGGCCAGACGATCAGCAAGGCGGTAAAAGCCAGCATGATGAAGACATAGGGCAGGCTGCCTATCACGACGTCGCGAAAGCTCCCGCCGTCTTTGCGCAGTCCTTGCACTACAAATAGATTCATGCCAACAGGTGGAGTGATCAGTGCAATTTCACACATCACGACGATGAAGATTCCGAACCATACGGGATCAACCCCAACAGCCATGACCATGGGGACCGCCACCGGTACCGTTAGCACCAGCATCGACATCGCATCCATGAACATGCCCAATAACACATAGAAAATTACAAGAATAAAAAGCAGGGAATAACGATCCAGACCCAAGGTGCCAACCCATTGCGTTAATGCCTGCGTGGTGCCCAGCATGGCCAAGGTTACGTTGAGCAGCAGTGCGCATACGATGACGAGGATGACCATGCCGCTGGTGCGCGCCGCCTGAGCAAAGCAGTGCTCCAGCAAGGCCCAGCGCAGGCGCCCCGACCGCCACAAAAAATACAAGGCGGCCATCAAGCCTAGAGCCGCTGACTCAGTTGGCGTGGCCAAGCCCCCGTAGATGCTGCCCATTACCACCAAAAAAATCACTCCGGGTGGCACCAGATGACGCAAAGCGGCCATTCGTTCGCTCAATGAAGGCGCAGTGGTTCGTTCGTGACTGCCGGCCTTGGAATGGGCCAGCGCAACGTAGATCAGGAAGAGCCCAGTCAGCAACAGCCCAGGAATGATGCCGGCGATGAAGAGTTGGCCTACCGAGACATTGGCCAAGGAACCATAGACCAGAAGATTCACACTGGGTGGAATCAGGATGCCCAGGGTACCGCCTGCGGCCAGAGAGCCCAGAGAGGCCGCCACCGGATACTTGCGTGCAGTCAGTGCCGGTAGCGCGACTGTGCCCACGGTTGCCGCCGTTGCCACCGATGAGCCCGAAGTCGCGGCGAACAAGGCACAGGTGCCGATGTTGGTGTGTAGCAAGCCTCCAGGCAAACGCCCCATCCAGATAGAGAGCGCGTCGAACATTTTGTCGGCTATCCCGCCGCGCAGGAGTAATTCACCCAACAACATGAAGAGAGGGATGGCGGTCATGACCGAGTTGTTGAGGGTGCCCCACACCACACCGCCCATCATGTCGAGCAAGGGCATGCCGTGGGCGAGCAGACCGCCCACGACGCCCACAAAAAGGATGGCAAAAGCCACGGGCAGGCTCAGGAACATGAGCCCAAGCATGACCACGAAGCCCAAGGCCAGATATATCAGGGTCATCGTGATCAATGCGACTTAACGTCGCTTCAAGTCTTCCAGCTCGGCTTTGAGTTCTTCCTCTGGCGTGTCAGGGCCGAAGGTCTCGCTCAAGGCCTGGGTCTGTCCGCGCCAGAGCATCGCGCCTGCACGCAAAGGAAGCCAGAGGGCTGGCAGCAGAAATACGACCATCGCCACCAGCCACAGCATTTGCGGATATATCAGGGGCGTAGCCCAGGGGGTTTGAGCCAGCGACTGGTAAGCCTGGGTCTCGAGCACCGTCTTAACCGTAAAGCCAAAGAGAAAGACAGACAGGATCCCGATCGAGGCGACGGACAGCAAGTCCATCCACGCCTTCATGCGAGGCTTCATGAAGAGATAAACGAGATTGATGCGGATATGCGCACGATCCAACAGGGTCACCGCAAAGGCCAAAGGCGCACCAAGCGCAATCGAGTAACCCGCGAGCTCGTCAACGCCACCGATAGAGACCGACCAGATCTTGCGAACCAGGGTCTCTACGGTCACGAGAACCGCCAGAGCCAGCATCATCACCCCGAAGGTGTTGCTGGCCAGGCGTCGATAGACCGTCGTCGCGTGCTTATCGGCAGCGCTCAAAGGCCGGCTCCAATGGTCGCATTCCAGTCAGCCTCGCAAGTCGGATTGACTGCGTTGCACTGCTTGCTCCAGGTCGGCAAAGAGCGCTCCCTCAGAGCATTCTTGACCGTAGCCAGATCCGCGGGTGTCACCGGAACCGCAGTCAGCTTGTAGCTCTTGCCCGACGCACACGGACTGGCTCCGATGTTGCACCGATGAGCGTCGTCGGCCAACTCCTGGGAGTAGGTCCAGATGTCTTTGACCAGCCGATCAACGGCTTGCTGCAGCTTGGCCTGATCGGCCGGTGACATTTGCTTCCAGGTATTGAGGTTGATCGCGTAGCCGTTGATCGCCAACTGCAAGGCCAGCGGCATGACGCTCGTCGCCGCCTCGGGCCAGCCGCCTGAATTGGCCGATGCCGGTCCGGTGATGGCGCAGTCGACGACGCCACGGGCAAGAGCCTGCTGCACCTCTCCAAAGGGCATGGGCACGCCAGTCGCACCGAGACCCGCTACAAAGTTGGCGCTGTTCTGATCGCCCACCCGGATTTTCTTGGCCTTCAAGTCAGCCAGGCCTTTGATTTGCGGCTTGCAAAAGATGACCTGGGGACCGGCTGGCCAGACACCGAGCAATTTGGCATTGAACTGAGCCTGCAGGCGTTTGTCGGCGGTGGCAAAGTAGGCGTCGGTATTCTTCTTTCCGGCCTCATAGGTGGGATTGAGACCGACCAGGTCGAAGCCAAGGACGGTGGGGTCGTCACGGCTAACCTGCGGCAGGCGTAGCGAAACCATGTTGAAAAGCCCCGATCTCAGCACCCGCAGTCCATCGGTGTCAGGGATGCCCGCCACATCCACGGGTGAGTACTGCACGCTGATGTTCAGCCCGGAGGTTTTAGCCAGATTTTCAAAGAAGGGTTGTTCCTTGTTTTTCTGGATCAAGCCCGAGCCAACGGGCTGGCCCAACACCTTCAGGGGCATGGGTTGAGCGTAAGTTGCGGAGCTGAAAGCAGCCGCGGTCAGCGCGGTGATCAAGGCGCGTCGCATAAAGACTCCTTCGTTCTGTTGGATGCCCGATCTTCGGAACCATTTCCTTGGGCGGGTCGGCAGGTAACGCAAATTTCTTGCCATACTACATGAAAAAATTTTTTCAGCAAAAAAATTTGAATTCGCTAAATTTCCGAGGGCCGACGTAAGGCTCCTGGCGCCGCAGGGGCAGGCCAGTGCGGCTGGAGACAAGCAGGATTTAAATCCTCGCGCGCGCCGAACAGGTGCAAATTGAGCCGCAGCTTGGTGCGCGGCGCCAAAATGGGGCATGTTGGTGCAGTAAGTACAGACGCCTGTCGATCGCAAGCGCTACAGCTCTTCCAGCTCGTCGTTCAGCGCCTCGATCGCCCGCAGCCGGGTCCGAGCACCAGCGCCCGCCATTTCGATGGCACGAGTGGCCAGCAAGTAGCAGACCGCCGCTACCGCAGTGTGATTGAAAAGGGGGCCGGGCGCCTGTGAATGGCAGCGAAAGTGCCAGGTCGCCCCTTCCTGAAACGGCACGCCTTCATCGGTGATGTAGAGCCACCGTGCACCTTGCCGTCGAACCTGTTCAAGGATCAGGTCCATTCGGGCGATGCGACGTCGCATCCCGAAAGCGATGACCAGATCCCGCTTATTCAGGCTCACCAGATGTTCGCCCAGGGTTTGTCCTCCGCCCGGTATGGCCACGATATTCTCGATGACCTGCGTGAGCTGCCACTGCAGATAGGTCGCAAAGGGGTGGCTGCTGCGAAACCCCAAAACCCAGACCTTGCGTGCTTTGAGCATCGCTTTGGCCACAGCCTGTATCTGCACATCAGAGATGGCCATGAACGTGGACTCCAGGTTGGCAATACTCTGTGCAACGTGGGATGCGACATTGCTTGCCGCTCCGGTCTTGGCCGCAGTGCCCAGAAATAAGCGTGAGCCGGTCATCTTTTCGGCCCGCGCATGGCGACGGGCCGCTTCATAGCTTTCATATCCCAAGCGTTTGACAAAACGCGATACCGTCGCTTTGGAAACATGAGCAAGTTCTGCAAGCTCAGATCCGGAATAGCTGGCTAATTCGCCCGGGAAATCACAGACAAAATCGCCCAAACGCCGCTCTGCTGGATGCAAAGTCGGCAGCGCCTGCCTGACGCGTGTGAGGAAGGATTTTTCCTTGGGCTGTCGATCGAGCATGATTACGGCTTTGATGTTGATTCGGCCAGTTTCTATTTTTTTCG
>CAYPSU010000157.1:0-5183 GCA_964413475.1 uncultured Polaromonas sp. | reverse complement strand
CCACCGCTTCCTTCAAAGCGTCGATAGCACCGGTGTTCCAGGCCGCGTCGGCCGCCGCGCCAATCTCAGCCATGCGCTGGGCGCCGCGGAGTTTCTCAAACTCAAGCGCCTTGTCCTGCATGGCAAGTTCATGACCGCGTTCCCCTTTGCGGTCGAGCCACTTGAGGATTTCCGGAGCCAGCCGAAATGCACCGCCCAGAAGGCCTCCGAGAAGGGTCTCGATCATTGGGCGCCTCCCATCAACTTGAGCTTGATGGCAGCGCCAACTAGCAACATGGCCAAGATGGCCGTAGTTACTACCTTGATCGTAGTCCGCCAGGCAGTTCGGCGGGCATCCCTCCAGGCCTCGAGAAGATCGCGAAGCTCCCTGATATCCCGCGCTGCGCTCCCATTTTCGAGACCGAGGTGCGCGAGACATCGCTCAGCTCCACGTTCGGCTGCACGAGTCAATAGATCGTCAAGGTCCTCCTGGCGCATGCTGAGGACCGAGGGGTTCTGGGTGTCATCGGTCATGGTCTTCTCCAAATAGAAAAAGCCCGCTCTGGCGTGAGCCAGGCGGGCGACGGTACAGATTGAACGAGGCGCCGCTTATCCGGCGATAACGGCGATAGGGAAAGGCTTTCGCCCTTGAAGAGCCGACGGCTGATAGATGGTTGGCATCACTGCTTCACTGAGAGCAGAAAAGTCCCCGCCGCGCTCCACAAACCCAAGATTGATGACATCTACCCCGGTGATTCCTTCGGCACGAATCGCCGGTGCCTCAACCCTTGTGAGGACTAGTCCCTGCGTCTGATAGTAAAGAGCCGCAGAGAGTACGGCCAGGTTGTGCGTAAACGAGTTGTCGCAGGCCCCGCTCCAGAAGTCACCCTCCAAAAATAGGCATGCCCCCTTGCACAGTTGCACCACCGGGCATCGAGGACATTCGCTCCGCGTACTGAAGTGGTAAGCCGTATCCAGGCTGATGTCGTCGAATGAATCCACCTGCCCGATTTTGTGATCGGTGGAGGCACTCATGTTTTGGCAGGTCGTGACGTTGCCCTTCATGTCTACAGCAATCGAGTCTGAGCGGTCCATGCCACACTTCTGGCCCAGCACAGCCAACGGCCGGCTTTGCCCCACAGAACGCAAAAACTCATCGACCTTGTCGCGCAGCGTTCCCACCGCCATAGCTGAACCCGTAGCCAACTCCCAAAAGAGTTGGTGCAGATACCGAACATGGTCGGCACCTTGAAGAGAGAGAGCCTGACCTGATGTGTCATAGGGAAGCATCACCTCCTCCGTGGCCAGCACGACGGCCTGAACCGGTAAGTCAAGCTTGTCAGAGAAGAATTTCCGTACCGCTTTGAGTGACTGGTTATGGCGATGCAAGACCGTGTTGAAACTCATCCTGTCGATCGGCATACGGCGAGAAACCCAGCGTTTGATGTGTGTCAGTCGCTCAGGATCGTCCAACGGATCAGGGCCACGGAACGATTGAGCAGGGCCATCGTGAGAAAGACCGATCCCAATGTCCAACGCCTCAACCCAGGCAAGCTTCTCGTCGTCAAAGAGCGAGCCGTTGGTGACGATGGATAGCTGCGCGTGGGGATAGCGTGCTTTTACGGCTTCTCCAAGAGGACGGAGCAACTTCCAGTAAACGAACGGTTCGCCACCCCAGAATTCGATCTTGACGCCACTACCCAAGCCGTCGGCACCTCCGGCAAACCACCCCTGGAGCTGCTCCATGAAAGGCTTGACGTCATCCGGGTGTCCGTCCAGGTCATGCGGCTGATGGGCCTGCGAGCAATACTGGCAGGTGTAATTGCACTTGAGCCCAAGTTGGAGCTTCAAGTGTTTGATGTCTCTGGACTTACCAGCAGGGTTAGATGGGTGATGGAGGTGCCAGAAGGGCTCCCAATCCAATTCTTGCCGAGGAAACGCCTGCGGCAGAGGTAAAGGTTCCCCGTTGTCGGCCCAATTCAGACTGGAATCGTCTGGGTCATAAATGGCTTGTCGCTGGAATCCGCGTTGACCGTTGAGAGTGAGTGTGAATTTCAAAGCTCACCTCCTTCAAATGCAATGGGATAGGCAGTACGACAAAGCTCAGCCACATCCTGGCCGGGCAGCATCGTCAAATTGAAGGTATGGCGCGAACCAGAAATTCCATTCAGTGGATCAACATCCACCACCATCTGCACCTGGGTGTCGCTCAGGCGGGCGGCCTTTGCTCTATAGCCCGCGCGGGCGTTCAGGCCGATCGGGTACGAAGAATGGGAAGTCGCAGTCATGGTCTCTCCGTCGAATTCAAGGTTGGACGTGGGTCAAATCGGGAATCAGGCTGCGGATCAAGCGGCCGATTCAGGCGCCCAGGGCTTCCCAGCTCCGTGTAGAGCTCGCAGTAGTTGTGGGAGGCGACCCGCAGGGTCACCACCAGCAGGACGCGGTTGCCCTGAGCATTAAAGGGGTTGGTCTCGTGCCAGACTCGTGATGGGTGCAGCACGACCAGGCCTGGCCGGGTCTCGATGTAGCGAACCTTTTCCCAAAAAGGAAACCCCGCCATAGGGCGGGGATCCTGCAAGATCAGTTCGCCGTCACCGACAGCCCAGTCCCTCTGGGAAGGGGGACTGCGCCCATACCCGCAATCGAGGTAAAGGCAAAGGACATGGTCGCAAGTGTGGTGGTAGTGAGGCTGAGCCCGCATCCCCGGCTCATTGAGTGCCGGGGTACAGCGCGCTTGGATATGCAAGTCGTTCGCATTGCGCACGCCATAAGCCTCGCGCAGATAGCCGCGGTACAGATCGTCTACCCAGAACTTGAACCGCCCCCAGACCTCGGGAGCCAATTCCTCATGCCGGGGGTGAAAGAGATTGTGTTGAAACCGCAGCCGCGTATCCACTTCGGGCAGGCCATGCTCCTGCGGGTGGGCTTTGTGGTGGGCAAAGCGCTCGGCCGCGAAATCCCGCAGGGCGGCTAACTCGGCGGCAGTCCAAGGGGACTCGTCTCGCAGCACAGGAGTGGGCCAGAACATTTCGATCATGTGACCACCTCGGATCCAAAGACCAGCGCCAAGCGCAATTCATTGCAGTATCGAGAGATGGGCCGAACCGCATGCAGTGAGCAACCGGGGATGGCCACCACCCGCCCGGGTTTGACCAGGGCGGCGCTCTTGATCTCCCCGTCATCCTCCAAAACCACGAAGTCGCCGCCCCAGTCCCGCTCCCAGCGGGGGACGGGGTAGAGAATCACCGAGCGGGCGGTCGCAGCGAATTCCACGGGGAAGTCCCGGTGGAAGGCCGACTCGTCGCCAAAGGCCTGCACGTTCATCCAGACCCGAGTGATCTCGGCGTTTCCAAAGAAACGCGCCTGAATCTTCTGGGCGATCTGCGAGAGCGGCGACTCCACGGCCAGCAGGCGCTCGAATGTCATCTCCGGATGCCAGGCCTTCTGGTCGTAGTGGTGAGGTCGAGAACCTGGCAACACGAAATTACGATGCCAGAACGATCCCGGAGCCTGGTTATGCGCGCGCCAACCGTGGATCAGGGGCTGCCCCAGAAGCCAAACGCGCAGCCTCTCCAATTCCTGGGGGGCGAACATGTTGTCATGGACCTCCATAGCGCCCCTACTGCTTGAGCGTCACCTGCGCCTCACCCAGCGCAGGGAAGAACTTGAAGCCTGCCTTGAGCCGCACGATGTCGCCCGCCTCCAACCCCAGGGGCAACACCACCGCCTGGGCCGCCCCCTGGTAGGTGCGTACCCGCGGCTTGGGGCAGTAACCATTGACGGATTCCAAGTGGACTTCGGCGTCACGAGGCAGGGGATGGCCTGCACCGTCGACCACCTGCAGCGAAAACGCCAGGGGCTGGCCCACCCGGGCAACCAGGGGCGCACTCACCTGCACCGAGGGAAACACCATCTCCCGGGTTTCGTCGTGGGTGTCGAAGCCCAGATTCAGAATATCCGAGGAGGCCTCGCCCTCGACGACGATCCCACCCAGGGTGGGATGCAGGTTCACGGTCATAAAGCAATCGTCGAAGGCGCTATCGGCGAATGGCACATTGAGGGCAATCAGAGAATTTTCCTGGCCGACCTTAAAAATCTGGTTCATCTCATAGGCCGTGAACCGAAATGGCCGGGAGTAGACGTACTGGGGAAAGGGTGCGAGCCATCGACCCAGCTTCCAGTCATAGGCGCAGCTAAAGACCTGCCGGTCTGACCAGTTTCGGCTTGTGCGCAACTCGGACACTCGGATCACCGTGCTCGAGAGCTCAAAGTAGTCGACGCCATCGACACTGAACGCCGATTGCTGATCTTCAACCCGGCGCAGCTGGGTGCCGATGACGGCCTGCACTTCCTGCTTCTTTGCATCGATGTGAAGCTTGATGGCATAGGCCTGGGCCTGGCTCATAAAGCGCGATCGGCTGATATAAATCTTCATGCGGTCCCCCTCCATCACCAGCCGCAGCACGCACAGTTGCAATTGCAGTTGCAGTTTGTGCGGCAGTTGAAAGCAGTGGTCCCGCAATTGCAGTTAGAGTAGCCGCCGCAATTGCAATTGCAGTTGCAAGCCCGATACCATCGGTGGTACTCGCCACCTCCGATCTCGTCTTGCGCAAGGTAGTAGCCGTCGTAGTTGTAGCCAGAGCTAGGAATGGCGTAGTTTCCGTAACTAGTGCCACCAGCACCGTCGTACTGGCCCATGTTGGCGCAGTAGTTGAATCCAAGCCCCCATGTCCACCAGTTCAGGTTTGGAAGCGTCCAGTTGGCATTACCTGAACAATTTCCGGTAGGCAGAACACCATTGCAATTACTGGCAAGGTCGTCGTAGTACTGGTTACTTCGCCCCATCTCGCCAATGTCTTGGCCATCACTCATCCGATACCCGGTATTGCGGGCGTTATCAGCCGAGCCGGACTGGCTGGAATAGACTAATGCTCCATTCCCCATGTACAGATTGCCAGTCATGGTGTCGCCTGTCTTCACCAGGCGATTTGACAAGTCAACGGTTGCGTTCCCGTTGGCATCAGGGGTATTACCATTTACCGACCTCACAAAGGCTGTGGAGTCATAGCCATCGAGCTTGTCGGAGTCGGCGGCCTTGGCGGTGATGCCGAGATAGGCAGCGTTGTGGTTGTGCGTGCTAGAGGCAAATGCGCTCGCATGTTGGCCATCGAGCAGGTCGGCATCCAGTCCAGTACCTGCACCAT
>CAYPSU010000156.1:4865-5254 GCA_964413475.1 uncultured Polaromonas sp. | reverse complement strand
CGATCAGCATGTTCTGGCCGATAGCGATCTCGCCGAGATCCGTGGAGGCTCCGTCGGCGATCACATCACCTGCAGCGAGCTTGTCGCCGCGCTTGACGATGGGGCGCTGATGGATATTGGTGTTCTGGTTGGACCTCTGGTACTTGATCAGGTTGTAGATATCCACGCCCACTTCGCCAGCCACCGCCTCGCTGTCATTGACGCGCACCACGATACGGGTGGCGTCGACATAGTCGACCACACCGCCACGGCGCGCCGTGACCACGGTGCCTGAATCGATCGCAGCCACGCGCTCGATGCCGGTGCCAACCAGGGGCTTTTCCGGACGCAAAACCGGCACCGCCTGACGCGACATATTGGCGCCCATGAGCGCGCGGTTCGCATCGTCG
>CAYPSU010000156.1:4322-4855 GCA_964413475.1 uncultured Polaromonas sp. | reverse complement strand
AAACAATCTGCGCCGGCGCCACATCCATGTACTGCACACGCTCAGCACCGCAAAGGATGGATTCGCCGTTTTCGCGCGCCGACACCAGGTCTCCGGTCAGTCGACCGTCCTTGTCGAGTGCGGCGTTGGCCTGGGCAATGACAAACTTGCCCTCTTCAATCGCCGATAGATAGTCGATCTGGTCAGTCACCTTGCCATCGACCACGCGGCGATACGGCGTTTCGATAAAGCCGTATTCGTTGAGACGGGCATACAGGGCCAGAGAGTTGATCAGGCCAATGTTGGGACCTTCAGGCGTTTCGATCGGGCACACCCGACCGTAGTGGGTGACATGCACATCGCGCACTTCAAAGCCTGCGCGCTCGCGGGTCAGACCACCCGGGCCAAGGGCCGACACCCGGCGCTTGTGCGTGATCTCGGCCAGCGGATTGGTCTGGTCCATGAACTGCGAGAGCTGCGAGGCGCCAAAGAACTCCTTGAGGGCCGCCGAGATAGGCTTGGAGTTGATCAGGTCGTGCGGCATGAGCGGCTCC
>CAYPSU010000156.1:0-4312 GCA_964413475.1 uncultured Polaromonas sp. | reverse complement strand
TGCTCGGCCTGACCCAGACGCTCCTTCACAGCTTTTTCGATACGGGCCAGGCCCGTGCGGAACTGATTTTCAGCCAGCTCACCCACGCAGCGCACCCGACGATTACCCAAGTGATCGATATCGTCAACCTGGCCTTTGCCATTACGCAAATCGACCAGAATCTTGACCACCGCCAAGATATCGTCGTTGCTCAGTACCATGGCACCGGTGGATTCAGCGCGCCCCACACGGGCGTTGAATTTCATGCGACCCACACGCGAAAGGTCGTAGGTGTCGGGGTTGTAGAAGAGGCGCTGGAACAGGGCCTGGACCGCGTCCTCGGTGGGCGGCTCGCCAGGGCGCATCATGCGGTAGATGGCCACACGGGCGGCAAACTCATCCGCAGTTTCATCCATGCGCAGGGTCTGGCTGATGTAAGCGCCCTGATCGAGTTCATTGGTGTAGATCACCTGCAAATCCAGCACGCCGGCCGAACGCAATTTCTTGAGCAGCGCCTCCGTGATCTCGTCATTGGCCTTGGCGATGATCTCGCCGGTCTCCGGATCGACCATATTGCGGGCAATCACACGACCGACCAGGAAGTCTTCAGGTACGCTGATGGATGAAGTACCGGTCTGCTCAAGCTCGCGGGTATGGCGTGCGGTGATACGCTTGTCCTTGGCGACAATCACTTTGCCCGACTTGTCGGTGATGTCAAAACGGGCTACTTCTCCGCGCATACGTTCGGCCACAAAGTCCATTTGGGCGCCGCTGTCCATCAGTCGGAAGTTGTCGAACACAAAGAAGTTGGCCAGGATGGACTCGGTGTTCAGACCGATGGCCTTGAGCAAGATGGTGACCGGCATCTTGCGGCGCCGATCCACGCGGAAATACAGGATGTCCTTGGGGTCAAACTCGAAGTCGAGCCAGGAGCCGCGGTAAGGAATGATGCGGGCGGAGAACAACAGCTTGCCCGAGCTGTGGGTCTTGCCGCGATCGTGCTCGAAGAACACACCGGGCGAACGATGCAGCTGCGAGACGATGACCCGCTCGGTGCCATTCACGATGAAGGAGCCGTTGGTGGTCATGAGCGGAATCTCGCCCATGTAGACCTCTTGCTCCTTGACTTCCTTGACCACCTTGGACTGAGGCGTGGAAGACTCACGGTCATAAATGATGAGCTGCACCTTGGCGCGCACGGCCGACGCGAAAGTCAGGCCTCGCGTCTGGCATTCGCGCACATCGAAGGCCGGCTTGGCCAAGTTGTATTCCTGGAATTTCATCTCCACAAAGCCGTTGTGCGAGACGATGGGGAAGGCGTTTTCAAACGCAGCCTGCAGGCCCTCGGGCTGGCGTTTCTGGGGCGGACGATCTGCCTGCAAAAAGGCCGTGTAGGCGTCTTTTTGCATCTGCAGCATGTAGGGAACTGCCAAGACGCTTTCGCGATTGCCGAAGCTCTTGCGTATGCGTTTGCGCTCTGTGAAGGAATAGGCCATGAGTTCTCCGCTTGGAAGGACGAGTAAAAACGGTCAGTGCTCTGGCGACTGTCTTGGTGGCGGCGCAACTGCGCCGCACTCAGACTTGGTGGTTGGCCACTACCAACCGATGGCGGACGGCGATGCCTTGCACATCGCCCGAACCAAGGCGTCTTCTGCAGTCGGATTCAGAAGACACTTGAAAATCGACTCGGATCCGGTCGGTTTTCAGGTGCGCTCTGAAGGTAGATGGGCCAGCCCGCAGGCCAGCCCCTGGGCTCAGGCGCCGGGCTCCAGCTGCCGACGATTCCCGAACCAGGGTTCAAAAAGAACACCCGCGGGAACCGGTCAGCCGCAGCGCCCGGCAGGGCCTTACTTGAGCTCCACCTTGGCGCCAGCCTCTTCGAGCTTCTTCTTTGCAGCCTCGGCGTCGGCCTTGGGCGCGCCTTCCTTGACAGGCTTGGGTGCGCCATCGACCAGGTCTTTGGCTTCTTTGAGGCCCAGACCGGTGATTTCGCGAACGGCCTTGATGACCGCCACCTTGTTGGCACCGGCCTCGGTCAGCACCACGGTGAAATCGGTCTTCTCTTCGGCTGCAGCAGCGCCGCCGCCGCCACCGCCACCGCCGCCGGCAGCAGGCGCAGCCATAGCGGCTGCGCTCACACCAAACTTCTCTTCGATGGCCTTGACCAGGTCGTTGAGCTCGAGGACCGTCATGCTGTCAAGCGCGGTCAGGAATGCGTCTTTATCGAATGCCATTTTGATTTCCTAAATCCAAAACAAATTGAGGTTGAACACGGGGACTGCCGATCAGGCGGCAGCCGCTTCGCCTTTCTTGGCCGCCAAAGCCCCCAGCACCACTGCGGTACGGGAGATCGGCGACTTGAGCAAGCCGCACAACTGAGCCAGCAACACTTCCTTGGAGGGAATGTTGGCCAGTTGCTTGACGCCATTGACATCGAGGGCCTTGCCAGCAAATGCACCGCCGCGGATGACCAGCTTGTCGTTGGTCTTGGCGAAGTCGCTGACCACCTTGGCGGCAGCGACCGCGTCGGTGGAAAAGCCATAGATGAGCGGGCCGGTCATCTGGTCGGACACGACTTCAAATGCACTGCCGGTGACCGCGCGGCGGGCCAGGGTGTTTTTCAACACACTCAGGTTCACGCCTTTTTCGCGGGCTTGGCTGCGCAGTCGGGTCATGTCAGCAACCGTGATGCCACGGTATTCCGCCATCACGAGCGTCTGAGCTTTTGCGGCGAGGGCTGTCACCTCATCGATGACCGCCTGCTTCTCACTGCGATTGAGACTCAAGGTCTACTCCTTCAAAAATATGCCCCCTGCTCTCACAGGAAAGACACGCCTAGGTTGCAGCGACCAACTGTTTCGGATTTCCTTGCAAAAATCTTCTAGCAGCGGGACCGCCATCTGCGCTGGCTGTATCGATTAAGCATGGCCCTTGCGGGCCATGCACCAGCGGTCTTGGATGACCTGCCAGCCTTTCGGCCGGCAGCCCACCACATCGGAAGGGCCTCCTGCGAGTCCCTTCAGATCTTGCTTATCCCAGCAAGGATTGGGTGTCGACGCGAACGCCCACACCCATGGTTGAAGATACGGCCAGCTTGCGAAGGTACACGCCCTTGCTCGAAGCTGGCTTGGCTTTGTTCAGTGCATCGACCACGGCTGCCAGATTGCCCTGGAGCTTGTCGGTGTCGAAGGAACGACGACCGATGGTGGTGTGCACGATGCCCGCCTTGTCGACACGAAACTGAACCTGTCCGGCTTTGGCATTCTTGACTGCAGTGGCCACGTCGGGGGTCACGGTGCCCACCTTGGGATTGGGCATCAGACCGCGAGGGCCAAGAACTTGACCGAGCGTGCCGACCACCCGCATGGCATCGGGCGAGGCAATGACCACATCGAAGTCCATCTTGCCCGACTTGACCTCGGCGGCCAGGTCGTCCATGCCCACAATGTCCGCGCCAGCGGCCTTGGCCTCTTCAGCCTTTGCACCTTGCGCGAAAACAGCCACACGCTTAGTTTTGCCAGTGCCATTGGGCAGCACAACCGCGCCGCGAACCACCTGATCAGACTTCTTGGCATCGACCCCGAGCTGAACAGCCACATCGATCGATTCGTCAAACTTGGCAGTTGCGCACTCCTTGACGATGGCCAGAGCATCACCGATGGGATAGAGCTTGTTGCTGTCGACCTTGCCGGCCTGCGCTTTCTGTTTTTTGGTCAGCTTGGCCATCTCACACCCCCTCCACAGTAACACCCATGGAACGCGCAGAGCCAGCGATGGTGCGCACAGCAGCATCGAGGTCGGCAGCGGTCATGTCTTTCATCTTGGTCTTGGCGATCTCCTCAAGCTGAGCCCGAGTGATCTTGCCAACCTTGGCCGAATGCGGCGTTGACGAGCCCTTGTCGAGCTTGATCGCCTTCTTGATCAAGGTGGTCGCCGGAGGCGTCTTGATGATGAAGGTGAAGGACTTGTCCGCGAACGCGGTGATCACCACCGGCAGCGGCAGTCCGGGCTCAACACCCTGGGTCTGGGCATTGAAAGCCTTGCAGAACTCCATGATGTTCAGACCGCGCTGACCCAGGGCCGGGCCGATCGGGGGGGATGGATTGGCCTTACCAGCTGGCACTTGCAGCTTGATGAAGCCGACGATCTTCTTCGCCATTGCTCACTCCTTGCGGGTACAAACGCCTGCGATCTACGCGGGCTCCCCGGGGTTGTGCCACTCTGCTTTTAAGGCGCCGAGTGGCATTGCGCATCTAATCAGTGGGGGACAGAGCAAATTTGCTTCGCAAATCTTGGTCTGTCCCACCAGGTCTCAGGCTTGGGGGACAGAGCA
>CAYPSU010000155.1:0-5289 GCA_964413475.1 uncultured Polaromonas sp. | reverse complement strand
CGCGCCGGGGGCGGCGCTCCCACAGGGGAATCCATCGCGCCGGGGGCGGCGCTCCGGCACCTGAAACGCGGGTTTGATCAAGTGTGTGGGAGCCGCGCCCTCGCGGCGATGAGGCGATCGCATCACACCCGCTCGAAAATTCCTGCTGCCCCCTGACCCATGCCGACGCACATGGTCACCATGCCGTAGCGCAGCTGGTGGCGGTGCAGGGCGTGGACCACGGTGGCCGATCGAATGGCGCCGGTAGCGCCTAGCGGGTGCCCCAGCGCGATCGCTCCGCCCATGGGATTGACTTTGGCCGGATCAAGGCCCAAGGTCTGCATCACCGCCAGCGATTGCGCCGCGAAGGCTTCGTTCAGTTCGATCCAGTCCAGATCGTCCTGCTTGAGACCGGCATAACCCAGAGCCGCTGGAATTGCCTCGATCGGGCCTATGCCCATGATGTGGGGCGGCACGCCCTTGCTGGCATAGCTGACGAAGCGGGCCAGGGGCTTGAGCCCGTGGGTTTTGAGCGCACGTTCGCTGGCCAAAAGCAGGGCGCCGGCACCATCGGAGGTTTGCGATGAATTGCCGGCAGTGACCGAGCCCTTGGCCGCAAACACCGGCTTGAGCTTGGCCAGCCCTTCCATCGAGGTGTCGGGTCGCGGACCTTCATCCAGACTCACCGTACGCTCGCGCGTCTTTACCAGCCCATCTTGCAGGTTCACCTCGCGTTCGGTCACCGCAAGCGGCGCGATCTCAGCGCTGAATTGGCCGGCTTGCTGAGCCCGGATGGCGCGCTCATGCGACTGGCAGGCAAATCGGTCCTGGGCTTCGCGCGAAACTTTCCACTGTTGGGCCACTTTTTCGGCCGTCAGGCCCATGCCATAGGCAATGCCAACGTCTTCGTCGCGGGCAAACATGGCCGGCGACAAGGATGGCGAGTTACCCGACATCGGCACCATGCTCATGCTTTCGGTTCCGGCTGCGATCATCAGATCGGCCTCGCCGACCCGTATGCGATCGGCGGCCATCTGCACCGCCGACAGACCCGAGGCGCAAAAGCGGTTCACAGTGATGCCGCCCACACCGGTGGGCAGACCCGCGAGCACCGCCGCAATGCGCGCCACATTGAGTCCTTGCGGCCCCTCGGGGATGGCGCAGCCGGCAATCACATCCTCGATAGCCTTGGGGTCCAGGCTTGGGGCATCGGCCAGCGTGGCGCGCAGGGCATGGACCAACAGTTCGTCGGGCCGGGTGTTACGGAAGAAGCCGCGTCCCGAGCGCCCGATGGGGGTGCGCCTGGCGGCAACGATATAGGCTTCCTGGATTTGCTTCATGGTTTCGCTCCTGTGTCCAGGCCGCCTGTCCGACAAGCGGCCCGAGCTTTCAATTTCTGAGGGGCTTGCCGGTGCTCATCATGGCCATGATGCGCTCCTGGCTCTTGGGGTGAGCCACCAGTTCGCAGAAGGCCCTGCGCTCCAGGGTCATCAGATATTCCTCGGTCACCAGCGTGCCGGCATCCACATCGCCGCCGCACACCACACCGGCGATGAGTTTCCCGATATGAAAATCGTGCGCGCTGATGAAGCCGCCATCGCGCATGTTCACCAGTTGCCCCGTGATGGTCGCCAGCGCATGCCGGCCCGCCGCCGGGAAAGATTTGCGCGCAGGCGCTCGCCAGCCACCTTGTGCCAGGGCCAGGGCCTCCTGGAGGGCCACGTAAAGCAGTTCATCGCGGTGGGCCACGATGAGGTCGCTATCGAGCAGATAGCCCAGCTTGCGACTCTCCAGTGCACTGGTGCCCACCTTGGCCATGGCCGCGGCGGTAAAGCCTTCGGTCAGGAAGGGCAGCAGGTCCTTGCCGGTGGAGCTTTGGGCGTTTTCTGCCGCCCGGCGGGCGATGTAGGCCAGTCCTCCAGCGCCGGGCACCAGCCCCACGCCCACCTCGACCAGGCCCATATAGCTTTCGAGGGCGGCCACGCGACGGGCGCAGTGCACCGCCAGTTCGCAGCCACCCCCCAGGGCCAGGCCACGCACTGCGGCCACCACCGGCACCTGGGCATAGCGCAACCGGAGCATGACTTTTTGCAACTCATGCTCGGCCGATTCGATGGCCGATACACCGGCGATCATGAAGGCCGGGATCATGGCTTGCAGGTCAGCGCCGGCCGAAAAAACCTCGTCGGGAGACCAGATCACCAGAGCGGCGTAGTGCTGCTCAGCCAGCTCGACGGCGCGCGCCAAACCTTCGGCCACATCGGGGCTGATGGCATGCATCTTGGTCTTGATGCTGGCTATGAGCACCTGCCCATCGATCGACCACAGGCGCAGGGCATCGTCTTCATACACCGTGGTGCCGGCACGAGCGGCCGCCAGGGCTGGCGTTGACATCACATCTTCTGGAAAGTGCTGACGTGCATGCACCGGCAGCTGTCGCCGGGCCACGAATCGGCCGAGGGCCGGCGACCAGGAGCCTTCAGCGCTATGCACTCCACCGGCTTCATCGACCGGGCCTTTGAACACCCACTCGGGCAGCGGCGCCTTGCACAGCGCCAGGCCTGCGTCGATATCGTCCTGGATCCAGCGGGCCACTTGCCGCCAACCCGCTTCCTGCCACAGCTCAAAGGGCCCTTGCTTCATACCAAAGCCCCAGCGCATGGCCAGATCCACGTCGCGGGCGGTTTCAGCGATGTCCTGCAGGTGCACGGCCGCGTAGTGGAACTGATCGCGCAGCAGGGCCCACAGGAAGCGCGCTTCGGCGCCCTGGGCCTTACGCAGCAATTTCAGGCGCTCGGGCGCAGGCTTCTTGAGCATCCGACCGACGACATCGTCGGCTTTCGTGCCGCCGCTGACATAGTCCATCGTCTCGGGGTTCAGGCGCAGCACCTCGCGGCCCACCTTCTTGTAAAAACCAGCGCCACTTTTTTGCCCCAGGCGCTGGGCTTCAATCAGCTTTTGCAGCACGGCTGGCGTGGCGTACAGGCTGGCGAAGGGATCGGTGACCTCGGTCAAGTTCTCGCGCAGAGTGTTGATCACATGGGCCAGCGTATCGAGGCCGACCACATCGGCGGTGCGGAAGGTGCCCGATGCCGCGCGACCGAGCTTTTTGCCGGTCAGATCGTCCACCACGTCGTAGCTCAGTCCGAATTTTTCGGCCTCGACGATGGTGGCCAACATGCCAGCCGTACCCACCCGGTTGGCAATGAAGTTGGGCGTGTCCTTGGCGCGCACCACACTTTTACCCAGGGTGGTGGTGACAAAAGTCTCCAACTGGTCCATGACCAGAGGGTCGGTGGTACGGGTGGCAATCAACTCGACCAACTGCATGTAGCGCGGCGGATTGAAGAAATGGATACCGCAAAAACGTGGCCGCAAGGCCTCGGGCAGGGCTTGGCTCAGAGCGGTGATCGACAGCCCCGAGGTGTTGCTGGCCACCAGGGTGTGCGGTGCCAGCGCCGGTGCGATCTTGCGGTAAAGGTCGAGCTTCCAGTCCATGCGCTCGGCAATCGCTTCAATCACCAGATCGCAGTCTTTCAGCAGCCCCAGATGTTCCTCGTAATTGGCCGCCTGAATCTGGACGGCATCCTCGGCCAGGCCCAGAGGTGCGGGCTTGAGCTTCTTGAGGTTATCGATGGCCCGCAGCGCAATACCGCTTCGGCTGGAGGCGCCCTTGTCGGGCGTGACGGCACCGCCAGTGGGCAGATCGAACAACAGCACCGGCACCTTGAGGTTGACCAGATGGGCGGCAATCTGCGCGCCCATGACACCGGCCCCCAGCACCGCCACCTGTCTGACGTGGAATCGATTCATGTCGTGTCCTTTGCTCACTGCACCCGCTGCCAGATCTGGGTGCGGTAGAAGGGCCCGATGTAACCGCGAACATGCAGGGTCTTGCCCCCGTCTTGCGGGGCCAGTCTGAGCTTGTAGATCTTGCCGTTTTCCGGGTCGAGGATGGTGCCGCCCTCCCAGACCGCGTCTGCCCCACTTTTCCTGGCATCTCGAATGATTTCCAGCCCGATCTTGGGCTGACCCTTGCGGTCATCGGTGCACAGGGTGCACAGAGGCTCAGCACTCGAGGCCTGAAGACTGCGCTCGATCTTGCCGGCCAGCACGCCCTGACCGCTGTCGCGAATCACGATTTCGGCCCTGGGCTTGCCCGTAGCATCATCGATGCTGTGCCAGGTACCTACGGGTGTCATTTGTGCGCTTGCGCTGGCGCCGAGCAAGCCGGCGCCGATGAACATGAGAAGGTTTTTCATCAGCTTGTCTTTCAGGCCAGTGCGGCTTCGGTGTCCATCAGGGGCTTGCTGCCCGTACGCACGGTACGCATCAGCGTGGCCGTTTCCGGAAACAGCTTGGCAAAGTAAAAGCGCGCGGTCTGCAGCTTGGCGGTGTAGAACGGATCGGTCGAGCCCGCGGCGATCTGGCGCAGGGCCGCTTGTGCCATGCGGGCCCAGAAATACGCGAACACCAGATGGCCGGCAATGCGCAGGTAGTCCACGGCCGCAGCGCCCACTTCTTCGGTGTTTTGAAAAGCCCGAAAACCCAGTTCGGTGGTGAATTTGGTCATCTGGTCGCCCAGCCAGGCCAGGGGGTTGATGAATTCGGCCATCTGTTCATTGACGCCTTCCTCCTCCACCAGCGCCGCAATCAGCTTGCCGAACTTCTTGAGCGTTGCACCGTTGTTGCCCAGCACCTTGCGACCGAGCAGGTCGAGCGACTGGATGGTGTTGGTGCCCTCATAGATCATGTTGATCCGGTTGTCGCGGGCAAATTGCTCCATGCCCCATTCGCGAATGAAGCCGTGACCGCCGAAAACCTGCAGGCAGGCGTTGGTGGCGATATGCCCGTTATCGGTCAGGAAGGCTTTGACAATGGGCGTGAGCAGGGCCAGCACCTCGGCAGCGTCCTTGCGCACCTTTTCTTCGGGGTGGTTGAACTCCTGATCGAGCAACAGCGCGCAATAGGTGGTCAGGGCGCGGCCACCTTCGGCATAAGCCTTGGCGGTCATCAGCATTTTGCGCACATCGGGGTGCACGATGATCGGATCGGCCGGCTTGTCCTTGGCCTTGGTGCCCGACAGGCTGCGCATCTGGATGCGGTCTTTGGCGTAGGCCAGCGCGTTCTGGTAGGCCACCTCGGTCAGGCCCAGCGACTGGTTGCCCACGCCCAGGCGCGCCGCGTTCATCATCACGAACATCGCCGCCAGGCCCTTGTGAGGCTGGCCCACCAGCGAGCCCACCGCGCCGTCGAGCACCATCTGGCAGGTGGCGTTGCCGTGGATGCCCATCTTGTGCTCGATCGCGC
>CAYPSU010000154.1:0-5449 GCA_964413475.1 uncultured Polaromonas sp. | reverse complement strand
AGCCGATGCACCGCTTGCTGCAGGGCGATGTGGGATCGGGCAAGACGGTGGTGGCTGCGCTGGCAGCGCTGCATTGCATCGAGGCCGGTTGGCAGTGCGTGCTGATGGCGCCCACTGAAATCCTGGCCGAGCAGCATTTCGGCAAGCTGGTGAGCTGGCTCGAGCCCTTGGGCGTGCAAACCGCCTGGCTGACCGGCAGTCAGAAAGCGGCTGAGCGGCGCAAGGCATTGGCGGCCCTTGAGTCGGGGCAGGCGGCGCTGGTGGTGGGCACTCATGCGGTGATTGAGGACAAGGTGCGGCTGCATCGCCTGGGGCTGGTCATCATCGATGAGCAGCACCGCTTTGGTGTGGCCCAGCGGCTGGCGCTGCGCAGCAAAAGCGCGGTGGACGATAGCGGTCAGATCTTTGAGCCCCATCTGCTGATGATGTCGGCCACGCCAATTCCGCGCACCCTGGCCATGAGCTACTACGCCGATCTGGATGTCTCGACCATTGACGAGTTGCCGCCCGGCCGCAGTCCCATCGTGACCAAAGTGGTCCATGAGCGGCGCCGGGAGGAGATTGTTTCGCGCATTGCGCAGCAGTTGGCCCAGGGTCGCCAGGTCTATTGGGTCTGTCCCATGATCGAAGACAGTGAGGCGCTGGACTTGCGCAATGCCACCGCCACCCATGCCGAGCTGCAGGCGGCCTTGCCCGGCCATACGGTGGCGCTGCTGCATTCGCGCATGCCAGCGGCCGATAAAAAGGCGGTGATGACGGCCTTTGCCGGCGGGCAGACGGCGGTGCTGGTGAGCACCACGGTGATTGAGGTCGGGGTGGATGTGCCCAATGCCTCCCTCATGGTGATTGAGCATGCCGAGCGGTTTGGCCTGTCGCAGCTGCACCAGCTGCGCGGACGGGTCGGTCGTGGCGCAGTGGCTTCGGCCTGTGTGCTGCTGTACAGCACCGGCGATCAATCCCGATTGGGCCAGGCGGCGCGCGCGCGCTTGCAGGCGATGGCGCAGACCCAGGATGGCTTCGAGATTGCCCGTCGGGACCTGGACATACGCGGACCCGGCGAATTTCTCGGGGCGCGTCAGTCGGGTGCGCCGCTGTTGCGCTTTGCAGACCTCAGCACCGACGGGCAGTGGCTCGAGTGGGCTCGGCAACTTGCCCCCCGCATGCTGGAGCACCACCCCCGCCTGGCCGAGCAGCATGTGCGGCGCTGGCTGGGCGGCCGGGCCGAGTTCGTCAAGGCCTGAGATGCGGCACGCATGAGGGACAATTTGCGGCCATGACCCTGACCGAATTGAAGTACATCGTGGCAGTTGCGCGGGAACGGCACTTTGGCAGGGCGGCCGAGGCCTGTCATGTCTCGCAGCCTACGCTGAGCCTGGCCATCAAGAAGCTGGAGGAAGAACTCGAGGTCAAGCTGTTCGAGCGCAGTGCCAGTGAGGTGTCGGTCACGCCCCTGGGCGAAGAGATCATTCGCCAGGCTCAGGGCGTGCTGGAGCAGGCCGAGGGCATCCGCGAGATCGCCAAGCGTGGCAAGGACCCCCTGGCCGGCGCCTTACGCCTGGGGGTGATTTACACGATAGGCCCTTATTTGCTGCCCGATCTGGTGCGGCAGGCCATCTCGCGCCATCGGCAGATGCCCCTGATCTTGCAGGAAAACTTCACCGTCAAGCTGCTTGAGCAATTGCGCACTGGCGATATTGATGCAGCCATTCTGGCCGAGCCTTTTCCCGATACCAATCTGGCCATCGCTCCTCTTTACGATGAGCCGTTTGTGGCGGCTGTGCCCAGCAGCCATGCCTGGGCGCGGCGCAGCAGCATTCGAGCCGAGGAGCTCAGGCACGAAACCATGCTGCTCCTGGGCAACGGGCATTGCTTCCGGGATCATGTGCTGGAGGTCTGTCCGGAATTTGCCCGCTTTTCCAGCGCAGCCGAGGGCATTCGCAAAAGTTTCGAGGGCTCCTCCCTGGAAACCATCAAACACATGGTGGCCGCTGGTATGGGCATAACCCTGCTGCCCCGCCTGAGCGTACCCGCAGGGGGCCTCCAGGAAAAAACGGCTGGCCCGCGGGCGCGGGCTGGTTCGAAGTCGACGGCCTTTGTGCGCTATCTGCCCTTCGAGGGGCATGTGCCCAGTCGGCGCGTGGTGCTGGCCTGGCGGCGCAGCTTTACCCGCTACGAGGCCATTGCCGCCCTGCGCAATTCCATCTATGCCTGCGAGCTGCCTGGCGTGACCCGCTTGTCCTGAGTTTGTTCCTGAACCCGCGCTGATGTCTGACGCCACCCCTGCTTGCGAACCACCGGCCCGCTGGCGGCTGTATCTGGACCTGATCCGTTGGGACCGGCCTGCGGGTTGGCTGCTGCTCTTGTGGCCCACGCTGTCAGCCTTGTGGCTGGCTGCAGGCGGCTTTCCAGGCTGGCATCTGCTGTTGGTGTTTGTGCTGGGCACCGTCTTGATGCGCAGCGCCGGATGTTGTGTCAACGATGTGGCCGACCGTAACTTTGACCGGCATGTGAAGAGAACCGCGCAGCGGCCGGTGACCCGAGGGGCCTTGACAGTGGGGCAGGCCTTGCGGCTGGGCGCGGTGCTGGCCTTGGCCGCTTTCGCACTGGTGTTGACCACGCACCCGGCGGCCGTGGCCTGGTCTTTTGCGGCACTGGCCATTGCGCTGAGCTATCCGTATGCCAAGCGCTGGTTGTCCATGCCGCAGGCGGTTCTGGGGGTGGCCTTCAGTTTTGGCATCCCGATGGCCTATGCCGCAGTGCGCGGGGAGGTGCCGCTGCAAGCCTGGGGGCTACTGGTGGGCAATCTGTTTTGGGTGCTGGCCTACGATACCGAATACGCCATGGTCGACCGCGACGACGATTTGCGCATCGGCATGAAGACCTCTGCCATTACCCTGGCCCGCTTTGATGTACTGGCGGTTGCGGTGTTCTACGCCGTTTACCTGTTGTCCTGGGCCTGGTTGCTCAATGTGGCTCAGCGTCCCTTCTGGATGGTGCTGGCGCTGGCCTTGGCGGCGGCGCAGGCGCTTTGGCACTTGTGGCTTATTCGGACCCGGGAGCGGGAGCGTTGCTTTCTTGCCTTTCGCCTCAATCACTGGTTGGGCCTGACGGTCTTCATCGGGGTGGCGTTGTCAGTTTGAGCGGCCGGCGCAGCCTGCTCTGGCGGCAGTGCCCCGCAGGCTTTAGCCGCTGCGCCCGAACTCCTCGCCGAGTTCGCGCGCCCGCTCCTGCGCAGCCACCATGGCGGCGATGAAATGCGGCTTGAGCCCTGCCGCCTCCATGGCGCTCAGCGCCGCGAAGGTGGTGCCGCCCTTGGATGTGACCCGGGCGCGCAGCTGCTGAGGCGACTCTTCGGAGCTTTGGGCCAGGGCGGCCGCACCCCCGAACGTGGCCAGGGCCAATTGCCGCGCCTGCTGCGCATCCAGGCCCATGCCCATGCCTGCCTCGATCATGGCCTCGAGAAAGTAAAAGACGTAAGCCGGCCCGGACCCTGACAGGGCGGTGACCGCGTTGAGCTGGTCCTCGTGCTGGAGCCAGATCAGTTCGCCGCTAGGGCCCATGACCCCTTCGATGCGCCCTTTTTCCTCGGTGCTGACCGCCGGTCTGGCGTAAAGCCCGGTGATGCCCCGTCCGATCAAGGCCGGGGTGTTGGGCATGGCTCGCACGATGCGCTGGCTGCCCAGCCAGGCGGCCATGCTGTCGGTACTGATGCCTGCAGCCACGCTCAGGTGCAGGGCCTGCGAGGCGTGCGGCGCGGCCTGGCCGGCCGCATCGGCAAAGATCTGCGGCTTGATCGCCCACACCACCAGGGCCGCGCGGCCAATGCCAGGGTGGGCCTGCTCGCAGGTTCGGACCCCCCACTGGCTCTGCAGGCGCTGTCTTTGTTCGGCCAGCGGTTCGACCACTTCAATCAGGTCGCCTTCCATCCCCTGACGTCGCAGCCCGCCGATCAGGGCGCTGGCCATATTGCCCCCCCCGATGAAGGCGATGGCCTGGGCGTTGGGGGCGGTGGTCGTCATGGCAGGATGGAGCGTTAAAAGGAGCCCGAGGTTAGCAGACCGATGGGCTCGGCCAGAGGTCCGAAGGCGCGGCAACGGGGGCCCTTGCCTGAGTATGGCCATGGCATAGCCCGGCGCGCACTATTTTGGTGCATTGCGGGCCGGTCTGCGCTTGCGGCGCCATTTTCGTGGCGGTACCGGGGCCGTTTTGCACATCTCTGGCAGGTCCAGGGTCAGGGTTGACTGCGGTTTTTGAATCGGTTATAGTGGAGGGCTTCGCGTTTCTTCCGGAGGTTTCTTCTGAGGGAAAAGCGCGAAGGTTTTCGCCCCAAGCGAAGGCGCTGCAAACGGTTTGCGGTGCTGTCGACGGGCCCAAGACTGACTGGCCAAGCATGGCGGGCTGTTTTCCAGCCTTGATTGCAGCCGGGACAAGTTGGGAATATACAAATGATTCAAACGCAATCGAAACTCGATGTTGCTGACAACACGGGTGCCAAGTCTGTCATGTGCATCAAGGTGCTCGGCGGATCCAAGCGCCGTTATGCCAGTGTGGGCGACGTGATCAAAGTCAGCATCAAGGAAGCGGCTCCGCGTGGCCGCGTGAAAAAAGGCGAGGTGTACAGCGCGGTTGTGGTGCGTACCGCCAAGGGCATCCGCCGCGGCGATGGTTCGCTCATCAAATTTGACGGCAACGCGGCTGTGTTGCTCAACGCCAAGCTCGAGCCTATCGGCACCCGTATCTTTGGCCCGGTCACGCGCGAGCTGCGCACCGAGCGCTTCATGAAGATCGTGTCGCTGGCCCCCGAAGTCATCTGAGGACGACTGCCATGAACAAAATACTCAAGGGCGACGAAGTCATCGTCATTGCCGGCCGAGACAAGGGCAAGCGCGGGCGCGTGGCCCGTCGCTCGGACGAGGCCCATCTCGTCGTTGACGGCATCAATCTGGTCAAGAAGCACACCAAGCCCAACCCGATGAAGGGCACCACCGGTGGCATCGTCGAGAAAAGCATGCCCATCCACCAGTCCAACCTGGCCATTTACAACGCCGTCACCGGCAAGGCCGATCGTGTTGGTATCAAGCTGCTCGCTGACGGCAAGAAGGTTCGTGTCTTCAAGTCCAGCGGCGAAGAAATCAAGGCTGCATGACCATGGCTCGCTTGCAATCCCTCTATCGCGAAAAAATCGCGCCCTCTCTCATCCAGAAGTTTGGTTACACCTCGCCCATGCAGGTGCCTCGCATCACCAAGATCACACTCAACATGGGTGTGAGCGAGGCAGTGGCCGACAAGAAGGTGATGGACAACGCTGTGGGTGACCTGACCAAGATTGCCGGCCAGAAGCCAGTGGTCACCAAGGCCAAAAAAGCCATCGCCGGTTTCAAGATTCGTGAGGGTCTGCCGATCGGCTGCATGGTTACCCTGCGTGGCGTTCGCATGTATGAATTCCTCG
>CAYPSU010000153.1:0-5509 GCA_964413475.1 uncultured Polaromonas sp. | reverse complement strand
GCCCTGAACCGCCGCATCTCCATCACCGTGCTGCCCACAATCACGATGCCCGGGACGGCACCGGCGCCCAGCAGCGGACAGACCACCGGGTCTTAGCCGGGCCACCAGCCCAGGCGCATGAGCGTCCAGGCCAGCCCCGCCATGGCAATGAGCGCCGAGCCGCCCACCACAAAAAACCAGCGGTAAAACGGGAAGTGCCGCAGCCACCAGGCCAGCGCAAAGAACACGGTCACGATGGCCAGCTGGCCCAGTTCCACCCCGATATTGAACGCTGCCAAGGCCAGCGCCAGATCGCTGGCGGGCAGGCCCAGGTCGACCAGCACGCTGGCAAAGCCAAAGCCATGGATCAGGCCAAAGCCAAAGGCCAGAGGCCAGCGCCGCAGACTTGCGCCACCCAGCAGGTTATTGAGCGCGGCCATCGCCACAGACACGGCAATGGCCACCTCGACCCAAAGCGAGGGCAATTTCACCACCTCGAGAACCGCCAGGCACAGGGTGATTGAGTGGGCCAGGGTGAAGGCAGTGACCACCGTGAACACATCGATCAGCGCCGGCCGCAAGCGCTGCACACTGGGCCACTGAGTGACCGACCGCCGAGAAGGTCGCAAGGGCGCCAGCAGGAGCAGGCTGATCAGGAAGGCGATGTGGTCGGCCCCGATCCAGATATGCCAAACCCCCTCCCGGACATACCGCAGCAGCAGTGCGCCCGTGCCCAGGGGCTCGAGGTCGGCTTCAGGACGGTCCGGGCTGAAGATGACGCTGCCCTGCAGCTTGGGCCCATCGATTCGCAGCAGGCCCCGATGCAGGGCATCCTGATCGAAGATCAGGCCGTACCGAAAGCGCAGGCCAGTGATCGATGCGAGCGGCTCCTCGGCACCCGGGCAGACCACACGAAAAAGGCTGCTGAGGTAGGGGCCATCAGCATGCTGGCTGGCCATCAGGTCCTGCAGTTCCAACAGGCACGGGGTGCCCGAGCGCTGCAGTTGCAGACCCTGACGCAACCAGGCCGCCAATTCCGAACCGCGGCCCGCCACCTCGGACCACAGCACCCGGCCATCGCGATCGCGGTCCAGATCAAACTGCAGATCCACATCGCGCAGATCCACATCGGCGCGCAGCGTCAGCCCACCAGACTCCACCGACAGGGTGAGATAACTGTTGCTGCTTGAATGTGCCCTCAGCTCGGCGGGCGACAGGTACACCAGCACAAGCAGGGTCGCCAGCCCCCGGGCTGCCCATCGGCCCAGCCATTCGATGCGCCTATGCATCAACGCGGCCCCCACTGCGGATGCGAGCGCACACGCTCGATCAGAGCCTGCAAAGCCGGCTCGGTGTAGCCGGTTTCAGCGGCCCATTGCAAAACCGCCTCCGCGCGGCGGGGTTGGTCGAGCTTCAAGGCCGCCTCAAGGAACAGCAAGCCATCAGCCGGCTCGTTTTGTTCAGACCAGTTTCTGACGGCCAGTTCCAGACCGGCCTTGACATCATGACCGTAGCGAATGAGAAAAATCATTCGCGGCCGCTCAATCAGCGACTCCTGGCGGCGATCCTGACTGTCCCATCGGGCCAACAGCCGCTGAGCCAGGGCCTGGGTCTGGGCCTCGCGCAGACCGCGGCTGGCCAGCAGTTGCTGCACCAGCAAAGCATCCGACGGATTGTTTTGCCGCGATACCTGCGCTGCCTGCGCATAGCGGCCTGCCTGATTCAGGGCATCGGCCAGCGCCAGTCGCACCGCGTGGGACTGCGGCCGCTGACGCAAATGGTCCTGCCAGATCAGCAGCGCCTGCTCCAGCTGACCGGCCACCCGATGGGCCTCACCCAGGTGAAAGCGCAGCCAATCCTGTGCCATCGGACCGGCAAACTCGGGTCGTCGCACCGACTGACGCAACAGATCGACCGCCGGCAGGGGCTGGCCGCTGCGATAGAGCAAGATGGCGCGGCAGGGCTCGGCCTCAATCGCCGACACCTGACGGGCCATGGCCTCGCAATCTTGCTTTGCGCTGCGCATATCGGCCACCAGCAGGTGCAGGGCAAAGCGCCAGGACCAGAACTCAGCCCGTCCGGGTTCGATTTCGAGGGCGCGCCCGAGATCCTGCAAGGCCGGCTTGAACTGATGAAAGCCCTGCAAAACCAAGGCCCGCATGAAATGGCCCTCGGCGCTGAGGCGGGGCTGCGACCACCAGGGGGCCAAAGCCGCCCGGGCCCGGCCCCACCAGCGCAGATCGCCTTCGGTCAGGCCCAGTTCGAAAGCGGCCCGCGCATAGCTCAAGGCTGCCTCAAGATCGTCGGGCCGGGCGCGGCGGGCCTCATCGAGCGCACGCAAGGTCTGAACCGCGTTGCCGCCCTGCGCCCTTTCGATCAGAACCTGGTTGCCGGCAGGCCAGTAGCGGGTCTGGGCCGCCACAGGTCCCAGCAAGGACAAGGCAACCAACCCTGCGCACCACCCTGACATAGGCCGGAGAAAAACGCCGGATCTCATCAGTACATTATGATGGTCGCGGTCGAAAAAAACCGACCCGCCTTTCCATACCGATCTCCCTATCAAAGGAAAAACCATGAAAACTCTGATTTCAGCCCTCGCCGCCAGCCTCGCCCTGCTCTGCGCTCCTGCTTTCGCAGGAAGCCATGGCGGCGGCAAAATGGACGACAAAAAGGTCGATTGCTCCAAGAAGGAAAACGAGAGCAAGGCCGAGTGCAAGAAGAAGTAATCTCGACGCTTGATGAGAAAGCCCGCCTCGAGCGGGTTTTTTCATGCCCGAGCGGCGCTGCCTGACTGCATCAGCGGCCCGCCATGAGCACTGGGCCCAGGGCGGTGTCCAGATGGGCTTGAATCTGCGCGGGACCGGTCTCGAAGACCACACCCTGCAAGCCGATGGCCTGCCCCGCCCGCGCCAAGCGCTCGGCCTGTGGATGCCGGATGCACAGCCGCTGCAGGCGCAATCGGCGGTCAGGCATAGCCGGTACCGGATGCCGGGGACCCCACTGAATCAGGGTGGGCAAGCAACCATCGAACAGGCGGGCTCCATCGTCGCGGACCGTGATCTGCCACTGCAGCTCCCCCTGCTGCGTCGCACGGCTGGCCGACAACACGCGGCCACGGTCGATGTCCAGGGAAAGCCAGGCGGCACAGGCCGCCTGCAGATCATCGGTTCGGGCCACCCAGTGGGCCAGCGTCGGGCCATCGCGCTCCAGACGCGATGCCAGCTCGGCATCATCCAAGTCAAACCAGCGCCGCTGGTGGGCAGACCGCTGCGTTGGGGCGCCCGGCTCTATCGCGATGATCTCCAGATAGGCCCGTTCATAGCTGCTTGAGTCGATGCGCAGCAGCCGGTTGTAGGTGCCCATCAGCGCATGCTGCCCTCCGGGGCCGGGCTTGAGGCCGAGAGTGCGCTCGCACCAGCGCTCCCCCTCCTCAAGCGAGGGGGCCAGAACAACCAGATGATCGACTTGGGTCAGCATGGGACTACCTTCTGTATATTCTCTGTTGGCTTTCGAACCGGGGAGCCCATCGTACCTTTTGAGGCCCATCACAGGAGAAGCCCATGGCCCGCATCATTGGCGGTATCGGCGCATCACATTCGCCCACCATCGGATATGCCAAGGACCACGGCAAGCAAAACGATCCTGCCTGGAAACCCATCTTCGACGGCTTCGACGCGGTCCGGGGATGGGTCAGGGACCAGAACATCGACGTGCTGTTCCTGATCTACAACGACCACATCACCTCCTTCTTTTTTGACCACTACTCGGCCTTCGTCCTGGGCATCGATGAAATCTATGCAGCAGCCGACGAAGGGGGCGGCCCGCGCAAGGTGGCGCCAGCCATCGGTCATCCGGCCCTGTCGCGGCACATCGCACAATCTTTGGTCACCGATGAATTCGACCTGTCCTTCTTTCAGGGCAAGCCGGTCGACCATGGCCTGCTCTCGCCGCTGTCCATGCTCGGCCAGGGTGATCTGCCCTGGCCAGGACGGGTGGTGCCTTTGCAGGTGGGTGTGTTGCAACTGCCCCTGCCCAGTGCCCGGCGCATGTGGAAGCTCGGAAAGGCCCTGCGCCGCGCCATTGAAAGCTACCCGGAAGATCTCAGGGTTGCCATCATGGCCACCGGCGGGCTGTCTCATCAGGTGCACGGCGAGCGAGCTGGCTTCCTCAATGAGGCCTGGGATCAGGAGTTTCTCCAACTTCTGCAAAAGCAGCCCGAACGGCTGGCGCAAATGCGCCTGGCCGAATTTGCCACCCTGGGCGGGATGGAAGGCTCCGAAGTGATCATGTGGCTGATCATGCGAGGGGCTCTGTCGGATCAGGTGCGGCTGGTACACCAGCAGACGTATGCGCCTTCGGTCGCCAATATCGCCACCCTGGTCTTCGAAGACCTCGGCGGACCACCCGATCGGCAAGCCATCGAACAGCACCGCCGGATGATGGCCCGTGAGCTCGAGGGCATAGACGCCCTTGAGGGCACCTACCCCTTCACGCAGGCTCGCAGCCAAGCCAATCTGAAAATCAATGCCTTCCTGCATGATTTGGTCCAGCCCGCGCATCGCGAGCGCTTCAAACACGACTTCGCTGCGCTGGCGCTGGAGTATGGTCTGTCAGCCGAGGAACAAAGCCTGATCGAGCAGCGCGACTGGCTGGCCCTGGTACGCCGAGGGGTGAGTTTTTTTGTGCTCGAAAAAATGGCTGCAGTGCTCGGCGTTTCCAATCCACAGGTCTATGCCGCCTTCCGCGGCGAAACCCTGGAGCAGTTTCTGGCCACGCGAAAGGCAGCGATCACCTATTCGGTGGCCGGGCAAACAAAAGTCTGAGTCCCCTTACCTTTCCCATAAGGATCGTCCATGCCTACCCTGCTGATCCGGCACATCCATACCCTGGCAAGCCAGAACGATGCGCGGGAGGAATGGCGCGATGCAGCCGTGCATGTGCGGGACGGCCTGATTCAATGGGCGGGGCCGGATGCAGATTTACCCACCGACCTGCGCACCGCCGACGAGGTCATGGATGGCCGTAATCTGCTGCTTGTTCCGGGGCTGATCAACACCCACCACCATATGTATCAGTCGCTCACCCGGGCCATTCCTGCAGTGCAGAACGCCGAGCTGTTCGGCTGGCTCAAAGGGCTTTATCCGATCTGGGCGCGCCTGACCCCAGAGATGATCCATGTCAGCACGCAGGTGGCCATGGCCGAATTGCTGCTGTCGGGCTGCACCACCAGCAGCGACCATCTCTACATCTATCCCAATGGGGTCAGGCTCGATGACAGCATAGACGCTGCACGCCAGATCGGTATGCGTTTTGTCGCGACCCGCGGCAGCATGAGCGTCGGCCAGTCGCAGGGCGGGCTGCCTCCTGACGAGGTGGTCGAGCGCGAGGAGGCCATCCTGCGCGATACCCAACGCCTGATCGAGGCCCACCACGACCGTCGGCACGGCGCCATGACCCAGGTGGCGGTAGCCCCCTGCTCGCCCTTTAGCGTCAGCCCCGACTTGATGAAGCTCTCGGCCGAGCTGGCCCG
>CAYPSU010000152.1:0-5512 GCA_964413475.1 uncultured Polaromonas sp. | reverse complement strand
CAAAGGGCTCGATCAGGCTGTAGACGCTTTCGGGCAGCACGTCTTCCAGGCTGAATTCGGTGAGCGTGAAGCCCAGCCATTCGCTGGAAAAGTTGTCGATCGGAACATCGAAATCGATCGGGATACCAAACACCAGGCCCTGAATCTTGGGCTCGGCCAGTGCGTAGTTGCCGGGGATGATCTGAATGACCTCGAGCAGCGCCTCGTAGAGCGAATCCGGATCGGTGACATCGACCACGAGCTCCTCGCCCGTGGGCACGAACTTCATTTCATCGAGGCTGACCTCGGTGCCATTGAGCAGGGCGTCGAGACCGACATCCAGATCCAAGCCCGGCAGGCTGGCCTTGACCTTGGGCAGGCTTGTATCGATGTAGGCGGCATAGGCGTCGGGCGTTTTGAAGGTGAAGGACGTACCAAAACCCAAGGCCATCTCGGTGCCCAGCAAGGTGAGCTTGAAAGATGGCAGCGCCACATCAAAGTACTCGGGCAAGAAGGGCGCGATCGTGCCGGCCTCGGCGCCTTCAGGCAGGTCCACATACAGGCGCAAGTCGAGCTCGGGCAGTTGCGGATCGAACTCACCGGCCAGCCAGGCCTCCATGTCGATCAGATCGAGCAAGAGGGTATCGGCCCAGCCCACGGCCAGTTCCAGACCCCAGTCGATCATCACCGGCTCGGCGACCTCCTCGGTCGGCGCGTCTTCGGTGGGCGCCGTCGATTCGTCGGTCGCTGCAGTCTCTTCGGTGACCGTCGCCTCGTCGGTGCCGGCGTCCGGCTCCGTCGCAGGGGTTTGCTCGCCGGCCGGTGGGATCAAGGGCACCTGCCCCAGGGCGTAGCGGTATTCGTAGTAAGGCAGCTCGGGGTTGGGCAGGATCAGCTCAAGATTGAGCTCGGGGCCTTGCACGTTGTAGCCCAGGATCTCGGTGGCACCGGCCTGGATCTTGATGCCGGTCTCCAGCGCGCTGATGCCCGCCGGCTTGGCCTCGCCGGTGAGCATGTCCAGCAGCGTGGTGTCCTGCCAGCCGGCGCCGACCTTCAGGCCCACGTCCCATTCCTGCCCGCCCATCTCCACCGTGGTGAAGATGAATTCCTTCTCAAAGTAAGGCAATTCGGGGTTGCTGACATCGATGACCAGGGCTTCGTCCCAGTAGTCCTCAGGCCGCTCGTCCAGGCCCTGGACCTTCATCAGGGCATCGAGGTCCATCATCGGGATCTCAATGCGCAGCGGCTCGAGTTCAGGGTCGACAAAGTCTTGCAGGAACTCGGGGGTGTCGATCACGATCTCGCTGCTGTAGGTCAGCTCCACCGGCTTGCCCAGCACCGTCACCCGCACCGTCGGCGGCTCGATGATGAATTGCGCTGGCAAGAAGGTCAGCGAATCGATCTCCAGGTCGCCAAAGAAAACAGAAGCAGAGAACTCGGGCAGCAGGGGCTCAAAGCGCCCGTCGATCAGCGCGGGCAAGTTGATCAGGTCAAACAGCTTGGCATCGGGCCAGCCGACCGCCGCACGCACGCCCCAGTCGTAGGCCTCGCCGCCATGATTGAGCGTGCCCAGCACCTTCTCGTAGCTGTAGTTGGGCAGCTCCGGGTTCGGGAATATCAGCTCGAGGCTGAGCTCCGGGCCAGCACGCCCGAGCAGCGAACCGGTGTCGAGCGTGATGCCTTGCTCTGTGCCGGTGAAGCCGCCTTCCTTGTCACCGTTGACGCCCTTGATGAAGTCGCCCACGCTCAGATCGCCCCAACCGCCAGCAAACTTGAAACCCACGTCGCTCTCGACGCCGCCCATGGGAATCGTGGTCAGCACGATTTCCTTCTCGATCGAGGGCATGGGCGACTCGAGGAAAGCCAGCACATCGCCCACAAAGCCCTTGGGCGGCAGCAGTTCGTACCACAGGCCGCTGTGGTCGTAATTCACTTCGGACAGGTCGAGCGTTTCGCCGGGGCCCATGTAGCGGTAGATGCGGCCGACGTTGCCGCCGGCCTCGTGCCCGTCTTCAACCATCACCTGGTCGCCAAATGCCAGCTCGGTCTCGCCGTCGCCGCTGCGGTAGTCGACCTGCAGGTAGTCGCCGTCGCCCTCCTCTTCACCGGCCTCGCCGCTGGAGGTGGCGCTGACCACGGTATCGGCCACGATCGAAGGCGCATCGTCGGCCTGTACCGTCACCGCACCGGCCACATTCAGGGCGTAGTCCTCGCTGTCCTCGGGCTGCAGGATGAAGGCCTGCGCGTCGGTGCTGACCATGTTGGAGGCGAGCACGAGGCTGGCGGCTGAGCCGGCGCTCTCGCTGCTGGCCTCGTTGCTGGTGGTGGCCGTCAGGGTGGCGGCCATGCTCGAGAGCACACTCAGGTCGCCACCAATGTCGAGCTCGACCGTCTCGAGCTTGGCCAGCGCCACCAGAGGATCTTCCTCACCGATTTCCGAGCCGACCAAGGCATCGACCGCCTTGAACAGCACGTTCTGCGATTCCCAGCCCATGGTGTTGAAGGCCAGGGTGGCGCCCACGGCGCTGCCACCGGAGCTCATGGTGGCGGTGTTTTCTGCGGTGATGTCGGCCACGTTGTCGGCCTGCACCGTCAGGCTGCCATCGGCTTGCACCGCGCTGCGGGTGAGCAGGGCTCGGCTGGAGCCGAGCACGACGTTGTTGGCGATCAGGGCATTGATCGCCATGGGGGCTGCAGCGCCCGCACTGCCCCCCGCGCCACCGGCAGTGCCGCCGGCCGCACCGGTCGCACCGGTCGCGCCGCCCGCATCTGCACCCGCGCCAGCATCGGCGGCTGCAGGATCTTCCGGCGGGCTTTGCGTGCTGCCCGAGAGCACCGAACTCAGGCTCGAGGCCTCGGAGGCGGCAATGGTCACGTCGCCGGCCGCAGTCAGATCAACCCGGTCAACGCTGGCCAGAACCACGCCACGCAGGTCATTCATCACGATCACGCCGCCCACGGCCGCACCACCGCCGCTGGAGGCGCTCATGGTCACTTCGGCTTCAATGGTGCCGGCATCGGTGGCCGTGACATCCATATTGCCGCCCACCAGCAAGGTCATGCTCGCGGTGGCGCCGTCAATGGCCGCCTGCGCGGGGGTGAGCGGTCCGACCCAGGCCTGGCTGGTGGTGCTGATCTTGTTGCTGGCCAGGACCACACTGGCCGAGGCGCTACCGCTGCCTGCGCTGACCTCGTTGCTGATGGTGGCCGTGATGGTGGCGCCCACCGGCGCGTCTTCTTCTTCGTCCAGACCGCCGGCCTGCACCGCCACGTCCCCACCCACGGTGAAGGTGGTGGCCAGCACCAGCGCGCTGACCACGGCAGGTTGCTCCTGACCGAGCGCGTCGGTGCCCAGCAAGGTGTCCAGCGCATTGGCAAACAGGTTTTGCGACTTCCAGCCTATGGTGTTGAAGGCCAGGGTGGCCCCGACGGCCGTGCCATCGGACTCCAGGCTGGCCGAGTTGTCGGCCGTGATGGTCGAAATATTGTCAGCCTGCACTGCCAGATTGCCGTCGACGCTCAGTTCGCTGTACGTGATCCGGGCCTGGGCCGAACTGAGCACCAGGTTGGTGGCGATCAGCCCATTGAGGGCCAATGGGCTGGCCACGGCCGCACTGCCTCCTGCACCTGCACCTGCACCTGAGTCGGCCCCGGCATCGGCGCCAGCATTGGCACCCGCATCAGTGCCTGCATCGGCACCCGCATCCGCCGCGGGATCAGCGGCCGGATCCTCGGCCGCTGCCAGGGACTTGGTCTCGCCACTGAGGGTCGCCTCGATGCTGGCCGACTCGAGCGCAAGCACGGTGAAGTCTTCGCCCGCCTGCCCCTGCACCCGGTAGACCTCGGCAAATACATCGCTGCGCACATCGTTGCGCACCACCAGGCCGCCGACGGCGGCCGCACCGCCACTGCTGGCCACCATGCTCACATCAGCCGCCACGCCGGCCTCGTCGACCGCGCTGACGGTCAGACTACCGCCCGCACTGAGCGTGACCTTATCGGGTGCGTTCAGGGCTGGCGCTACCGTGGCCCGGGCGCGGGCACTGAGCATATTGCTCGCCAGCACCATGCCAGCGGCCACGCTCGCGCCCGAAGCATTGGCCTCGTTGACGAGGGTGGCCTTGATCTGCTCCTGGGCCTCGGCCTCGACCGACAGGTCGCCGCCTGCAGACAAATTCGAACCCGAAACCGTGGCCAGGATCTGCGCGGGTTGCTCGTTGCCAATGCGGCTGCCCAGCAGCGCGTCGAGCGCGTTGAACAAGACGTTCTGCGCCTGCCAGCCGATGGTGTTGAAAGCCAGAGTCACGCCCACGGCCGCTCCGTCGGCATCGGCCTTGGCGGTGTTTTCAGCCTCGATGCGCGCGGCATTGCGGGCGCGCGCGGTCAGGTCGCCACCGGCACTGATGTCGCTGTCCAGCACCGTGGCGCGCACATCGGAGAGCACCAGATTGGTGGCAATCAGGCCCTTGAATGCCATCGAGGCGCCAGCCGCAGCCTCCTGAGCAGCAGCCTCTTCTTCCGATGCAATCAGCTCCTCGGCCGCTGGCTCTTCTTCTGCTGCAGCTTCATCTGCAACGGCCTCTTCCTCAGCGGCTGCTTCTTCCTCAGCGACGTCTTCGCCCTCCTCAGGCTCGCTCTCCTTGAGCTCGGGCAGTTCCTGGTCCGACAGCAAGGCGGTGATGCTCGCCGAGCCACGGGCGAGCAAGGTCACATCGCCTTCGGCCTCAATCGCCGTGCTGTCGACCAGGGCATGGACGGTGTTGCGTACATCGTTGCGCACCAGCTGCGCGCCCAATGCGGCCTTGCCTTCGCTGCCCGTGGCCGCGCCGATGCGCGCGACGATGCCCGAGGTGTCGCTGGCCTTGACCAGCACATTGCCACCGATGGCAAACACCGTGCCCTCGGGCAGCTCCATGTCGCCCGCTTCGTTCTTGGGCGTGAGCAGCACATGGGAGTCGGCGCTGACCAGGTTGGAGGCGAGTGTCAATCCCACCGCCACACCGCCGCTGGACTGGACGGTGTTTTCAATCGAGGCATTAATCTGCGGCACCGTCACGGCGGTGAGCGCCAGGTCTTCGCCCACTTCGAGCGTGGTGTTGGTGATCTCGGCGCTGGACCGGGCGCTGTCGGTCTGGCCCAGACCGTCGGTGCCGATCAGCGTATCGATGGCAGCCGAAAAGATGTTCTGCGGCTTCCAGCCTATGGTGTTGAAAGCCAGCACCACGCCAGCGGCGGTGCCCGAGCTTTCGGTGCTAGCACTGTTTTCGGCGTCGATCGTGGCGGTGTTTTCTGCCTCCACGGCCAAACTGCCGCCGATGATCAGAGCGCTGTCGCGCAGCGAGGCATCGGCATCGATCAGGATGCGGTTGGTGGCGATCAGGCCGTTGGCCGCGATCGCAGAGGCCCCACCGCCGCCCGCTTCACCTGAACCGGCATCCGCACCCGCATCGGCTCCAGCATCAGCGGCCGGCTCTGCCGCAGCTTCATCGCCGCCGCCCGCCGCGCCCGCTTCTTCAGACGAAGCCACCACTTC
>CAYPSU010000151.1:0-5605 GCA_964413475.1 uncultured Polaromonas sp. | reverse complement strand
TCGGCCGCCCGTGCAGCCCGAAGCATCGCAGCATATGAACCAGCCAAGTCAGGGTCAGTCGAGGTTCGGATATCCGCTGTATTCATCTGTTACGCCAGTCAAGAACTTTGGGAGGTTGGACGTAGCTGTCATAGACAACCCACGAGTCCACGGCCTTGCTGTACAGGTTGTGGAAGTTATGTGACCCGGCCTTGAATCGCCGGCGGATGACGGGCTCGGGTATGTTGTGGCCACCTTATCTCCCCGAGTATCAATCTTCCGGCCTTCATCGCCGCAGTGTCGGGGCTGAACGGCGCAAGACCGGCAGCGATCCAATCAGCATGGATGAATCTGAGCGTGCGCGCTGCCCAGCCGAATCTTGCTTTCCTGCAGACGTCCATGTAAGACTTTCCCTAGAGCCTGCAAAGGTCTGACTCAAACCGACTGTCTCAGCAGTGCCCCCTGCTGCTCAAAAGCTTCGAGCAGGCGCTGGGCGGGTAGGGACAGTGGCACGTCGGCCCGCGAGAAAATGTGTACCGTCGTGGCCGGTAGATGATCCTGCAGATCCAGGGCCACCAGGCCCAAGCGGGGGCCGTGGGCCTCGTAAAAGCGCCTGGGCACCATCGTCAGACAGTCGGTGCCTGGCAGCACCGCCAGCAGCGTGGCCAGCGACTCGCATTCGAGCATGATGCGCGGGGCGGCCAGGCCGCGCTGTTCAAACCCGAGATGCAACGGATCGCCAGGCCCCATAGGCGGGCCGGTGAGCAGCCAGTTGCTGCCCTGCAGTTGCTCCAGTGAGCGGGCGTCAGCCAGGCGGTGGCCTTTTTTGGCCACGATGACCGAGGGGCTGTCGATCAGGGCACGGGCATGCAGGTCGCGGCCCATGCCCGATGGCGGCAGGGGGCCCAAAGCCAGATCGAGCTCTCCCGAGCGCAGCTGATGCAAGGCCTTAGGGTACAGCGCATCGACCAGCCGAATGCGGGCCTGCGGCCACCGCAGCTGGAAGGCAGAGACGGTGCCGGCCGCCAGCACCAGTGCGGCCGCAGGGGATACGCCCACGGTCAGCGTGATCTGGGTGTTGTGGGTCAGGGCCAGCATTTCCTCTTTGGCCCGCTCGATCTCGCGCAGGACGTTGGCCGCGCGCATGGCCAGCATCTCGCCCTCCGGCGTAAGCCGCACGCCCTTGGACGAGCGCAGTACCAAATTCGCGCCAAACTCCTCCTCCAGCTGCTGCAGCGCCTTGGTCAAGGCCGGCTGGGTGACGTTCATGGCGGTGGCCGCTGCCCGCATGCTGCCGGTGCGGGCCAGGGTGAGCAGAAGCTGGAGTTGTTGCAGGCGCATCGAGACTGTCTTTCTGATAACCCTGAGTAATCGGCTTCAAAAAATGCGATTGGCGCTCCCATCGCCCGGGCATTAGCATGGGCTGAGCCTGTATGGCTACACGGCCATCGGCACCTGACCTACCGCAAGCACAAGGAGAGGATGCAGACATGATCCAGCGCAGACACCTGATCGGGCACCTGGCTGCCACCCCCCTGCTGGCCGGCTTGCCCGCTCTGGCACAAAGCTATCCCGACAGGCCCATCAAGATTATCGTGCCGCTGCCGCCGGGCAGCCCGCCCGATGTGCTGGCCCGACTGGTGGCCGATGGCATCAGCCGCAGCTGGAAGCAGCCGGTGGTGGTAGAAAACCGCCCCGGCGCCACTGGCATGGTGGGCATGCAGGCGGTAGCCCGCTCTGCCCCCGACGGTTACACCCTGGGCGTGCTGTTCCTCACCCACACCGTGCTGCCCGAGCTGATCGGCCCGCTGCCTTACAACACCGCCACCGAATTGGCGCCGGTGGCCAATTTGGTCTGGCTCTACAACGTCCTGGTGGTTCCGGCCAGCTCCAGCATTCAGACGGTGCAGGACCTCATCGCCCAGGCCCGTGCCCAGCCTGGCCTGCTCAACTACGCCTCGGGCGGCAACGGCTCGCCCGCTCACCTGGTGGCTGAGTCCTTCCAGCAGGTTACCGGCACACGGATCACCCATGTGCCCTTCAAGGGGCCGGCCGAAGCTGTCTCAGCACTCATGGGTAACCAGGTTCAGGCCATGTTTGCCACCGTACCCAATGCCGCCGCCCTGGCCCGCAGCGGCAAGCTGCGCGCCATCGCGGTGACCAGCCCGCAGCGCCTGTCGGCCTTGCCCTCCGTGCCCACTCTGGCCGAAGCCGGCGTGCAAGGTGTGGAGCTCAAGGAATGGGAAGGCCTGGTGGCGCCGGCAGGCACGCCCAAAGCCATCATCGACAAATGGAACCAGGAGGTCTTCCAGGTGCTGTCTTCTAGCGAGATTCGCGCCAAACTGGCCGACCTGGGCATGTTGGTGGTGCCGAACAACAGCAGCCAGGAATTCGGCGCGCTGATTCGCAAGGAGTTGGACCACTGGGCCAATTTCGTGCGCAGCACCGGCTTGAAGCCGAGCTGAGGCTGGGCCACGGCAAGCCGCGTCGCGCCGAGCGCGACGCTCCCACCCCACTTTGCCAGGGGGCGGGCGGTGCAAAGGCCATGGGCGCTGCGCCCTCGCAGCGACACGGTCCCCGCTCAAACGCTAGGGCGCCGACGACACTGGCGGCTCGAAGATCACGCCGTATTCAGGGGAGATTTCGGTCACGCGGCGGGGGCTGGCCACGTTATGAATGCGGCGGTAGAGCGCCGGCAACTCACCGGCCGGCTCGGCCCAGAAGAGGGCCTGCACCACCTTGCCACTGTTGTTGTAGAACGCATGCGCAATGCCCTTGGGCAGGTGGCCCACCTCGCCAGTGCGCAAGATGCGACGCCGACCCCCGATGACCACTTCCACCTCGCCGTTGAGTGGGCTCAGGAATTCATCCTGGTCCGGGTGGGTGTGCGGCGGTACAAAGGTTTCCTCAGGGAAGGTGGCGTGCCAGACAAACTGCCGCTCGTCATACTGCTTGGGGGTGTAGATCTGGCCCATGATGTTCCAGGTCACGCCATCTATCCCAGTGGGCGTGCGGTCGCAGTCGGGCAATGACGCGGGTTGGGATGGGGCTTGGTTCATGGCTGACTCCGGTCTCGGATTTTCTCGGCGGGGGACAGGCCGCTCAGTCGGTCTAGCGTCTGCTTGACCAGTGGGTTGTGGCTGGCATAGCGCGGCTTGAACTGCTGGCGCTGGGCGATCAGATCGTCCTCATCGGCATACCCGATGAGGATGCCGTTTTCGGCGATGCGCGCCTGCACCTCGGTGCTCTCGACCAGCTCGTCGGAGACGGTCACCCGCTGGCGGGGTCGGCGTGCCCACTCGAACAGCGCCTCGTGCAAGCGCTGACGCTCTTGCACATGCTCCGGGTCCTGCGAGGCCCCCAGATCGCGCAGCTCTCGCGGGTCGTTTTGCAGGTCAAACAGCATGGGCCGAAAGCGCTCGCACAGCACATACTTCCAGCGCCCGTCAAACGCCATGCGCATCCAGGCTTCAATTGGCGGTTGCTGCAGCTCAATGCGCGCGTCGAGGAAGGAGTAGTCCGACTCGCAGACAACGATCTTGCGCCAGTCGCTGGGTGTCTGCCCAAACAGCCAGGGTCGCAGGGAGCGTCCGTCCATCACATGCGGCAGCGGGTTGCCGCCATACACGTCCAAAAACGTGGGGGCGATGTCGATGGCCTCTACCAGCGCCTGACAGCGGGTGCCGCGGGTGGCATCGGCGCGTGTGTCCGGGTCGAAAATGATGAGCGGCGTGCGGATCACCGGGTGATGGAACAGGTCTTTTTCGCCCAACCAGTGGTCGCCCAGAAAATCTCCGTGATCGGCGCAAAAAACGATCATGGTGTTGTCCGACAGGCCCTGCTCCTCCATGAAGGCGAACAGCTTGCCCAGCTCATCATCAATTTGCTTGACCAGGCCCATGTAGCCCACCATCACCGCGTCACGGATGCCGGGCTTGTTGAAAGTCTGCGAAACCCTATGGCGCGTCATCGCGGCATACACCGGATGTGGGTCCCTAAGCTCATCTTCACTGCGCACTACGGGTAGCGCATCTTCAGGGCCGTACATGCCGGCATAGGGTGCGGGCACCACATAGGGCCAATGCGGCTTGATAAAGGACAGGTGCGCCACCCAGGGCTGCTCACCGGCCTCGCGCATGAAGTCCATGGCGCGTCTTGTGGTGTAAGGCGTCTCAGAATGCTCGCTGGGGATACGTGCCGGCAGGTGGTTGTACTTGAGAAACCAGCCCGAATGCAGGCGGCCCTGCTCATCGACTACGGTGTTGGCCCATTCCTCCCAAGGGTTGTCCCCCCCAAAGCCCTGCTCGCGCAGGTAGCGGTTGTAGTTGGGGTCGGGATCGTGGCCGGAGAAGGGGTGTATGCCGTCGTCGCGCTCGTAGGGGTCGAAGCCGCATTCGGCAATGCGTACGCCAATTTGCGACTGAGGGTCTATGCCCAGGCGCGAGATGCCCGAGGCGTCGCCGCGCATGTGCGTCTTGCCAATCAGCACCGAGCGCACGCCCAGCGGCCTTAGGTGGTCGCCCAATGTCATCTCGCCAGCCTTGAGCGGCACAAAGTTCCAGCTCACGCCGTGCGACTGCATGTAGCGGCCGGTGTAGTAGCTCATACGCGAGGAGCCGCATACGGGCGACTGCACAAAGGCGTTGTCAAACAAGAGGCCACGTTGGGCCAGGCTGTCGATGTGTGGCGTGTGCAGCTTGGGATGGCCGTAGCAAGACAGGTGATCGGCGCGCAGTTGATCACACATGATGAAGAGGATGTTCTTGACGCGTCGAGACATACCGCCGGGCTTTCCTTCAGAGGGAGTCTTCATGCTAAGCACAGACCGGCCCAGCGGCCAATTGCATTTATTCAAGCCGATTACCCCGGGTTATCGGGGTTCAATCGACGCTCGGGCGCAAAGTTCTGGCGACCCGAAATGCTGGGGGCTTTTTCTTGGGCTTTCACGCCTGGGTTGCGGAAAGTCCAGTCAGGCCCGCCAGGCGGGAAGCTGCCAGTTGCGCAACAAGGCCAGGGCGCGCAGGCCTACCGTGAGGACCACGCAGCCGAGCAGCGCTACCCAGCCCGGGGCACCGCCGTACCACAGGCCCACATAGGTCCAGCCGCCGGCGAAGGCGCAGACTGCGTAGGGCCGGTGGTCTTTGAAAGCGTTGGGAATTTCGTTGCACACCATGTCGCGCAGCACACCCCCAAATACGCCGGTGATCAAACCCATGAGTACGGCAACCACCGGGGGCATGAGTGCCATCAGCGCATGGTGTACGCCCGTAGCGGTGAAAAGCCCCAGACCCAGGGCGTCTGGCCAGAGGATGGCTTTTTCCGTAACTTCAAAATGGCGTTGGCGCATGAAGGCCATGGCCAGCACGCACAGGGCCAGTACGCCCCAGAGCATCTCGGTGTGTTGGACCCAGAAAAATGGCCGCTGGTCCAGCAAGAGGTCGCGCAGCGTACCGCCGCCAAACGCCGCCAAAAAAGCCACCACGCAAACACCGACAGCGTCGAGCCGCTTGCGCGCTGCTTCCATCAGGCCCGACAGCGCAAAGGCTGCAGTGGCCAATAACTCGACCAACAGGCGCAGGGTGTCTCCCCAAGATTGAATTCCATTCATACCCGAGAGTATCGGGCC
>CAYPSU010000150.1:0-5694 GCA_964413475.1 uncultured Polaromonas sp. | reverse complement strand
CCTTCAGATGATCGGCCAGTCGCAAGGCCAGTGCCACCAGGGTCAGGGTGGGGTTGGCGTAGCCGCCGGTCGGAAAGACGGAGCTGCCGGCCACATAAAGGTTTTCGGTGCTGTGGACTCGGCATTGCGCATCGACCACGCCCTTTCGGGCATCAGCGTGCATGCGGGTGGTGCCCATCAGGTGGTGTGAGCCGGTGGGTCTTTCCAGATGGGGTGAGCCGTCTTTCTCAAAGTAGCGTTCGACGCGGCCCAGACCGGCGCGCTCGAGGCCGCGCGCAAAAAGCGCCTGCGCTCTCAGGGTTTGCTGCACATCCTCTTCTGGCCAGTGCCAGTGCACCTCCAACTGGGGTCGCCCCAGTGGGTCCAGTCGCTGGCCCAGGGCGACACGATTTTCAGCGCGCGGCGTCTGTTCGATGCTGTGCCACAGCTCTACCCGCGAGAACAAGTCCCCCGGTCTCTCAAGTCGCGACCAGCCGCCGTGACCGATTCCGTAGGCCGTGGACTGTTGACCGGTGGCCGCTTTGGCGACCGTCTTGACCACATAGTCCAGACCGCAGGCCAGATCCCACAGGTGTTTCAAGCCATTGCGCAGCCCGGGGGCGGGCAAGGCCTCTTGGGCGCGAGCTCGAAAAAGCTGATACCGGCGCAGCGTGTTGAAGGCCTCGATCGCCCGATCCTGTCGTTCGGGCGGTCTTGGAAACAAAAAGCAGTTGATGTTGCCCACCCGCTCCTGGGCCTGAAGTTGGGCCGACAACTTCAGGTAGCCCATGACATAAGCCCCTTGTCTGCGCCTGAGGTCGTAGAGACCCAGCTGCCGCAGCACCTGATCGTGAGCCGGCATCAGATAGCCACTGCGACCCTGCAGATGATCGTGGTAGTAGCGGCCCACCAGCTGGTGGTCATTGCCCAGCGCGATGCCATTGGAACGGTGTGAGAGCAGCAGCAGGCGAGCGTTTTCGTAGCCGCCGGCGGCCAGCACCACAGTTCGAGCGCGCATCAGCCAGGGCTTGCGACCCGGCCCGCTCACCCGCACCTGTTCAACCCGCTGTCCGCTGGCATCGGTCAGCAGCTCCGTAGCTGTTGCATAGGTGTAGACCGCCACGTTTTGTGCCTCCATGAGTTGCTGGCGGTAGCGGTTGGTAAAAATCTCGAAGGGGGTGAAGTGAAACACGGCGGTTTCCAGTCCGGTCCCTTGCAGCGGCAGTGCGTGTGCATCGGCCTCTTGCCAGGGCGCTGCGCTGTAGTCGCAGGGGCCCCCGCCGCAGACCTCTTGGGCGCGCTGGTAGTAGGGCATGAGCTCTTCACGGGTGAGGGGCCAGCCGCTGTGCCCGATCCATGGCCGGTGCTGAAAATCGATCTCGTCGAACAGGGCATGGCGCAGGCCCTTCTCGCCCGGTGCGAGGTCTATGCACCAGACATTGGCATTGCCGCCGAATTGCCGTCGATTGACCTCGATCGAGGGCTTGATGCCGCCCGTGCTGGTGCCATCGGCCAGGGCTTGCGCCTGGCGGTCGTAGCTCATGCCGCCGCTCTCAAGAAGCACCACCCTCCAGGGACTGCCAATGAATTCACGCGCAAGGCTGATACCCGCAGGCCCGGCGCCGATGATGCACAGGTCGCAGTCCTGATCGATATCTGGCATGGCTCGCGCGTCGATATGCATGGGGCCTCCGTAAGTCGCCCCTTGAGCCGGCCCTGGCCTGGACACAGGTCGCGACCGCTCCTGGGTGTGGACGGAACTATTTTTCACGGCAACTGGCGCTGCCTGCGAACACGGCCATACCTTTGGGTCTGATCTGACCGAACGTCAGGCTTTCGTCCGACGGGCCACAGGGCCTGCCGCCGGCTCGCCCGATGGGCGATGAGGGTCGGTGATCGGCCCCTAGCGCGGCGCGGCCAGGCTGGCTTGCGCAGCCCCCCGGTTGCCGCTGGCTGCAGCTCTTGGCGGCTGCACAGCGGCCGCAAGATCAGAGGCAAGGGGCAGGGGTCGGCCCATCACGTCGACCTGGCTGGCCTCCCGCGGTTTGCCGATCGGTGCAGCCGCCTGACCTTTCTGCACGGCCGCCAAATCTTCCTCGCTGGGGTATTGACCGAGCAGGACGTAATCGAAGACACGCCGCGCGATCGGCGCGGCGTGGGCTGCACCAAAGCCGGCGTTTTCAACCACCACCGCCAGCGCAATCTGCGGCGCCTCTACCGGCGCAAAGGCCATGTAGAGCGAATGGTCGCGCTGGTGTTCCTCGAGTTTGGAGGCGTTGTATTTTTCTTTCTGCCCAATCGAGACTGCCTGCGCGGTTCCGGTCTTGCCGGCGCTCAGGTAAGGTGCGCCGGCGAAGACCCGAGCCGAGGTGCCCTCTTGTGTCACGCTGGCCAGCGCCCGCTTGATCACCGCCACATGTTCCGGTTTGATGTCCAGTTGTATCGGCGCCGCAGCAGTGGCCGCCTGCACCTGGCGGCTCACGCTGTCTTGCCTGGCCATCAATAAACGCGGACGGTGTTGCAGGCCGCCCTGGGCCAGGGTGGCGGTGGCGTGGGCCAATTGCAGCATGGAAAACGTGTTGTAACCCTGGCCTATACCCAGCGATATCGTCTCCCCGGCGTACCACTTCTGCTGCTCCGGGCGCTTGTAGGTCTTGCGCTTCCATTCCTGGCTGGGCAAGACGCCGCGCACCTCACCAAGCACATCGATGCCGGTGAGCTGCCCAAACCCCAAAGGCTTCATGAAATCATGGATGGCATCAACGCCCATCTCGTTAGCCAGGGTGTAGTAGTAGACATTGCTCGAGCGCACGATGCTCAAGTGCATGTCTACAGCGCCGACCCCATCGCCGTGGCTGCGGAACTGATGACCGCCGAAGGTCCAGACACCGCTGTCCTGCACCACCGTGCTGGCGCTGCGCTTGCCGGTGCTCAGGGCGGCCAGGGCCATGAAGGGCTTGTAGGTCGAGCCCGGCGGATAGGTGCCGCGCAGCGCACGGTTGAGCAGCGGCTTGTCGATGGATTCGTTCAACGCCGCCCAGCTCTCGCTGTCGATGCCCTCGACAAAAAGATTGGGGTCAAAGGTCGGCTTGCTCACAAAGGCCAGCACCTGCCCGCTGCGCGGATCGATGGCCACCAGCGCACCACGGCGCTCGCCAAACATGTCCTCGATCAGTTTTTGCAGCTTGATGTCGATCGACAGTTGAATGGTGTCGCCCGGGGTGGAGGGGCTGCTGGCCAGACGTCGCACCGCCCGTCCGCCGGCCGAGGTTTCGATTTGCTCGACGCCGGTGATGCCGTGCAATGGCTTTTCATAAGCCTGTTCGATGCCGAGCTTGCCAATGTAGTCGGTGCCCCGGTAATTGCCCAACTCATCTTCTTCCTCGATCCGCTCTTTTTCCTTTTGGTTGATACGGCCGATATAGCCCACCACGTGGCTGCCGACCTCGCCAAAGGGATAGTTGCGAAACAGCCTGGCCTTGATGTCCACGCCGGGAAAGCGATAGCGCTGGGCGGCAAAGCGGGCCACTTCCTCGTCGCTGAGCTTGGTCCGAATCGGGACCGATTCCAGGCTCTTGAACTCTTCCCGGATGCGCTTGAAGCGGCGCCGGTCGCGGTTGCTGATCTCCACCACCTGCGACAGAGCCTCCAGGGTTTCTTCCAGATTTCCTACCTTCGAGGGCGTGATCTCCAGGGTGTAGGCCGAAAAATTGGTGGCCAGGACCACGCCGTTACGGTCCGTGATCAGCCCCCGGTTGGGCACGATGGGCACGATGGCCGTCCGGTTGTTTTCGGCCTGTTCCAGATAGTGCTCGTGCTTGAACACTTGCAGATAGATCAGGCGCAGGGCCAGCAGTCCAAAGCACAACAGCACCACGGCGCTGGCGGCCACCACCCGGTCGCGAAAGCGCCGAATTTCGACATCGACATTGCGCAGGGCTGTCATTGGAGCTTAAAGAGGGCGGTTCAGATCGGGGTCAGGGGCGCGCTTTTGCGGCAGCAGCAGAACGATGCTGGCCAGGGGCCACAGCAGCGCCTGCAGCAGTGGCGAAATCCAGAATGACCAAGCCGGCATGGCCCCACCACTGAGCAGCCGCACCAGCAATTCCAGGAGGTGCGCGGCCACCATCAGCGGCAGCAGCTGCAAGGCCTGAGCCGGTACCGGGAACCACAGCACGCGGCGATGAATCATGATCGAGAGAAAACTCAGCGCGGTGTAGGACAGCGCATGCTGACCCAGCAGACCGGCCTGATGCACATCCATGATCAGCCCGAAACAAAAGGCCGCCAGCATGCCCACGCGCAGCGGCTGGTGGATGGTCCAGAACACCAGAACCAGCGCCAGCAGATCGGGCATCCAGGGCTCCTGGCCGAGCATGGTCAGCATCAGGGCCGCGATCAGGCTGGACCAGATGAACAGCGGGCTGGCTGGCAGCAGCAGTTGCTGCCCGGTGGGCATGATCATGATCGTCCACCTTTGCGCGCCCCTTCGGTCCGGTTTGGCCCCTGCGCCGGCGGGGGCGGCAGCTGGCTCCTGAGGGGCTGGAGCACCAGCAGATGGCGGGTGGCAGAGACTTGTCCCAAGGGCTGGGCGTGGATGCGTGCAAAGGCGGACTCAGCGCGACGCATGATGCGCGTCACGCGCGCCACCGGCAGACCGGGCGGGTAGATGCCATCAATGCCGCTGGTGGTCAGCAGGTCACCCTCTTGAAGGTCGGTGTTGGCGGCCATGAAGCGCAGCTCTAGTCCGTCCTCTGACGGCTCGCCGTAGGCCACGCTGCGCAGCCCGGTGCGCACATTGAGCACCGGAATGGTCAGATCGCGGTCGATCAGCAAAGTGACCTCGCTGACCAGCGGGTGCACCCGCGTCACCTGCCCCACCACGCCGGCTGAGTCAATCACCGGCGAGCCTATTTCCACGCCGCTGGAGGCGCCCTTGTCGATGATGACCTTGTACGAATACGGATCGGCCGCTTGGTAGATCACTTCGGCGGCTTGCGCCGAACCGGTCAGCCTTTGGCGCAGGTCCAGCAGTTGTCGCAGTTGCTGGTTTTCTTGGGTGAGTTGCTCCACCTGCCCGGCGCGCAGCAGCTGCCGCGCCAGCTCTTTGCGCGCGTCCTGTGCATCGGCCTGGGCCTGGTCGAGGCTGTCGAAATGCCGCCCCAGAGCCTCCAGCCCGCGGCCGGGCTGCAAAGCCAGCCACTGCAGCGGATAGACCAACGTAACCAGTGCCGAGCGCAGCGGATCCATCATGCCCAGGCGGGCATCGGCCACCATCAGGAACACCGCCAGACTGCTCAGCACGACCAGCCGGGACAAGGCGGAAGGCCCCTGCTTGAAAAACGGGGGCGGCGACCGGTCTATGGTTCCGAGGGGCATGGGTCAGGCGAATCGGACGCCGCCGGTCGCGGCGCGCGCGCTCACTCCGAGGTGAAGATGGACCCCAGTCGCTCCATGCGATCGAGGGCGATGCCGCAGCCACGCACCACACAGGTCAGGGGGTCTTCGGCCACCAGCACCGGCAGGCCGGTTTCCTCGCTGAGCAGGCGATCGAGGTCGCGCAGCAACGCGCCGCCGCCGGTGAGCATCATGCCGCGGTCGGCAATGTCGGCCCCCAGCTCCGGAGGCGTCTGCTCCAGCGCATTTTTGACGGCCGAGACAATGTTGTTCAGCGGATCGGTCAGCGCCTCGAGAATTTCATTGCTGGAAATGGTG
>CAYPSU010000149.1:0-5767 GCA_964413475.1 uncultured Polaromonas sp. | reverse complement strand
AGATCATCGACAACGCGATCACCTCGACCATCAGCCGCACCATCATCACCCACGGCTCGACCCAGATCATGGTGCTGTCCATGCTGCTGTTCGGTGGACCGACGCTGTTTTACTTTGCCCTGGCGCTGACCATCGGCATTTGCTTTGGCATCTACTCCTCGGTCTTTGTCGCGGCGGCCGTGGCCATGTGGCTGGGCCTCAAGCGGGAAGATCTCATCAAGACAGCTTCGCGCAAAGATGGCCAGGACCCTAACGACCCCAACGCCGGCGCGGTCGTCTGAACGACTGATGGGTGCGGCAGCCTAATGCGCCAGCCGCTCGTCGCTGTCATCGCAAAGTTCATCGAGCACCAGCGCGTCGGGCTCCTCGCCCAGGCTCCAGTACACCATGAGTACGATGATCTTGAAGTCATCGAGCGAAAGGGGCTCGCCGGCCACCGCCATAGCGCGATCCACGACGATCTCCCGCATGGGGCCAGGCAAGACACCGGCACCTTCCAGAAAGGTCAGAAAGCCCAGCGCCTGTGGGCCGAGTTGCTGCCGCTCCAGCGGTGAATAGATCCGCAGACTGTCCCTGGACTGCGGCAAGGCGCAAGCACCGCGCTCCTCGGGGCTGCACAGACGGCTGGTCTGAGCGGCCAGCTGCAGGCCATCGAGCCAGATCAAGGCGGCCTCGATCTCCTCGGGCTCAAAGCCCGCCGCGCTGAGCTTACGCCCCAGTTGCGGAGCCTCAGGGCAGGCATCGCCTTGCCAGTAGTTCTCGTACACGTAGACCAACACCTCGAACATGGCCCCAATATACCCCAGGCTGGCGGGCCTGCAACCAGTTCGGGGGCTGACCGCGGTCTGCGGCAACGGTACGCTGACGAATCGCCCGGCGAGCGTGAGCGGTCACGCCTTTGCAAGACGTTGCCAGGAACCCCCCGGCAAAAGCGCCACCTCACCGGCAAGTTCCAGTTCAAGCAGGCGAGCCTGCAAGCGGTCGGTAGGCCAGGCACAACGCAATTGCAGCGCATCAAAGGTGGTCGGCTCGAAGCCCAGGGCCTGCAGCAAGGGGGCATCCTGCCGATCCGAGGGTGGCTCGGATGCAGGGGGCAACGCCGCGACCGCAGGCTCCCCCGAGGAGCAGCCCAGCTCCTCCAGCACGTCCTGCGCGCTGGTGACCAGACGTGCGCCTTCAACGATCAGACGATGACAGCCCCGGGACTGCGGCGCATCAATTGAGCCCGGGATAGCCATCACGTCCTTGCCCTGCTCGGCGGCCAGCCGGGCCGTGATCAGCGAGCCCGACTGTAAATTGGCCTCCACCACCAGCGTGGCGCGTGCCAACCCGGCCAGAATGCGGTTGCGCTGCGGGAAATGATGGGTCAAAGGCGGTGTCCCCAGCGGGAATTCGCTCACGATCGCCCCCTGCGCCACGATGCGCCGAGCCAACTCCAGGTGACGTCGCGGATACACCCGGTCCAGGCCGGTGCCCACCACCGCCACCGTGTAGCCACCACCGGCCAGGGCTCCCGCATGCGCGGCACCATCAATACCGGCAGCCAGCCCCGAAACAATGCACACACCAGCGCGCGCCAAGGCCATCGAAAAAGCCCTCGCATGCAGCTCGCCCTGTGGCGTTGGGTTGCGGCTGCCCACCACGGCCAGCCAGGGCTGCGGCGGCAGCTTGCCTTGCGCCCATAGACGAGCCCATTGACCCATGGCAAACAGCAGGAGGGGCGGATCATCGATATCCAGCAACTGCTGGGGATAGCCAGCATCGCCCAGCGCAAAGACATGACGATCGTCCCCGCCCTCAAGCCAGGCCCGGGTGGCCTGCAACTGCGCTGACAGCGCCTGCGGGGGTGCAGCCAGCGTCGGCAGCAGGCGCTCCATTGAGGCGGCTTGGCAAACCGCCTGCAGCTGCTCGAAAACAGCCTGGGGGGAGCCGGCGACGGCCAGTAACCGGCGCGCCTGCGCCCGCCCGACACCAGGCGTTAAAACAAGGCGCAGCCAAGCCTCAAGCTCATCGACCTGTATCCACACGATCTACCCCCGTGATGCCACAAGGGCCGGCAGTTTAGGTCGCCCAGCCGCCTGTGAATCACCGCCGAGGCAGGACAGACAATGTTTAACTTTCGCGGCCAGCCGAGCCGGGCCCTGGCCTTTGGACGGACAATACGGGAAACCCTGTTTTCAGACGCCATGACCTCTGCCCTGACCATCCTGCGCTACCCTGACCCCCGCCTCAATACCGTGGCCAAACCGGTGGCTGCGGTAGACGAGCGGCTGCGACAACTGATCGACCGCATGCTACTGACCATGTATGAGGCCCAGGGCATCGGGCTGGCCGCCACCCAGGTGGATGTGCATGAGCGGCTGATCGTGATTGATGTGAGCGAGGAGCGCAACCAGCCGCTGGTGCTGATCAATCCCGAGATCATCTGGGCCAGCCCGGAAAAGCGCCTGGGCGAAGAGGGCTGTCTGTCTGTGCCCGGCATCTACGACGGGGTCGAGCGCTCACTGGCCGTCCGGGTGCGCGCCCTGGACCGCAGCGGCGCCGAACAGACCGTGGAGGCCGACGGACTGCTGGCGGTGTGCATCCAGCATGAGATGGACCACCTGATGGGCAAGGTATTCGTGGAATACCTGTCCCTGTTCAAGCGGGGCCGCATCAAGACCAAGATGCTCAAGCTGCAGCGTGAGGACGAGCGCCACACCCAGAAGCCTGCGGGCCGCTGAACGTCGGCGCTGGCCTTGCCCCGACCGGGCGCAAGCCCGATTCAAGATTTCTTCTCTCCCACCCCATGCGCCTTGTTTTTGCCGGCACACCCGAATTCGCCCAGCATGCCCTGGCGGCGCTACACGCCGCCGGCTTCGAGGTGGCCTTGGTGCTGACCCAGCCCGACCGTCCCGCCGGGCGGGGCCTGAGGCTGCAGGCCTCGCCGGTCAAACAGTTCGCGCAAGCCCATGGCATCGAGGTGGCCCAACCGCGCAGCCTGCGCCTCGATGGCAAGTACCCCGGCGATGCCGCTGCCGCCCAGCAGGCCCTGCAAAAGGCACGGCCCGACGCGATGGTGGTGGCCGCCTATGGGCTGATCCTGCCGCAGTGGGTGCTGGATCTGCCGCGACTGGGCTGCCTGAACATCCATGCCTCTTTGCTACCGCGCTGGCGCGGCGCAGCGCCGATACACCGCGCCATTGAAGCCGGGGATGCGCAGACGGGCGTGACCATCATGCAGATGGACGCCGGACTCGACACCGGCGACATGCTCCTGACCGAAGCGGTGCCGATCAGCACCGAGGACCACACCGAGAGCCTGCACAACAAACTCGCGGCCCTGGGCGCGCGCCTCATCGTTGAAGCCCTGCATCGAGCCGCTCGCGGGGCCTTGCCGGCCAGCCCGCAACCCACAGAGGGCGTGACCTACGCCCGCAAAATCGACAAGGCCGACGCTGCGCTGGACTGGACGGAGGCAGCCGACGTGCTGGAGCGACGCATCCGCGCCTTTGCCCCCACCCCGGGGGCCAGCGCCTTGCTGGCGGGCGCCCCGATCAAGATTTGGCAGGCCAGCGTACGACACACCCCGGTGGAGGCCGCACCGGGAACGGTGATCGAGGTCGATGCGCAGGGCGTGGACGTGGCCACCGGATCGGGCGTGCTGCGATTGCAGGTGCTGCAAAAGCCCGGCGGCAAGCCCTTGCAGGCCGATGCATTTCTGCGTGGTTTCCCGCTCCAGGTGGGTCAACGCTTTGAGGCTCGCAGCGCCCAGTGATGAACGGCTGGAACACCCCAAACTTTCGCCTGGGCATGCGCGAGATCGCCGCGCTGACGCCGGGTCTGGCCGCCTGGGGTCTGATGACCGGAGTGGCTACCGCCAACTCCGGGCTCAGTGGCGTGGAGGTGCTGCTGATGAGCGTGCTGGTCTATTCGGGCACCTCGCAGCTGGCCGCGCTGCCTCTTCTGGCCGCAGGCGCGCCTTTGTGGGTGATTGTGGCGACGTCCTTTTGTGTCAATCTACGCTTCATCGTCTTCAGTGCACACCTGCGAGACTATCTGATGGACCTGCCGACAGCGCGACGGCTGTTTGCCGGATACGCGACCTCTGACCTGTCCTACATGATGATGGTGCGGCGCTGGCCCCAGGCGGCCCCTGATGTGCAGGGCCGACAGGCGCAGCGCCAGTATCTGGCCGGCAGTGCCCTGCTGGTCTGGGCCAGCTGGATCGCGGCCAGCCTGATCGGCATCTTCTTCGCACAATCGATCCCTCAGGATTGGGGCCTGGGCTTTGTCGGCACGCTGGCGCTGACCGGCGTGGTGCTGACGCTGGCCGACAGCCCGATGCGCGGCCTGGCAGCGGCCATCGCAGGAGCGGCCGCCGTGGCGGCCTACGCGCTGCCGTTAAAGCTCAATATTCTGGTGGGCATTGCCGCAGCGGTCTGCATTTGCATGGCGCTGGAACAGGCGAAGTTGACCGAGGGCTGGAAGGGGAAACCGCGCGAATGACACTCTTCGAAGGCACCGACGTCTGGACCCTGGCCACCATCGGCCTGCTAACCCTGAACACCTTGGTCACCCGATGCTTTTTCTTTATCTCCAGCAAGCGCTGGAGCCTGCCGACCTGGGCCCAGCGCAGCCTGTACTACGCACCGATCGCCGCGCTGGCGGGCGTGATCGTGCCCGAAGTGACGATGGCCAAGGGGGAACTGATCAGCACCTGGCAGGATGCACGGCTGTACGCGGTTTTAGCCGGCGTGCTCTGGTACGTCGCGCGCAAAAGCCTGCTAGGTACCCTCATCTGCGGTATGGCGGTCTATCTGCCGCTGCGCCTGGGTCTGGGTTGGTGAGCAGGCCCCAGGCCCATCCCTCGTGAAGACCACGCTCTCGCAGCGATAGACATTTTGTGTGTGGGAGCGGCGTCCTTGCGGCCATCAGGCCCGGGTTCAGAAGCCCTTGTGTCTTGAGCCCCGCATCGCGCCGAGAGCAGCGTTCGCACCCACACGATCTTGAAAAAAGCCGCCCCCTAAAATCATTGGCATTTTTGTGCCCTTGCCCATCGCCCCGGTTGTCCGGCTGTGCTGACTTTGCTCACCATGAACTTCCTCCGCTTTTCTGATCTCTGCGCCCAAGGCCAAGTGCACGGCCGTCGCGTCTTCATTCGGGCCGACCTCAATGTGCCGCAAGACGATGCCGGGCGCATCACTGAAGACACCCGCATCCGTGCATCGCTGGCCTGCATCAAAATGGCGCTGGACGCTGGCGCCGCCGTAATGGTCACGAGCCACTTGGGCCGGCCCACGGAAGGCCAATTCAAACCCGAGGACTCCTTGGCGCCGGTGGCCCAGCGCCTGGGCGAGCTGCTCGGCCGGCCGGTGCCGCTGGTGACCGACTGGGTCGATGGCGTGAGCATCAAGCCCGGCGAGCTGGTGCTGCTGGAGAACTGCCGCGTCAACAAGGGCGAGAAGAAAAACAGCGAAGAACTCTCCCGCAAGCTGGCCGCACTGTGCGACATTTTTGTGCACGACGCCTTTGGCACCGCCCACCGGGCAGAGGCCACCACCTACGGCATCGCCCAGTTCGCACCGGTGGCCTGCGCCGGCCCGCTGCTGGCCGCCGAGATGGACGCCATCTCCAAAGCCCTGTCAGCACCCAGGCGCCCTCTGCTGGCGATTGTGGCCGGCTCCAAGGTATCGACCAAACTGACCATTTTGCAAAGCCTGGCGGACAAGGTGGACCAGCTGATCGTGGGCGGCGGCATTGCCAACACCTTCATGCTGGCAGCGGG
>CAYPSU010000148.1:0-5826 GCA_964413475.1 uncultured Polaromonas sp. | reverse complement strand
TGAGGCCTGACTTTCACATATCCGACCAATCACGGGATAACAAAACCGAGAAAGTCGCCGCCCCATCCTTGGCGCTCAAGTGCCTGATACATCAGGCAAGCGACCTTCACCTGCCGCCGAACTATATCTATCAAAGCCTGATCTGTTACCTGAAAGAAGTGCTTTTCACCAACTTTGACGTTTGGGCGAGGGTGGGCCAGACGGTCAACACGGATGCCGTGCGGCGCATCACGCCCCATCGCCGCGAGGGCGCGGCTCCCACTCGATGCGGGTACGCCTCTCAGTGAGATTGGCGGACCATGGCCCCCTCTTGTCTCACTTTGAAGGCTGAACTACGAGGAGGCCATAGGGTCGCCCGCTGCAACGACGAGTCACGAGGCCAGCGCGCACTGCAGCCGCACACTCGGGTGCGTTCAAAGCCGGATCTAGGCTCGGCGCAGGCTGGGGTTGCCAAACCGGTGTCCGTCCGCACGCTGCGCCACTGCTTTGCCACGCATTGGCCTGGGTCCGGTACCGACATCGGCACCGTGCAAGAGCTGTTGGTTCACACGGATGCGTCCACCACCGAGATCTACACCCATGTGCTCAAGGTGGCAGCCGGCGACACGGCCAGCCCGCTGGATGCGCTGCTTACAGGCTGAGCACGGCTTGCAAACGAACGGGAACACCCCGCTCAGCCATGCGCGCCTTGGCCTGCCGCGCCGTGTATTGGCCGTAGTGAAAGATCGGGCTCCGATGGGTAATTCCTGGTCGGGGTGAGAGGATTCGAACCTCCGGCCTCTACGTCCCGAACGTAGCGCTCTACCAGGCTAAGCTACACCCCGAATAGAGGAGGGCAGTTTTGTCGACTACAGTAGCCCTCCGAAGCCGAAATTATAGCGACCCGGGTCCTTCATAAGCGCCCCCAAAGTATGGCCCGGATGAACGACAAGACCCTCATGAACCAGTCTGCCCCAGACCGCAAGGCCCCTTCGTCTCGGGCCGCCTGGGTCTATGGTCTGATCCTGCCGCTGGCTTACCTGGTGGTGGAGCTGAGCTTTTGCAACCAACTGATTCAAACGATGGGCGACCATTCACCCGACGATGTGCTCACCGGCTTTGAGTTCTGGGGGCGGGTGATTTCAGGCTTCGGTCTGGGCATTCTGATCCATCGTCTTTTAAGTCCGCACCTGTCTCTGCGCGGGGTCGGCTTTTTTCTAAGCATCGCCGCCGGCATTGCGATCATGTGGAATGTACAAAAAACGCTGATCGAATACCTGGTAGAGGCCGCAAGCCCACAAGACAAGCAAGCGGCGCTGGCCCTGGTCTGGGTAGCTCCCAACCTGGGGAACAGCCTCCTGAAGACCCTGTCCGGTCAAGATCTGGTGGTGTCTGAGCCTCAAGGGATCGAAAAAAATATCGCGGTCTCGCTCTTTCCTGCGGCTGCTCTGCACGCAGAACAACGCCAACAGCAGTTCGCCCAATGGCTTGTGACCACCGGAACCCTGGCGGTCGCCAGCAACACACCGACGGGCGATACGTCCGAACTGGAGAAGAAGGCTTACCGAGCGCTGATCGTGGCACCGCTCGTGATCGGGTTGTCTCTGCTGTTTGCCATGCTCAACTTTGCTCTGGCCGTCTCATTCGTGCTGTGCACCAGCCGACCGCGCTGGCGTGCCTTCGTCGCTGCCGCTCTGCTGTGCCTGTTTGCCGCCATCACCCTGAATTCGCAGAACCTGCTTCTGGATTCGGAGGGCTATCAACGCAGTCTCCGGCCGCACCTGTGGAAAGAATCGCCCACCCTGGCCTTGAGCGTTGAATGGTCTGCCCGAGCTGCCACGCAATGGGCCCCTGCCTCGGAACTGGCGCACCGCTACCTGCTGTTGGGCTACCGTTTCGGCTCGGTCGTCACCCCCTGGTGACACCGCACAGGCATGCGAGACGGTGCAAGATCTCGAAGGCCAGCCTCTCTCTATACTGAGGCGTCCGTGAATACAGCCCGACAAAGAACACGAAAAATTTCAAGCTTGGGCATGAGGCCGGACCCCATCGATACTTTGACCAGAGGAGACCCTTTGATGAGACTAAATCGCAGACACGTCTTGCAATCGGCTGGCGCCGCATCGCTGCTGGCAGCCATCGGGCAACAGGCCTGGGCGCAAGCTCAAATTGAAACGCTCAGGATCATCACCGGCTTCCCGCCCGGTGGTACCTCAGACACGATATGCCGACGTGTGGCCGACAAGCTCGCGCCCGGCTATGCCAAGGTGGCGGTGGTTGAGAATCGCACCGGCGCTGGCGGACAAATTGCCGTGCAAGCGGTCAAGGCCGCAGCACCGGACGGTAACACCGTCTTGCAGACCCCGATGTCCATGCTGGGCGTCTATCCGCACATCTACCGCAAACTGCCCTATGACCCGGTGGCCGACCTGATGCCGGTGACGCTTGGATGTACCTTTGACTTTGGCTTTGCGGTGGGCCCGCAGGTGCCGGCCACCGTACGCAACATCCCTGAGTTCTTGGCCTGGTGCAAGGCCAACCCTTCGCTGGCCAATTTCGGCTCCCCGGCGGCCGGCTCGGTACCCCATTTCATTGGCGTGCTGATGGGCAAGCAAGCGGGGGTCGACCTCAAGCACGTGCCCTTCAGAGGCACGCAGCCGGCCATTTTGGACATGATCGGCGGGCAGATTGCCTCGGTCAGCGGCCCGATCGGCGAGTTCACTCAGCATGTGGCTGCAGGCAAGGCCCGCCTGCTGGCTGCCACCGGGGCCAAGCGCAGCCCGTTCGCGCCGAACACGCCGACCATGCTCGAGCAGGGGCTCAAGGACTTTGCCTTTGAGGAATGGTTTGGCTTTTATGTCCCCGCCAAAACGCCCAACGATGTCGTCGCTCGCCTGAATACAGCCATGCGTGCAGCGCTCGCCACTGCAGAAACCGTCAACGGGCTGGCCGCCATGGGTCTGGAGGCCAGATCCTCCACACCGGCCGAACTGGCCGCGCGCCTGAAGGCCGATACCGACCGGTGGGGCCCGCTGGTTAAGGCCATCGGCTTTACAGCCGACGCCTGAGCTGTCCGCGCCTGCGGCCCTCAGTCGGGCTGCAGCTTGAGCAACACCCGTCCGCCTTCCACCTTCACCGGCCAGGAGCGGACGGGTTCGGTGGCGGGGCCACAAGTTACCGAACCATCGCGCAAGTCAAACAGCGCCTGGTGATAGGGGCATTCCACCTGATGACCGTCCACAAACCCATCGCACAGCTTGGCGTGACCGTGAGTGCAAAGGTTGTCAATTGCATAAACGCCCTCTTCCAGCTTGAAAAGCGCGATGTCATGGCCGTTGGGTGTCACCGCAATACCGGCCCCCTCAAACAGATCGGCCTCAGCGGCCACGTCAGTCCAGTCGTTCATGGTCAGATGGGATAAATAAGGGAATTGGGAATCATCTCGCTATCGTAGACGCAAAGGCGCTGAGCGAACTTCAGGCCCTGCGGCGTCTGCACCAGGGTGTCGATATAGCGCCCGACATTGAAGACCGTGGTTTCCTCGTCATACTTGGTGCGAAAAACGGCGTAATTTGCCTCGCAGTGAATGCGCCCGTCCTCCACCTTGCGAACCACTGCAGCGCCCACCACATGCCGCTGGTAATACGGGTCATGAAAGATGGTTTGCGAGATTCCGTAGACCCGGTCCAGCAGCATACCCTTGCTGGTCAGCGACAGGGTGGCCAGGGCAAAGCCGCGCTCGTGGTTTTCGCGGGGCTGCACTTTGTAGACACACTGCTCAGTGAAGAACTCGGGCCACAGATCCCACTGCCCCGAATCCAAGGCGATGGCGTAGTCGGCATTGAGCTGTGCAATAGCCATCCAGGTTGGAAGGTCCACCACGGTCACTCCTCCATCACTCGGCGCCAGTAGGCGTACATGCCACGAATCAAGGTTTCGGTGACCATGTGTTCGGTATCTTCCACCGTGCGCCCGCCAAGTTCAGCCAGCACACGATGCTCGGGTTTGGTCTCAAAGGCGCGCTGGGAAAATTCGATGACCTCCCCATCATCGGCCGAAACAAAACCGGCCGGACCAAACAGATTGGCCTGGCGCAAACGGCGCTCGGTCATTTCCTCGCTGTCGTCCTCGAATCCAAAATGTGTCCAGACAAAGTCGAAGGCGCCATGACCGTCGGGCTGGATATGACGGGTGGAAACGCTGTTGACCTGCTGCTGGAAGATCACGCTGGGGAAAAGGGTCATCATGACCGCCGTGGGCCCACCCCACCAGGGCTCTGGAACGATGTCCAGAAAACTCGGGTCATGCAGCTTCATGCTTTCCTTGAAACTGCCGACCTGGGTCACCTGGGCCTTGTCGCCAGCTGCCTGACCCGCGCTGCCACGCGTTGAGATCATCGCCGCATGGCGGTGGTGTGCGTCCATGCGCAGCTCGCTCTTGTTGTCGGCACGCCAGAGTCCAAACGTGACAAACCAAGTGTGCAAGAGGCCCGGATGGTAGGGGTCCTTGATGTTCTCCTGCATCAGCTTCCAGTTGCCCGGGATGCGCTGGCGGTTGTAGCCCAGCAGCACCAGCCGCCGGCCGTCGAACAGGCGGTCGAACCAGCGCAGGATCTCGGGGCCGAGGTAGTCCTCGAGGGGCTCGACCGCGGGGTCGAAGGAGGCGAACACCACGCCGCCGCGGCGCGCGACCTTCAGCGTCGTCAGCCCATGCTGCGCGAGGTCGAAGTCGGCCGGCATGCCGCCGTGCACCTGGCCGTCCTGGCGCACGCCGCGCCGCAGGGGCACGTTGCGCAGCGCGCCGTCGGGGGCGTAGCTCCACTGGTGGTAGGGGCAGGTGAAGATCTGCCGGTTGCCGTGGCGCTCGCGGCAGAAGCGCATGCCGCGGTGGGCGCAGACGTTCTCGACCACGTGGATCGCGCCGCTGCTGTCGCGCGTCATCAGGACCGAGCGTTCACCGATGGCGGTACGCTTGAAGTCACCAGGGTTCGGGATCTCGGCTTCGAGCCCGACATAGCACCAGTGCGCGCGGTAGAAGAAGCGCTCGAGCTCGCGCCGGTACAGCGATTCGTCGGTGTAGGCGACGAAGGGGATGCGGTGCGTGCCCTCGCCCTCCCAGCGCGGCGTCTCGGGGTACAGGGTGTCGTCCATCGTGCGCGCCTGCATCGTGGCGCCGCTCAGGCGGTGACGGCCTGGGGCGCGCCGTCCTTCACGACCTTGCCGCCCTGCACGATCATCGCCAGACGCTCTCCCTGGCCGCACAGCACGGTCACATCGGCTAGCGGATTGCCGTCCACCAGCAGCAGGTCGGCCGTGGCGCCCGGCGCGACCACGCCCAGGCGGCCGTCCATGCGCAGCACGTGGGCGGCGTGGATGGTGGCTGCGCGCAGCGTCTCGGCCGCGCCGAGCACGCCGGCGCGGAGCTTGAATTCGTCGGACTGCAGGCGGTGCGATTCGCCCAGCAGGTCGGTGCCGAAGGCCATGCGCACGCCGGCTGCGGCGAAGATCTCGAGCGAGCGCAGGCCGGCGCCGCGCACGTTCTCGATCTTGGCCACCGACTCCGGCGGCAGGCCCAGGGCGGCGCCCTCGCTGGCCAGGGCCTCGTGGGCACGGCGATGGCGCCGTGGTCGGCCATCACGCGCGCCGCGTCGGCGTCCACCAGGTTGCCATGCTCGATGGTGCGCACGCCGCAGCGCACCGCGCGCGCGATCGCCTTGGCGGTGTAGGCGTGCGCGAGCACATAGGTGTCGGCGTTGGCCGTCTCCTCCACCGCAGCCCGGATCTCGTCCTCGCTGAAGCCGAGGTAGTGGATCGGGTCGGTCGGAGAGGCCACCCCGCCCGAGGCCAT
>CAYPSU010000147.1:0-5866 GCA_964413475.1 uncultured Polaromonas sp. | reverse complement strand
AGACGCCTCCATCAACCTGGAGGCCATCGACCGGATGCTCGAGCAATTTCCCAATGCCGATGTGGTGTTTGTGGAAAGTGGCGGGGATAACCTGGCGGCCACCTTCAGCCCCGAGCTGAGCGATCTGACCCTCTATGTGATTGATGTGGCGGCCGGCGAGAAAATTCCCCGCAAGGGCGGACCGGGCATCACCAAGAGTGATCTGTTCATCATCAACAAGACCGACCTGGCGCCCCATGTGGGCGCCGATCTCAAGGTGATGGAAGCCGATACGGTGCGCATGCGAAGCACACCCAAAGGACTCAAACCCTTCGTCATGACCAACCTCAAGACGCTCAGCGGCGTAGACCAGGTGGTGGCCTTTATTGAAGAGCGCGGTCTGCTGCAGGCCGCTTGAGAGCGCCTGAAGCCGCCCCAAGGCCGCTTCGTGCGAACGGCCAATCGCTTGCAGGCGGCGCTGATTCACTTACCGTCGCAGCGCTTTGTTTCAATGTTTCACCTGCGCCAAGCCCATTGAACCCGGCTACAGGCCTGAAGATCGGGCATGGACTTCCAGCCCCCGAACGTTCTGCTAACGCACAGTCTTCTTCCCTCGCCGGGTGAGGAGATGACCCATGCCGATTGGGGCGAGCTCGATCCGGTCGAAGCCACACTGGTCATCCCGCTGGTCGCCCGCGCCCTGGGCGAGCGGCTGTTTCCCAATATGGCGATCAGCGACTGCGATGCGGCCACCGCGCTGGCCGGTCTCGAGCTGGATGCGCAGGACTATCTTGAGGACCGACTCAGCGTTTACGGCGTTTTGGCGCGCACCCATATCCTGCGCGAGTTGGCGCAGGATTTCTTCAACCGTCACCCCCGGGGCTGGGCAGTCAACCTCGGTTGTGGTTTATCGTCGTATTTCCAGTGGCTCGACCGCGGCCGCAATCAATGGCTCGACGCCGACTTGCCCGCTGTGGTCGCGCTGCGCGAACGCCTACTGCCCAGCCAGGGGCAACGCCACCGCGACGCGGTGGTCGACCTGAGCCAGCCCCATTGGTGGCAAGCACTCGGCCTGCCTCAAGGGCCGCATGCGCCGCCGGTGCTGGTCATGCTCGAAGGCGTACTGATGTACTTGGAGCCCGCTCAGGTGCAAAACCTGATGCGAGAATTTGCGCAGCACGCCCCGGCCGGCTCAGAGCTGATCTTCGACAGCCTGAGCTGGATGGCAGTGGGTCAGGCATCGCTGCACCCCTCAGTCTCGCGAACGCAGGCCCAGTTTTTATGGGGCGCTCGCCGCATGGGCGATTTCACCGCCGGCCAAAGCCGCTTGCGCCTGCTGGGCGAGCACAGCATCCTCGACGGCTACGATGCCAGCTGGGCTTGCCTGTGCCCGGCATTTCGGGCGCTGTGGGGTGTACCCCTCTATGCAGTGATTCACCTTGGTCTGCGGGACGCCTCGCCCACCTGCCCGGAGCCCGGACGCGAAGGCGGCTAAACTATCCCCGGTTCCCGCCTGGAGACTTGGGTGAGCGGTTTAAACCAGCAGTCTTGAAAACTGCCGAAGGGGTGACCCTTCCGTGAGTTCGAATCTCACAGTCTCCGCCATTGAAGTCAGGAACCGCAGCAAAGCGTCACCGGTCTACTCAATCGTCACCGGGCAACACAGCACGTACCCCACCCTGTGCACCGCCTGTATGCAAGGCTGCGCTACTCCGGCCATCAGTAGCTTTTTACGTAGGCGAGCGATCCGCATTTCGATCATGCTGGCCGAAGGATGCGGATCCTGGTCTGTACTGACAAGTTCGGCGATCTGCCAACGCTCCAGGCTCTGCCCGGGGGCTCGCGCGAGTGCGCTGAGCATCTTCACATCACTGATACTGACGCCGAGCTCGCGCCTCGGACCAACAAGGCGCAGGCGTGACACCTGCAGCACCAAGCCCTGCCCTTGGCCTGAACTGCGTTGTTTGGTTCGCTTGCCCAGGGCTCCCAAGCTGGCGATCAGTTCCTTGGGGTGGACCGGCTTGGTGAGGTAGAGATCGGCACCGCTCTCGTAGCCGGCTACCTTGTCGCTAATGGTCGTGCGCGCCGTGGTAATGACAATACCAGCCTGCGGGTGTTTAGCCCGGAGCCGTCGGGTCAGGCTCAGGCCATCTTCGTCGGGCAGATTGATATCGATGATATAGACATCCGGGATAAAACCGCCGGTGGCGTCGACCAGGTCTTCTGCCATCGGGATGTCCACCACCTCATGACCTTGCTGCTTGAGGATGGCCAGCGTGGCCTCCCGCAGTTGATCGTTGTCCTCAATCAGAAGGATCTTGAGCGTTGGGGGGTACATAGATTTTGGAGAACTACCCGTGGTTCACTGGGTGACTGCGGATGCACAATGTTCATGCCAAGATCACACAAAAAGCTAACCAGGCCTAACGGCCTTCATCCTGCTCAGGCAACCAAATGCTGAAGTTCGCCTGGCCCGATACCTCAGCGTAGGTGATGTGTCCTTGCATCAAGTCCAGCATGGCTTTGACCAGAAACAGCCCCAGGCCTGAACCCGAGAGTCGGCGGGCCTGGGTGCTACGGTAGTACTTTCGAAAGAGTTGGGCGGGGTCCGGCAGACCCGCGATGCCCGGCTCATTGCCTATGCTCCAGAGCCAACCGCGGCGTCCTGCCATGGTTTGGGGTTCGAGCTTGACCCGAATGCGGCTGCTCGCTGGGCTGTATTTGCAGGCGTTGTCCAGCAAATTCCCGAGCACAATGGCCAGCATCTGTGCATCGGCGCGAAGACGGCCCGGGATGGCGCGTGAGGCAAAGTCAACGCGCTCGGGCTCGCGGCAACTTTGGATGCTCACACGGGTCAGTGCCTCTGGGTCCAGATCTTGCGCCATCGGCTTGAGGCCCTGTTCGGCCAACTGGCCTGTCTGTACGCAGCGTTCGATCACTTGGTTCATGTCGGAAATGGCTCTTTCCATCACTTCAGGTTTGAGCGGGCCGGCCTCCATCCACATCCGCAGAGTTGAAAGAGGCGTCTTCATCTCGTGGGCCAGCATGGCAAACAACTGGCTTTGGTCCTGTCGGTGGCGCTTTTCTGTTTCAGCCAGCTGCTGGATGCGCTGAAGGTCTAGTCCCGCTTGCAGTTGCTCTTTGCGCAGTGAACGTGCTCGTATCTGCAAGATCACGAACATGACAACGCCGTCCAGAACGGCGTGTGCCAGATTGGTAAACAGCATGAAGGAGTTGGCCTCCAGCAGTCCCAGTAAAACAACCGGTGGTATGGAATTGAGAATGCCGTAGGCCATCACATACAGCAGCAAAGCGGCCAAGGGGATAGGCTGCCTGGCCTGGCCCGGTGTTGCTGTTATCAAGGCTACCGTGAGAAGCGTCACGCCGAGCAGAACGCTGGCGTTGGCCAGCATCAGCATCAAGTGGGTTCGCCCCAGCCAATGCAGCAAAGGCAGGCACGCAATGGCAACGACCAGGCAACGGAGCCCAAACAGGACCGAGGGCAGCGGTCGGTAGTCTTTGATCAATACGCTGAAAAACCAGAGCGTGATGGAAATCGTACACACGAGGGCAAGCGAACTGACGGTACTCAGCAAGCCCTCGGGCATCCAAGGTCCGATGGCGACGCGGGCAAAGCCCAGCATGAAAAACGCCCAGCCAAGGGCGAAGAACTGCTTGATGGCGAATGCGCGAATGACCCGATCGCGCGTGATCCACCACTGGATCGAGGCCCAGATGGCAAAGATGCCTGAGCAAGCGACCACGAATCCCAGCAACCATTCCTGCATGCGGTTCTGTCGCTGGGCCTCGCCGTAGGGCAGCACCTCCACATTGAGGATCCGGGCGCTGGTGCTCTTGATCTGCAGATAAATGGTGCGCTCGTGGGTTTGGGTTGGAATCTGGAGCGTGAAGTTGATGGATGCCAAACCGTCGCTGTCAGGCCGAACTGCGTCGCCACTCCGTAGCAGGAGCCCCGCTGCTGGGTCGTGGAGCGTGACATAGTCTAAAAACGGCGGCTTCACGCGCACCACCCAAGGAGTGCGTTCATCAGGCTTTGCAGCCTTGACCTGCATGCGTATCCAGACGGTCTCCGTACCAAAGCCCCAGGTCTTCCATTCAGGAAGAGCCCGCCAGTCACCGACCTGCTGCACGTCCTTCAGCGTGGCCTGTCCACTGACGTCCATCCACCATTGGGCCTTCTCAAAAAGCCTCTCAGGCGAACTTGTTGCGCTCGGGGCGCACCCCCCCAGGCCCAGCAGGAAACCCAGGAACACAGGGCGCCAAAGCTTCAGGAGAAAAACCGGGAAGGGGAATGCCACGCTGTCGAGGATCGTTGGTTTTTAAGGTTCAAGCATTTCTGATTGTTATCTAAAGGGCTGGTCCGCAGTAAAACAGCAAGCTATCCAAAGGCAGGTGATTGCCGGGCAGGCGAGCATGCAGGCGCAGGGATCGGTGATGACTCTGTTTACCAGGCCAGCCAGCGCGTCAGCCTGCCTTCTCGAGACAAAGTGCGTGCAGGTGCAGCTCCGGGCCTGCGCTTTCAGGGGTGCTCGATCAGCTGGAATGCCGCCTTGACCTGGCGCATCAAGGGAGGAAGGCCTGAGGCAGAGGCCAAGGCGCCGGGGAGCTCGCAGGCCTGGCTGGAGATGCGCTACAACTTTTTAAAGTGCCGTTTGACCGGCATCCGACCCCGCCTCGCCACCGGCGCTCCCGTTAGATCCCGTTAGGATTTGAACGCAGTGAGAGGACATGATTTGTCACCTTTCGATGCAATGGTTCAGACGCGTGTATCTACATCAATCATTTCGGCCCCTGCGAGAAGCCGTATTGCTGGCGGGGTTCGGTATCGGAATTGCCGGTGCGCAGCCTTCCCAGACGCCTAGTGCGGTGGCCGCCCCGGCAGGCCAAGTGCAGCCCACAGCGCCGCAAGCTGCCGCCGCTTCGGCTCCTGCGGGGCGCGGGGTCTCTAGGCTCGCGCTGTCTGTCACGCAAATGGGTGCCTTTCGGTGTGTGGAGCGGGCCGATCAGATAGCCCGATTTTTGGGTAGAGGGGCTGGCGACATCTTCATTGTCGACCGTCCTGGGCCGGGGCCGAATATGGACTTGATCACGGTGACCATGATCGTCAGCCAGGGCGGCGGCAACCACTCCACGATTGAGATCAGTCTGACGCCCACCCCTACCGGATGCACCGCCGCTTATGCCGCCTCGGTATCAGCCACCGAGCCCTGCGAGCAGGCCGAGCGCAAGCTTTACAGCGGACTGGCCTTCAAGCCGGTGGAGAGCGGGGCACCCCACCGCGTCGCGACTATCGGCAATGAGGCGCGGGTGCTGAGTCGGCCTGTGCCCGGTGGGTGTGTGTTGACCAAGCATGAGGTGGTCAGGTAAAGAACCTCACCTGATCGATTTTTGATTTCGGGTTTCTAAGCAAAACCCATTTTTGAAGGTATCAAATGAAAAATTCGAGCTTGAAAGTAATGCGGAGCCCACTCTTTAAATTGACGATGATCTCGTGCGCTGTGCTCTTGGCATCCGGTCAAGTCAATGCGGAAACTACAGCTAGTGGTACTGATAGCACTAGAAATGTAGTTTTTAGCGTTAATACAGACAGCAACCTCCCAGCACCACTTAATTCTGAATCGTTCGGATTTTGGGGGGTGCAAGTTGATAGCGGCTATGACTACATCAATTCTCCAAATCCCAGTACCGCTCAACAATTGGTGGTTCGGAATGCGGGTATTGATCTGAATCGAAATACCAGTGTCACCGGAACCCTCGGCGTAAGTCAAGCTGCAACACTCAGCAGCACCCTGGGGGTAACTGGCGCGGCCACTCTGAGCAGTACGCTGGGGGTAGCTGGCGCGGCCACTCTGAGCAGTACGCTGGG
>CAYPSU010000146.1:0-6016 GCA_964413475.1 uncultured Polaromonas sp. | reverse complement strand
GGGAAGAACCTCCTGAAACTCCAGTTCCACCTGACCAATCGCGCAGGCTTGCAGGCTGCAAGCCTGCGTAGGCCGCAGGGAGTGGATATCGATCTGATGCTCGATGCGGCTGACCTTGGCCTTGATCCACCGGTGACCCTGCAAGGCCCAATAGTTGCGCCCCACAACAAGGGGTTCATCATCCATCCAGGCCAAGGTCGCCATGGCTTTACGCCCGAACCACAGCCCATCGCCTGCCCCTGCCACATGATCCGGTGCCGCCGCCTCCTGCAAAAGCCAGTCGCCGCGCGAGACATCGAGCTCTCGATCGAGTACCAAGCCGGCGCTCCACTCGGCCTCCACCGTCGCCGGCTGGCGCGAGGCATTGAGCACCTGTGCGATTTGGGCCCTGTGCCCTCCCGGCCAAACCCGCACTGACTCGCCCACCCGCGCCACGCCTTGGGCCACTCGCCCCCAAAGGATGCGCCGGCTGAGCGCCGACTCTGTAGCAGAAGAGAACCTCTCCACCCACTGCACAGGCAGCGCAAACACCCCCTCTGCGCGCGCAGCGGTTGCCGGTAAACCCTCAAGAATCTGCAACAGCGAGGGGCCCCGATAGCCGCACCATCCCGGCACCGGCTCCACCACATTGTGGCCTTGCAGGGCAGAAATAGGCAGCGTAGCGGTCACCGCAAGCCCGCCCTCCCTGGCAAAGGCCTCCAGAGCTGCAGAGATGTTCCTGAAGGCCAACAGACCGTCTTCGACCGCATCGAGTTTATTGACCGCAAAGACGGTGGAAGGCACCCGCAGCAGACGGGCCAGAAGGCTGTGACGCCGCGTCTGAGGCAGCAATGATGGCAGTGCCTGCTTCCAGTCGATCTTGGTGGCGTCAATCAAAACAACCGCTGCGTCAGCCTGTGAAGCTGCGGTGACCATGTTGCGGGTGTACTGCTCGTGACCGGGTGCGTCGCCAATGACGAACTTTCGCGAGGGCGTTGAAAAATAACGCCAGGCCACATCAATCGTAATGCCCTGTTCTCGCTCGGCGACCAAGCCGTCCGTCAGCAAGGCCAGGTCGGTCTGGCCGGAGCGTTGGACACCCGCCAGCTGATCCTGCATCACCGCCTTGCTATCGATCAGCAGGCGCCCGATCAATGTGCTCTTACCGTCATCGACCGAGCCGCAGGTGATAAAACGTAGCGCACGCATCAGAAATACCCTTCCCTCTTGCGTTTCTCCATGGATGCATCGCTGGTTTTGTCGTCCATGCGCGTGGCCCCGCGCTCGCTGAGATCTGCGGCGATGGTCTCCAGCACCACCTCGGCCGCAGTGGCCGCCGCACTGTCCACCGGACAGGTGCAAGTGATGTCTCCCACCGTACGAAAACGAACCGTTCGCACCTGGACCGCCTCGCCTTCACGCGCCGGAGTGTGCTGCGTCACCGGGACCAGCAGACCTCGACGCTGCACCACCTCACGCGGATGGGCGTAGTAGATCGAAGGCAGCTCAACCCCCTCCTGCGAGATGTACTGCCAGACATCGAGTTCGGTCCAATTGCTGATCGGAAACACGCGAAAGTGTTCACCGGGCTGCAGACGTGTGTTGTACAGGGTCCAGAGTTCGGGACGCTGGTCCTTTGGCTGCCATTGGCCGAAACCGTCGCGATGGCTGAAGATGCGTTCCTTGGCGCGAGCCTTCTCCTCGTCGCGTCGCGCACCCCCAATGAGGGCGTCGAAGCGAAACTCCTCGATGGCTTCGAGCAAAGTCACCGACTGATGGGCGTTTCGACTCTCTCCAGGGTGCGACAGCCTTACGGTGCCGCGAGCCATCGAGTCTTCGACGCATCGAACGATCAACTCGGCGCCGAGCTGCTGCGCACGGTAGTCCCGAAATTCGATCACCTCGGGAAAATTGTGTCCGGTATCGATCATGAGCAGGGGATAGGGCAGACGGCTGCCACGACTGCGGTCAATGAAGGCTTTTTCAGCGCACCGCAACAGGACCAGCGAGTCTTTGCCACCCGAAAACAGCAGCGCTGGCCGTTCAAAAGCAGCCGCCACCTCCCGCAGTATGAAGATGGTTTCCTCTTCCAGCGCCTGCAAGTGGCTGCGACTGGGCAGCCCAGGGGTCCTTGCAAGAGCAGCAGCTTCAGTACGGGCATTCATGAATGGGTTAGCTCCTGGGTATGCAAGCCGCATTCCTTGCTCGGGTCCTGTTCCCACCACCAGCGACCGGCCCGAAGGTCTTCGCCGAGGCTGATAGCCCGGGTGCACGGTGCACAGCCTATGCTGGGGTAGAACTGGTCGTGCAAGGGGTTGTAGTCAACGCCCTCCGAGGCGATGTAATGCCATACATCACCCCAGGTCCAGCGCACCAGTGGATTGAACTTGATGCGGCGACCGGATGTCTCATCGCCCGCATCGATCAGGGGCAGCTCCGCGCGGGTATCAGACTGCTCTCGTCGAAGGCCGGTGACCCAGGCCCGCGCGCCCGTCAGGGCGCGCTCGAGCGGCTCCAACTTGCGAAGGGCACAGCAGGCTTTGCGCAAAGTCACACTGCGGTACATCGCCGAATCGCCCTCGCGCTGCAGGAAGTCAAGAAGGGCTGGACCTTGCGGCCGATAGACTTTGACCGGCTGTGACTTTCGGGTTCGCTCCAACAGGGCAAGGGTCTGCGCATGCAATACGCCGGTATCGAGCACAAACATCGGGATATCCAGACCCAGCTTGCCGATCAGATGGGAGAGAACTTGGTCTTCGGCGCCCAAGCTCGAGGCCTGAGTGATGGGTGAGTGGTCGGTGGCGGCCCTCACCAGAACCGCCCGGGTTTCCTCCAGCTTGCCGCAATAGTCAGAGGAAGCCTGCGCATAGCGCTGAACCGCCGGGCCAGCCGGCCGGTGAGCTTGCAACTTCATATCGCCCCCTTGCGCGCGTCGGGCCCTTGGAAGCGCGGCCATACGGCCACTGCATCGCCCTGATAGAAACCACCTGCTTCGGCAAAGCGCGCCAACTGCCGGCGGGCCACCTCCACGTCCTGATCAACCCTGAGAACCGCGCTGCTAAAGCCGCTGCGCTGCATTTGCAGCAACTGATCGACCAGCACATCGCCGGTGGCCCGCAGGTCACCCTTGAAATGAAGTCGCCTTCGCAATAAGAACGCCTGGCTGAAGGCACGGCCATCGGTGAATTTTGGGAAGTGAAGCTCAATGCGTGTCATCCCAGCCAGCGCTCCGCGGGCTTCCCATTCGAAAGGGTTGGCGTCGTTGGGCAGGCGCAAGAGACCATTCGACAGGTCCGAAGGAGCCGCCACGCCGTCGGGCTCATGCACCCCCTGCTCTTGCGTATCGAGTATCAGCAACATGGTGATAACCGGGTTAGTTAGCTTCAGGACACCGCAGGGACGGACCCCTCGGCTGAACCCTGGCGTGCCTGGTAGGCCGCCGCCTTGAACGGCTCAAGACCCACCCGACCCAGCGTTTGCACAAAAGCCTCCTGCAAACCATCGGGCAGCGTCTGACGCAACTGGCGGTAGGACTCCAAGATGGCCTCAATCGCCTCGGGCAGTTCAGCCGCGCTGAAGGCCGGACCCACCACCCTGCCCGGCCGGGCTGGACCGCTGCGCAAGGAGCCATCGGAGCCCCCAAGCGTCAGCTGATACCACTCCTGACCCTCCTTGTCGACGCCCAGAATGCCGATATGCCCGCTGTGATGATGTCCACAGGAGTTGATGCAGCCGCTGATATGCAGATCAATCTCACCGAGGTCGTACAGTTCATCAAGGTCCTGGTAGCGCTGCGTGATGGCGGCGGCCAGCGGCAAGGAGCGGGCATTGGCCAGCGCACAAAAGTCCCCGCCTGGGCAGGCGATCATGTCCGTCAGAAGGCCGATATTGGGCCGCGCCAGTCCCAGCAGGCGAGCTTGACGCCACAGCTCAGGCAACTGCTCGCAAGGCACCCAGGGCAAGAGCAGATTTTGCTCATGCGTGACCCGGGCCTCTCCCGCGCTGAAGCGATCGGCCAGTTCGGCAGCCCGCTCGAGCTGCTCGGCGGTGGCATCGCCCGGAGCCTGGCCTATGCGCTTGAAGGACAAGGTCACCGCTCGCAGCGCTGGGTTGCGGTGCGCTGCTACATTGCGTTCAATCCAGCGGGAAAATTCCCGGTCGTCTTCAGCCGCCGCCTGCAGAATGCTCGCCATCCTGAGCTCCGCGGAGGACGAGTCCCTGACCCGTACAGGTGGCACGAAAGAAGCACTCACACGGTCAAGCTCGGCCTGGGTGATCGTGTGTGGGCCCCCATCACGATCCATGATGGCCGCGTATTCGGTCTCGACCTCGCTGACGAATCGCTGACCCTCGGCCCGCACCAGAATCTTGATACGAGCCTTGTAAGCGTTGTCGCGCCGGCCGTAGCGGTTGTACACCCGAACCACCGCTTCCAGATAGTTGAGGATCTGATCCCAGGGCAGAAACTCGCGCAGAACGGTTGCAATCACCGGGGTTCGGCCCATGCCACCGCCAACGAGCACCCTAAAGCCCACATCACCCGAGTCTGCACGCACCATTTGCAAGCCGACATCGTGCCAGGCAATGGCTGCACGGTCTTCTCGGGAGCCGTTGATCGCCACCTTGAATTTACGCGGGAGGAAGGCGAACTCGGGATGCAGGGTACTCCACTGACGCAAGATTTCTGCGAAGGGGCGTGGATCGGCGATCTCATCGACCGCAATACCGGCCAGAGCATCGGTGGTGATGTTACGGATGCAGTTGCCGCTGGTCTGTATGCCATGCATATCCACGCTGGCCAACAAGTCCATGACGTCGGCCGAGCGGTGCAGGGCAATCCAATTGAACTGCACGTTCTGGCGCGTGGTGAAGTGCCCGCAACCGTGGGCCAGGCGAGGGGCAGCCATCGAGCCAATGCCGTCCTGCTGGGACTGCGCCCGAGCCAAAAGCTGCGGGTCGGGCTGGTCATACTCCCGCGCAATCCGGGCCAGCACCCGCAGCTGCGCACTGGAGATTTCCCCGTACGGAACAGCCACCCGCAGCATAGGCGCGTATCGCTGTACATACCAACCGTTTTGCAGCCGCAAGGGTCGAAATTCTTCGTCGCTTAGCTGTCCAGCCAGATGCCTCTGGAGCTGGTCGCGATATTGGTCAGCCCGCTCCCGGATGAAGCGGCGATCGAATTCGGTGTATGAATACATGGGGCGAGACTGTAGAAACTCGCTCCACTTTCACAAAATACTTTTTCGTTGTGTCGGTATGCCTTAAAGAAATATAGGGTGCAGTCTCATCCGGGCCCGGTCCCAAAGGTGCGGCGGCACCACCTAAGGCACAGCCCGGGATGAAGAGGCTTTCAACAGAAAAAGCAACAGCATGCCGCCACAAAAGACGAACAGACTCAAGCTCCACAACTCGTAGGGAAGCCCCAGCAGATGAACGGCCGCCTCGGCACAAGAGGCCTTGGGCTCGAAAACCGAGGGCAGAAGACGAAACAAACCCAATTCGCCAAGGATCCGGTCAGCCAGCGTCAAGGCGCAAGACCCGCTCCTGGAAGCCACCAGATGCTGCCACAGAGCGCTGGCCACGCCGGCTGCTGAGAACACCAGCGCCAATCCCGCAGCGAACAGGGCCCACCACCGACCCTTCCCAAGCGCACACACTCCCGCAGTGGCGGCCACAAGCAAGAACAGCAAGCGCTGAAAGGTGCACCACGGGCAGGGCTGCATGCCAAAGCTGTACTGCGACACCAGTGCAATACCCACTGCAGCCACGCAGAGACCCGCCACGCATAAGGGCAACAGGTCCCACGCATTTGCCCGTCGAATCACCGGCGTGTCAGCTTGGACCTGAGACTGCAATGCCTCCCGCTCGTTATCCATCGACAACCTCTCCTTTCAGCTTAGACATTTGAGATATCTGTTCATGAAAACTTATTGGTTCCTCTTCGCGAGGGTGCTCATCAAAATCCACCCTCTTCATCCACCCACATGACGAACGGAGTTTGTTGCCATGAAAGAACGCCGACACTTTATCAAGA
>CAYPSU010000145.1:3313-6036 GCA_964413475.1 uncultured Polaromonas sp. | reverse complement strand
CCTGCTGCGCCCGGCCGAGTACAGCGTGATCGCCACCCTCAACCTCAATGGGGACTATGTTTCCGATGCCCTGGCTGCGCAGGTTGGGGGTATTGGTATTGCGCCTGGGGCCAATCTGAGCGACACGGTGGCCATGTTCGAGGCCACTCACGGCACAGCGCCCAAGTACGCCGGCAAAGACTACGTCAACCCTGGCTCGGAAATCTTGTCAGCGGAAATGATGCTGCGCCACATGGGCTGGACCGAGGCGGCCGATCTGATCATCAGCTCGATGGAAAAAGCCATCCAGAGCAAGAAGGTGACTTATGACTTCGCTCGCTTGATGGACGGCGCGACCCAGGTCAGCTGCTCTGGCTTTGGCCAGGTCATGATTGACCATATGTAATCAGGCGGGATGGCCGCTGCGGGCCTGTCCCCGCGGTCTCTGGTGTCCAGATGTAAGAAGCCGCCCCGCATGTGACTGGCGGGCGGTTCCTTAGGCTTGTCCCCGCTTGGCCGTCGCGTGCCAGCCACGGTTGAAGTTTGGTGCGGCCCAAGCTCACCAAGGGTTTTTGCCGTGGCTAGAATGGGCTGCATGGCGACGAAGCTGCCTCGAACCACCCCTCCGGCCCATCTGCCGAGCGTCTTGCCGGGTGCGCCCGGCGATGCGGTCGTGCTCGAGCGCAGGCCCGAGAGGGTCAAGCCCCCACAGATGTATCAGGTGGTCTTGCTCAACGACGACTACACACCGATGGAGTTCGTCGTGGTGGTCATCCAGGAATTTTTCAACAAAGACCGGGAAACCGCCACCCAAATCATGCTCAAGATCCATCTCGATGGCAAAGGCGTTTGCGGGGTGTTTTCCAAGGATGTGGCGGCGACCAAGGTCGATCAGGTGACGGAGGCGGCCCGTCGCAACGGGCATCCGTTGCAGTGCATCAGCGAACCGCTTGAATCATGATTTTCGCCCCCATTTGCCCAAGAGTCGCTCCCCGTTTAATGCAAGCTGAAAGGAAATTCCCATGATCGCCCAAGAGTTAGAAGTGAGCTTGCACATGGCCTTCGTGGAAGCGCGTCAGCAGCGCCACGAATTCATCACTGTCGAGCATCTTTTGTTGGCTCTTCTGGACAACCCGAGTGCAGCTGAGGTGCTACGGGCCTGCTCAGCCAACGTCGAGGATTTGCGCAAATCCCTCTCGAACTTCATCAAGGACAACACTCCACAGGTGGCTGGTACCGATGACGTTGACACGCAGCCAACCCTGGGCTTTCAGCGCGTGATCCAGCGCGCCATCATGCATGTGCAGTCCACCGGTAACGGCAAGAAGGAGGTCACCGGGGCAAACGTGTTGGTGGCCATTTTTGGCGAGAAGGATTCGCATGCGGTCTATTACCTGCATCAGCAGGGCGTGACCCGTCTGGATGTGGTCAACTACATCGCTCACGGCATCAAGAAGAGCGACCCCCCCGAGCCGCAAAAATCGGGCGAGAGTGCTGCTGAAAACGAGGAGGCGGCCGAAAAGAATGAGAAGGCCTCACCCCTGGAGCAGTACACGCTCAATCTCAATGCGCAGGCGATCGCTGGCAAGATCGATCCGCTGATCGGTCGCGACTATGAGGTCGAACGGGTGATTCAGATCCTGTGCCGGCGGCGCAAGAACAACCCGCTTCTGGTGGGCGAGGCCGGCGTGGGCAAGACGGCCATTGCTGAGGGCCTGGCTTGGCGCATCACTCAAAAGGATGTGCCCGAGATCCTTGGTGAATGCCAAGTCTTTTCCTTGGACATGGGGGCTTTGCTGGCGGGTACCAAGTACCGTGGCGACTTTGAGCAGCGCCTCAAGGGGGTTCTCAAGGCGCTCAAGGACAAGCCGCACGCCATCCTTTTCATCGACGAGATCCATACCTTGATTGGCGCGGGCGCTGCATCAGGGGGCACGCTGGACGCTTCCAATTTGCTCAAGCCAGCCCTCAGCTCGGGGCAGCTCAAGTGCATAGGGGCGACCACCTTCACGGAATACCGCGGCATCTTCGAGAAGGACGCTGCGCTATCTCGCCGGTTTCAGAAGGTCGACGTGGTTGAGCCCAGTGTGGCCGAGACGGTGGAGATTCTCAAGGGGCTCAAGTCCCGGTTCGAGGAGCACCACAGCGTCAAGTATGCGGTGGCTGCCTTGCAGGCTGCCGCCGAGCTGAGCGCTCGCTACATCAATGACCGGCACTTGCCGGACAAAGCGATCGATGTCATTGACGAGGCGGGTGCTGCGCAGCGGATCTTGCCCCCATCGAAGCGCAAGAAAACCATCACCAAGTCTGAGGTGGAAGACATCGTGGCCAAGATCGCCCGTATTCCGCCGGCTAACGTGTCCAACGACGACCGGGGCAAGCTCAAGACGCTCGAGCGCGATCTCAAGAGTGTGGTGTTCGGTCAGGACAAAGCCCTCGATGTGCTGGCCGCCGCCGTCAAGATGGCGCGATCTGGGCTGGGCAAGGTCGACAAGCCCATCGGTGCCTTCCTGTTTTCGGGCCCGACGGGCGTTGGTAAGACTGAGGCCGCACGTCAGTTGGCTTACATCTTGGGGATCGACCTGATCCGATTTGACATGTCCGAGTACATGGAGCGCCATGCTGTGAGCCGACTCATCGGCGCGCCTCCAGGCTATGTGGGCTTCGATCAGGGGGGATTGCTGACCGAGGCGATCACCAAGAAGCCCCACGCGGTGCTGCTGCTCGATGAGATCGAGAAGGCG
>CAYPSU010000145.1:0-3234 GCA_964413475.1 uncultured Polaromonas sp. | reverse complement strand
CTTCCGCAACGTCATCATTGTCATGACCACCAATGCTGGCGCCGAGACCATGAACAAGGCCACCATCGGATTTACCAATCCGCGTGAGGCGGGCGACGAGATGGTCGACATCAAGCGCCTGTTTACGCCAGAGTTCCGTAACCGTCTGGATGCCATTGTGAGTTTCAAGGCGCTCGACGAGGCTGTCATCCTGCGTGTGGTGGACAAGTTCCTGCTGCAACTTGAGCAGCAACTGGCCGAAAAGAAGGTGGAGGTCACATTCACCGATGGACTGCGCAAATATCTGGCCAAGAAGGGCTTCGATCCGCTCATGGGGGCCCGACCGATGCAGCGCCTCATCCAGGACACCATTCGACGCGCCCTGGCCGACGAGTTGCTCTTTGGCCGTTTGGTGGACGGTGGACGTCTGGCAGTCGACATCAAGATCGTCACCGACGAGAAGGGTGGCGAGACTGGCGAGGTGGTGCTCGACATCCAGCCCCTGCCCAAGAAGGAAGGCAAGGCCAAGCCGGAATCGGAAGAGGCTACTGCCGGCTGAGACAACGCCGCGCCTGGGCGGTCTGGCGATCCTGCCGCAGGGCAGCAGCCGGGCTCAGTCCGGCGCTGCCCGGGGGGGGCGTCCCCGGGGCACACCGATGTGGCGCTGCTGGCGTGATTGAGCCAATCGAATTTGCTTTTGTCGCTCTGAGAAGCTGCGACGCTGTTCGGCGCTCAATTGGTCATGACAGCGCGGACAACTGACGCCCTGCTCGAATTTTGGAGAGACCTTGTCTTGGGCGCTCAGGGGGTGGCGACAGGAGCGGCAAAGCTCAAATTGGCCAGGCTTGAGTTGATGGTCGACGGTGACCCGCTCATCAAATACGAAGCATTCGCCTTGCCAGGTGCTGGTTTGCGAGGGGACCGTTTCAAGGTATTTGAGGATCCCGCCTTGGAGGTGATAGACCTCGTCGAATCCCTGGCTTCGCATGAAGGCGGTGGACTTTTCGCAACGTATCCCGCCGGTGCAAAACATGGCCACTCGGGGTTTGCGACCGTGTTTTTCGGCCAGCAGGCCGCCGGGCTGCATTTGCCCTTCAAGCCAGTGCGGTAGCTCAGAGAAGCTGCGTGTTTGGGGGTTGACCGCGCCCTGGAAGGTGCCGACCTGAAACTCGTAGTCATTGCGGGTATCGATCAGCACCACATCAGGCTGTGCGATCAGCTCATTCCATTGCTCGGGCCGAACATACTGGCCCGCCATTCGATGCGGCTCGATCCCCGGCACTCCGAGTGTGACGATTTCCTTCTTGAGTTTGACCTTGAGCCGATAGAAGGGCTCACGGTCCGTCCAGGACTCCTTGTGCTCCAGGTCGCTCAGGCGCGGGTCGCTTCGCAGGCGGCCCAGAAGCTGCCTGACTCCCTCAGGGGGGCCTGCCAATGTGCCGTTGATGCCCTCTAGCGCCAGCAGCAGCGTTCCCTTGATTTGTCGTTCCTGGCAGAACTTGAACAGGGGTTCGCGTAGCTCCGCGAAGTCTTCCAGGCTGACGAATTTGTAAAGGGCGGCGGTGAGAAATCGGGACATGGGTCGGTCGGTTCAGGCTGGACCTATTGTCCCTCAAGCCTTCGGCCGGGCATGCCTATGATTAGCGTCTGCGGCCGCCCAGAAGTCCACCGAGCACACCTCGAACGATTTCCCGACCGACCGAGCTGCCGATGGTTCTCACAGCCGATTTGACCAGCGTCTGCGCCAGTCCATCGCGCCGCGCCCCTCGGGGACCTGTCGAGCCAAACAGGATGTCTCTGACACCCCCCAGCGCTGCGTCGCTGGAGTCCTTCGCCGAGCCTGTTGAATTGGGTTGGGCACCTTCTGCAGAGCCCTGTGCAGCAGCCCCTTTCAGAGTCTCGTGAGCGGATTGACGGTCAACGGCTTGTTCGTAGACGCCAGCCACCAGAGATTGATCGAGAAGGTTTTTGCGCTGATCTGCGCTGATCGGTCCCAGCTGGCTGGCGGGCGGCAGGACGAAGGCGCGCTCGGTGGGCGAAGGTCGACCTTTGGCGTCGAGCAGACTCACCAGAGCCTCGCCCACACCCAGTTCGGTGATGGTCTTTTCAATGTCCAGACCGGGCTGGGCCCGCATGGTTTGGGCCGTTGCTTTGACCGCCTTTTGATCGCGCGGCGTGAAGGCCCGGAGCGCGTGCTGAATACGGTTGCCCAGCTGTGCCAGCACGCTGTCCGGGATGTCCATGGGATTTTGAGTGACGAAATACACCCCCACCCCTTTGGATCGGACCAGGCGGACCACCAGCTCAATGCGCTCGAGCAGTACCTTGGGCGCCTCTCTGAAGAGCAGATGGGCCTCATCGAAGAAAAAGACCAGTTTGGGTTGCTCCAGATCGCCCACTTCCGGCAGTCGCTCAAAGACTTCTGATAGCAGCCACAGCAGAAAGGTGGCATACAGACGCGGTGAATTCATCAACTGGTCAGCCGCCAATACATTGACCATGCCGTGGCCTTGACCGTCGGTTTGCATGAAGTCGTCGATATTGAGCATCGGCTCGCCAAAAAACTCGGTGCCACCCTGGCTCTCAAGCTGCAGCAGTCCGCGGGCAATGGCACCGATACTGGCCGCGCTGATGTTGCCGTACCGGGTGGTGAAGTCCTTCGCGTTGTCTCCCACGTGTTCAAGCATGGCGCGCAGGTCCTTGAGATCCAAGAGAAGCAGGCCCTGATCGTCTGCAATCTTGAAGACCAGATTGAGAACCCCCGACTGAATTTCGTTAAGCCCCAGCATGCGTCCGAGCAGCAGGGGCCCCATGTCGGAGATGGTGGCCCGCACGGGATGGCCCTGCAGGCCGAAAACATCCCACAGCTGCGTGGGGCAGGCCTGGGGCTCGGGCAGATCCAGACCTCGTTCGCTCAGGGCGGCTTTGAGCTTTTCAGAGGGTCGGCCCGGCTGGCTGATGCCGGTCAGGTCACCTTTGACATCGGCCATGAAGACTGCTACGCCCAGCCGCGAAAACTGCTCGGCCAGCGCCTGCAGCGTCACGGTCTTGCCGGTCCCGGTGGCACCGGTGATCAGTCCGTGCCGGTTGGCCAGTTCCGGCAGCAGCAGACAGTTGGCGTGGGAATTTTTGGCGATCAAAAGGGGTTCGGCCATGGGATTCTCTTGGGGACGGTCAGGGTGAAAAGTAGAATGCAGCGTGAAGGTTAATACAAAAGCGAAGGGTTTCAGACGTGGCCGGACACAGCAAGTGGGC
>CAYPSU010000144.1:3541-6117 GCA_964413475.1 uncultured Polaromonas sp. | reverse complement strand
GGTACTACCAGCAAACCGAGCTTGGCTTTAACTACCGCATGACCGACCTTCAGGCTGCGTTGGGCCTGAGCCAGCTGGGCAAGCTGGAGAGCTTTGTTGAAAAGCGCCGCGTGCTGGCCAAGCGCTATGACAGGCTGCTTTCACATTTGCCTGTGGTGTTGCCTTGGCAGGATCCCGCGACTGACTCAAGCTGGCATCTCTACATTGTCCGGCTCGCCGGAGATACCGATAAAGCCTGGCACAAGGATGTCTTTGAGAAGCTGCGCAAGCAGGGTATCGGGGTCAATCTGCATTACATCCCCATACATCTCCAGCCTTTTCATAGTAAGCGGCCGCAAGCCAAGACCCGCTTGCCCGAAGCCGAAAACTTTTACCAAACCGCGATCAGCCTGCCTCTTTATTCAGGTTTGAGCAAGACCGATCAGAACCGAGTGATCTGTGCGCTTGAATCGGTACTACAAACTTCTGGGGTTTCCGCATGAGCGCAATCCACAAAATTGCCCTTGGCTCCGCCCAGTTCGGCATGGCTTATGGCATCGCCAACCACACAGGCCAGGTACCTCTTCCAGAGGCGCACGCCCTGCTCAATCAGGCCCGTCATTGGGGTGTTGACACAGTCGACACCGCAATCGCCTACGGGAATAGCGAATCGGTCCTGGGGGCACACGGCATGCAAGACTGGCAAGTAGTCAGCAAGTTACCAGCCTTTCCCGATGACTGCGACGACGTAGGCACTTGGGCGTGGGGGCAAGTCATGTGCTCTATGGCCAGACTGAAAGTAACCGAGCTCCACGCCATCTTGCTGCACAAGCCAGCCCAGTTACTGGAAGAGAGAGGCATTGATCTGCTGCACGCGCTGCGCATGATTCGCCATGGGGGCCTCGCCCGCAAGATTGGCGTATCGGTCTATAGCCCGGATGAACTGGCGGATCTAATGGCCCTCTATCCCTTTGACATTGTGCAGATACCCTGCAGCATCCTCGACCGCCGGCTTGAGGAGTCGGGTTGGGCCGAGCGCCTGAGCACGGCCGGGGTCGAAATTCACACCCGATCGGCGTTTCTACAGGGCCTGCTGCTCTCCCCGCAGGCGCAGCAGCGCTTGCCGCAGTTTGAGGACGTATGGCGCACCTGGAAAGCCTGGTTGTCACACACCGGTCTGACGGCTCTCCAGGCTTGCACCCGCTATGCCCTTAATCAACCGGCGACCAGCAAAGTTGTCCTGGGTTTTGACAGCGTCCGGCAATTTCTGGATATCGCCGAGGTTGATGCCTCTCCCCTGCCCGATCTGCCGCGCTGGCCAGTGCTAGACCCCCACTTAGTCAATCCCGCCCAATGGAAACTCGCATGAGCGTTGCCGTCATTGTTCAGGCCCGTATGGGTTCTGCACGTCTTCCCAATAAAGTGATGAAGCCGATCGCCGGTGTTCCGATGATCGAACTGCTCCTGAGCCGCCTCTCGCGCGCCGGAGAGATTGATCAAATCATTGTGGCCACCTCTGAAGACCAGCGCAACACGCCTCTTGTCGAGCATGTACGCAAACTTGGCTATACCTGTGTTCAGGGCTCTGAGAACGATGTGCTGGACCGCTACCTGAAGGCGGCAGAACTCACCACGGCCGACACCCTGGTGCGCATTACCGGCGATTGCCCCCTGGTCGATCCGGCTCTCGTCGATGAGTGCGTGCGCACCTTTCGTCAGCAAGGCGTGGATTACCTGTGCAATGGAGCCAAGCCAGCGTTTCCAGATGGACTCGACATTGAAGTCTTTAAGAAATCAGCCCTGCAGCAAGCAGGCCGCGAGACACAAGACCCCTACGACCGTGAGCACGTCACCCCGTATCTGCGCAAGGCCAGGGCCTTCCGTACCGCCACCCTGCCCTGCTCCGAGGATCTGGGACATCTCCGCTGGACGGTAGATGAGGCCGCCGACTACGAAGTGGTCAGTGGGGTGTTCAAGTATTTCGCACCGAACATTCACTTCGGCTGGGAAGACGTGCTCAAGCTACAGAAAAGTCAGCCGGAGCTCTTCAGTGCCAATCAAGACATTGCAAGGAACGAGGGAGCAAGTCTGGGCACCGGCCAAAAGCTTTGGAAGCGTGCCAAGCAGGTGATCCCCGGTGGCAATATGCTGCTGTCCAAACGAGCCGAGATGTTCTTGCCGGGTCAATGGCCCGCGTACTTCTCCCAGGCGAAGGGATGTGAAGTCTGGGACCTTGACGGCAGACGCTACATCGATATGTCCATCATGGGCATAGGCACCAATACCCTGGGCTATGGGCATCCCGAGGTCGATGCCGCCGTGATGCAAACGGTGAGGTCGGGCAATATGTCCACGCTCAATTGTCCCGAGGAGGTCTTTCTGGCAGAAAAGCTGGTGGAGATGCATCCTTGGGCAGATATGGTTCGTTTTGCCCGCAGCGGCGGAGAAGCCAATGCCATTGCAATCCGCATTGCGCGCGCAGCCTCTGGCCGTGACAAGGTGGCCTTTTGTGGCTACCACGGTTGGCATGACTGGTATCTCTCGGCCAATCTGGCCGATGACCAAAACCTTGATGGTCATCTGCTGCCCGGGCTAGA
>CAYPSU010000144.1:0-3441 GCA_964413475.1 uncultured Polaromonas sp. | reverse complement strand
CGGCCAATCTGGCCGATGACCAAAACCTTGATGGTCATCTGCTGCCCGGGCTAGACCCGCAGGGTGTGCCCCGAAATCTAAAGGGAACGGTTTATCCCTTCAACTACAACAATTTGGCCGAATTGCAGGCGCTACTGAACCAGCACGATGTTGGCGTCATCGTGATGGAGGTCTCACGCAATCAAGGGCCGGAAGACAATTTTCTGCAACAAGTTCGCCAGCTGGCCACGGAACGCGGCATTGTGCTGATTTTTGACGAATGCACCTCAGGCTTCCGGCAAAGCTTTGGCGGTCTGCACAAGCTCTATGGAGTAGAGCCCGATATGGCCATGTTCGCCAAAGCGCTGGGCAATGGTTACGCTATCACCGCTACGATAGGCCGACGGGAAGTGATGCAAGCGGCGCAGTCGACCTTTATCAGCAGCACCTTCTGGACCGAACGAATCGGCCCCACCGCAGCCCTTAAAACGCTTGAGGTGATGGAGAAAACCCGGTCGTGGGAGACCATCACGAAGACCGGTTTGAACATCAGGCAACGCTGGCAGCAATTGGCAGATCGCCACGGACTGACCCTTGATCACTGGGGTCTGCCGGCCCTGACCAGCTTTAGCTTTAAAAGCCCGCATGCACTGACCTACAAGACCCTGCTTACCCAGGAAATGCTGGCCAAGGGCTACCTGGCGGCTAACAGCGTTTATGTCTGCACAGCACACACACCCGAGGTCATTGACGGCTACTTTGACGCACTGGATTCGGTGTTTGCCTTGATTGCGAAGTGCGAACACGGCGGGACTGCGGCAGGCGATCTGCTCAAAGGCCCCGTCTGCCACGCGGGCTTCAAGCGCCTGAACTAAATACTACGCGCCAAGGCGAACGATCCATGAACGACACCCTTGAATTGCAAGCACCGACGGTGGTTTCGCACGAAACCCGGCATTTGCTCAACTCCGTCTTTGTAGGCCCGACCTCTACGCGCGCAGCGACATGGAACCTGGAGGACCTTTCCGTTCAGGTGGACTGGGAGCGAAAACGGACCCTGTGGATGATCTATGGCGATTGCGATGCTGCTGTCGTAGAGACCGTTTTCAAGAAAATCAGCAAGTGCTCGAAAGTCGCGATAGTACCTACTCGAGTTGAATTGACATCGGGACTGAGTCCGAAGCAGCACAGCAGACTAGACCAGTGGCTCCTTGCCAAACGGCTTTTTATCATCGCCGGTGGAAGCCTGGAACAACGCGCAGCTGAAGTTCTCAAGCTGATTGATATCGATCATATGGACAGCTGGAAGCCGGTCTTGCCAAAGTTTCTTTTGCAGGAGCGACCCGAAGAGATCAGAAGCTTTTTCCGCGCCCTGTCAGCCGGCATCAACACCAAGGCCATGTACAAGTCGACGCGATTGCAAATGTCGTCGCTGTTTCTGCGCAATGCCTTGATCAATGCCCCCTTCGCGTGGGTCGATAAACCGCTTGAGGCCTACAAGGACTCGCTGCGAAACCGACCGGCTCTGCTGGTGTCTGCAGGACCTTCTCTGAACAAGCAGTTGGATTTACTGGCCGCCAACCAGGATTTGTTCACTATTCTGGCGGTCGATACCGTCTGGCCGATTCTCCATAAAAAAAACATACGGCCTGACTTCTTGATTGCCATTGATCCACTTACGCCGGCATCGTGGCCTGCTAACGGGATAGACCCACAAACCCAGCTTGTACTGGATGCGGGCTGTTCGCCTGACATTGTCTGGTCACACAACCGAAATCATCTGATGACCACCTGTAACCCAATGATTTTTGCGTCGGCTTCAGAAATGGGAGCATTTGCAGACCCTCTCGGCACGGGCGGGTCGGTGGCCACCTCCGCATTCTGTCTTGCACAAATGCTGGGGGCCAATCCGGTGGTGCTGATCGGTCAGGACCTGGCGCTTACCGGGGGCAAAGACCACGCAGATGGTTATATGTATGCGTATCAGAAGGATTTTCTAAAGGCACGTGCCGCCACAGGCTTTGATGTGGACGGGTACTACGGCGGAACCGTGCGAACCGAGCGGCAGTTGTTTTTCTACAAGACCTGGTTTGAGGAGCAGATCAAAGCGTTATCTCCCCAGAACTTGATCATCAATGCCACCGAGGGTGGTGCTTGCATCAGGGGCTCACTACAACTGCCCTTTGCCCTAGTCTGCGATCAGATCCGCGCCACCTCACTTCGCAAGCCTGTGTTCCCCGAGCGCGGCCCCACGCCTGTCAACGTAGAACATATGCAAAAGCTGGAGACAGCGCTGGAGTCAACCCAAGTAAAAGTCAAAGAGCTACAAGTGTTGGCAAAAGAAGGCCTACAGGCTTGTGACCCGAGCCAGAAAAAGCCGTCTCCCAAGCAGTTAAAAAAAATTGATGAAATAAACGCCACGATCAAAAAATTTGATCGTCGGATAAAAATGATAATTGAAGTCTTTGGAACGAACGAGCTCGAAAAAGTTCGCTACGCCGCCCACATTAAAGAAGGTATGAATACGCTGGGCGATGCAGTTACAAAGTATCGCGAGGCGTACCAACAGTTTTTTGATGCTTCGGAAAAAAGTCTACTGATGCTCGATCGCGTCGCGCTGATGTACAAAAAAGTACGAGAGACGCAGCGCTATGACATCGCCTTCATGAAGGAAGCCCTGGGCTGATCCAGTTCCACTCGAACCTCTTCAATCACTGCCCCCCAGTCGCCTGGTCGGGATTGATTGAAGAGTCTCAAGCTCGGATACCAGGGAGTCGCCTGATCGGACAGACGCCAACGCCAACAAGAGTCACGGCGATTTAAAAGCCAAACCGGCTTGCCCATTGCGGCGGCCAAATGCGCCGTTGAAGTGTCCACACTGATGATCAGATCCAGATTTTCAATCAGAGCGGCAGTCTCTGCAAAATCCGACAACTCTGCGGACCAATCCATCACTCGCTGACGCAGATAGAGAGGCGAGTGGGCATACTCGCGCTCGGCATGCTCGCCCTTTTGCAGACTAAAAAACTCATAGTCGAGCTCAATCAATGGTGCCAGACTTTCAAAGGGAAGGTTGCGTCTTTGGTTTGTGGCATGCAGCTCTGGCTGATCGGGGCGAAAACCACCACTCCACACCAAACCGATCCTGCGACCAGACGGCTTGCCCAGGCGTTCGGACCACTTTTGCGCATCCGCAGGATGCGCCTTCAAATACGCTCCCTCCCAAGCAAATTTTTGCTTAGGACCTGCAAATTGACCTGGCAGGCTCATCATGGGGCAGTGCCAATCGAAGTTAGGGGCACTCTCGCCACGCGTTAACATCTGGCCGACCCCAGGCAGACAGGCCAGCAGTCTCTGAAGACTAGCGGGGACTTCCAGTACGACTCGGGCACCCAATCGGGCCAGCAAAGGCACATAGCGGCAGAACTGAAGCGTATCGCCCAGGCCCTGCTCATGCCAGAC
>CAYPSU010000143.1:0-6127 GCA_964413475.1 uncultured Polaromonas sp. | reverse complement strand
CGGCGTCCAGAGAAAGATGATCAGAAAGAGGATCAGGGCCTGCGGGCCCACCTCGCCGGTCATCGCCGCCCAGCCGAGCACCGGCGGCATGGCCCCTGAGGCGCCACCAATGACAATATTCTGCGGCGTCAGCGGCTTGAGCACCACGGTGTAGATGACGGCGTAACCCACGAAAGTGGCAAAGGTCAGCCACATGGTCAATGGGTTGACCCAGACGTAAAGGATGACCGACCCCAGGGCACACAAGACTCCCGAAAACAGCAGGGTCTGGCCATTACCCAGCTCGCCCTTGGCGGTGGGTCGCCAGGCGGTGCGGCGCATGCGAGCATCGATATGCCGCTCGACAATACAGTTGAAGGCCGCCGCCGCACCCGCGACCAGCCAGATACCCAGGCAGGCGATCAGGGCCAGGCCCACATCGGCCCATCGGGGCAGACCCGGCACGGCCAACACCATACCGATGAGCGCACAAAAGACAATGAGCTGCACCACCCGCGGCTTGGTCAGGGCGTAAAACTGCGACCATCGCGAGGCAGAAGGCAGGGCCGGGGCGGCCGAAACGTTGGGCGAACTCATGCGGACAAACTCGAGCGAGCAGTGTAGGCCCTGGCAGGCTGGTCACCGGCGGCCCTGGTTCGGCAAAGGACTGCGGTCAGCAGAACCACCATAGCCGCCGCACCGCCGGTGTGGGCCAGCGCTGCCACCAGCGGCCATCCCAGCACCACATTGCTCAGGCCGCTGAGAAATTGCCAGATCACAAGGCCCAGCAAGGCATAACTGGCCTTGCGCGTGGCAGGCTCGCGGCCCAGGCGGCCCGCTGCAACCAGCAGCACCAGCATCACCGCATAGGCGGCCAGCCGATGCGCGTAATGAATGGCCGTCAAGGCCGCAAAACTGATGTGCTGCCCATCCGAGGTGGCGCCCAACTCTCGCCAAAGCGTGAACCCCTGACGGAAATCCATCGCAGGCCAGAATGACCCCTGGCAGGCCGGAAACTCGGAGCAGGCGAGCACGGCGTAATTGGTGCTGACCCAGCCTCCCAGCGCAATCTGCAGCCACAACAGGACAAAACTCAGCCACAACAGCCCGTACACGCGACCGGGCATGGTTGTGACCTCTATCTGGCCCGCAACCAGAGCGTAACGGCTGGCCTGGGCCTGCAACAGGGCCAGCAGAATCAGCCCGCCCAGCAGGTGCAAAGTCACGATGGCCGGAAACAACTTCATGGTCACCGTCAGGGCTCCAAAGGCCCCCTGCACGCAGACCCAGATCAGGGTCAGCGTGGGCCACCAGGGAGAAACTGCAGGGCCAGCGCCCGGAGCCCGCCGGCGCCGAAGCTGCAACCAACTGGCCACCGCCAGCGTCAGAATCAGCACACCCACGCCGGTGGCCAGGTATCGATGCCCCATCTCGATCCAGGCTTTGACATGGGTGACCGGTCCGGTGGGCAATGCGGTCTGGGCCTGCGTGATTTCCTCGCGCGCGCCTATCGGGCTGGCGCTGCCGTAACAGCCGGGCCAATCCGGGCAGCCCAGGCCCGAATCACTCAAACGGGTGAAGGCACCAAAGAGCACCAGATCAAAAGTCAAAAACAGGGTGACCAGGGTCAGGGTGCGCAGTCGCTGGGTGGGATGATCCCCGCGCCGACGCAGCCAGACCCAGGCCAGCGGCCCCAGGGCAATCAGCACACCCATGAGCATGAGCCGACCCGTCGGTCCGAAATCGTAGAGCGCTACCTCAGTCATGGTCAGCCATCAGCGTCCGGGCTGGTCCCAACTGTTCGATGCGCGCAGCAGGCGCTCAAGGTCGCGCTTGGCCTTACCGGCCGACTCGACTTCCAGACCGGCGGGCATGCGCATCATCCAATGTCCCATCGGGTCCACCACAAAAAGATGGTCACTCAACTGCCGACCGGCCGCAGGCTCCAGCCAGGCCGACAGAACAGCCGGGGGAACCCGCAACACCGTTGCGCCCTGCAGCGCCGGCATCAGAGCCACCGGGACGGGCGTCTCATCATTGATGAACCAGACCCGGTCAACCCGATCCTTCTCGCGGCCCAGAGACTCGCGCAACTGACGCTGCAAATACAGGTGCTGCTGGCAGCGCTCATCACAGGCCGCGCCAGCCACGCTGACCAGAAGCCACTGGCCCTTCAGGCTGCTCAGCGGCTGCGCGCGACCTTCGAGAGTCGTGCCATCGGACGCTGGGAGCATCCGCTGCGGTTCGATCAGGTCGCCAAAATTGCGGCGGCCTTCTGGCCGGATCACGTAATAAGTGAAATACGAAGCGATAACCGGTGCCGCGCAAACCAGCAGGATCAGCAGCATGCGCAAACGCCCTGCCGCCGCCGCAGCGCCGTCGGCCCGCTCGGGCGAAGGCAGGGCGTGGACGGTCAGCTCAAGGGGCTGATCCTGGCGTACATCGGCGGGAGGCGGTGAGGAGGAGTTCATGATCAGGCATCCGCCCGTTTCTTGCGGCGTGGCGCTATCCACTGAAACCAGACATACAGCACCACCAACAGCGCTGACAAGGAGAACCACTGGAACGCATACCCATGGTGCTTGTCCACACCCAGATCGGGCCGGTCCCATTGGCGCAGCAGGCCCTCACTGGCTGACCCGGTCTGCACCACCATCACCCCCAAAAGCGGCAAGCCTGTTTCATGCTGGTACTTTTTCAAGCTCAGATTTTGCCGGATCAGGCCCTCATCTTGCGATTCGAGCTGGTATAGCTGCCCTGGCTCGAGGGCTAAACGACCTTCGAGCACCACCGACCCCTCCGGCGTCTGCACCGGGGCCAGACGCTGCCTGTCTTGAAAATCACGGGCAATCCAGCCGCGCTGAACCAGGACAACCTGTGGGCTGTGATCGAGCTGCAGCGGAGTCAGCACCCACAGGCCCTGCCGGCCGGCCATCGGCCTGTTGTCGAGGTACACCGTTCGATCCGCAATCCAACGTCCCTGCAAAACCACACGCCGGTGTACCAGTGAGCCGAAGTCCGTCTGGTTCAGCAGATCGCCGGCCTGCAAGGCTGGCCCGCTGGTCTTGACCTCGATTGCGGCCGCCAGATCCGTCTTGTATTGGGCCCGGCTCATCTGCCAGCGCCCCAGGGAGAAGGTCAGTACCACCATCAGCACCGTCGCCAGGGTCAGCAGCAAGCGCCGCAGGGACCTGGAGGCGCCCGGAGTGTGACTCACGGAATCAGGCATGCGCGGATAATCTCCTGTATGTCGTATCTGATCGGTCTGGCCTTCGTGGCCATCCTTGGTGCCTTGGCCAGCGCCCTTTACTTCATGCTCAAGGGTGGCACCCGGGACAAAGACAAATCGAGCCATATGGCGCGTGCCCTGGCCTTCCGGGTGGGATTTTCCATTTTGCTGTTTCTCTGCATCCTGCTGGCCTGGAAGCTGGGCTACATCCGGCCGACCGGACTGCCCTCTGGGGCCTGATCCATCAGACCTCCACCGACAGACCCAAGAAAAAGGCCGCTGACATCGCGGCCTTTTTTTACGCCCGCACAGGACGCGGACAGTTCAGAGTTACATCCAATAGACGAGGATGTACAAGCCCAGCCAGACCACATCGACAAAGTGCCAATACCAGGCCGCGCCCTCGAAACCGAAATGGCGATCCGGCGTGAAATGCCCCCTTTGCAAGCGCAGCGTGATGAACAACAACATCAACATGCCGACAAAAACATGCAGGCCATGGAAGCCCGTCAGCATGAAGAACGTCGAGCCATAAATGCCCGAATTGAGCTTGAGGTTCAGGTCCTTGTACAGGTGGGTGTACTCGTAGCCCTGAACGAACAGGAAGATCAGGCCCAACAGGACCGTGATCCACATGTAGGTGATGGTCTTCGACCGCTGCCCCTCGCGCAGAGCATGGTGCGCAATCGTCAGGGTCACCCCCGAAGTGAGCAGCAGGGCGGTGTTGATGGTGGGCAACCAGAATGGACCGATGGTGGCGAAGGGCTCAACAATCCCGCCTGGGGAAGCGGTGGCACCGATTTCTGCAGTAGGCCAGACGGCCCTGAACTCGGGCCAAAGCAAGGCGTTGTCCAGACTGCCCAGCGTGGGCAAGGCATGTGCCCGAGCCCACCACAGGGCCGAGAAGAAAGCCCCAAAAAACATGACCTCGGAAAATATGAACCAGCTCATGCTCCAGCGGAAGGAGCGATCGATCCGATCGCTGTAGAGGCCGCCCTGGCTTTCAGCAATGGCATCGCGGAACCACTGATAGAGCACGACAAACCACCACAGCAATCCAAACAGCAGGCTGTAGGCACCCCAACCAACCCCATTGACCCACTGTCCGGCCCCCAGAATCACGAAAAACAGGCCAATGGCCGCCATGACCGGATGGCGAGAAGGGGCCGGCACGAAGTAATAAGGCGTGGCGCCGTGTGAAGCTGAAGACATGCTCTTTCCTCTTTAACTCAATCGCTCTGCAAAACCATCTGCATCCAGCCGCCGTGCAGCAGCCTGAACCATCCCTCAGCCCGGCACGATCCAGTGAACCAGCGCGGCCAAGGCCCCCACAAACATAAAAACACCGATCAAACCCACAGCAATCACCTGCAGCGGCTTGATTTGCCGCACATCACGATCAAAATCGCTCTGAGCACGCAAACCCAGAAAAGACCAGATCACCGCCTTGATCGTGATCAACCAAGATTGCCTGACCAAACCGGGCATGATCCTCAGGCCCCCGAAGCGGGTACAACCGTGCCAGCTGCCTTACCCAGGGAGCCCTGCGGCGCGGGCGGCGTCTTGCCTCCCACCTCGAAGAAGGTGTAGGACAAGGTAATGGTGGTCACATCCTTGGACAACTTGGGGTCGATGATGAAGGCCACCGGCCATTGCTTCTTCTCGCCCGGTTGCAGTGAGTACTGCGTGAAACAGAAGCACTCCAGCTTGTTGAAGTGGCTGGCGGCTTGGCGGGGTGCATAGCTCGGGATGGCCTGGGCCGCCATAGATCGATTTTGGATATTCTGGAACTCGTACATCACGGTCATGAGCTCGCCAGGGTGTACCTGCATCGACCGGACCGCCGGCTTGAAGTCCCAGGGACCTCGCACGTTGGTATCGAACTCCACCGTGATGGTGCGACTGCGATCAACCTGCGTGTTGGCCGGTAGCGATGGCGCCACACCAGGCACACGGCGCTCGGCCACGGCCAGGACATTGATGCCCAGGGCCTCACAGATATGGCGGTAGATGGGCACCAGCGCGTAGCCGAACGCGAACATGCCCAGCGCGATGACGCTGAGTTTGCCCAGCATTCGTAAATTGTCACGGCGCAAGAGCATGCTAGAGCTTCAGCCTCCAAGAAACACGATGCGGGCCATGAAACCCAGGAAGAAGGCCAGCGCCACCGAGCCCAGGATCAGCCCCAGGCGGCGATTGGACTTGTCTTGCTCGGTCGGCATGGCAGAGACTGAATCAGCCTATGACCCGGGTGGCAGTGGCATCGAGCTTGGGCGGAGTCTCGAAGGTGTGGAAGGGGGCTGGCGAGGGCACTTCCCACTCCAGGCCCTCGGCGGCCTCCCAGGGCTTGGCCGATGCCTTTTCACCCACGCCGCGCATCACTGGCCAGACGACAAACAAGAAAAAGTAGACCTGCGCGATACCGAAGGCAAAAGCACCAACGCTGGCCCACATGTTGAAGTCGGTGAACTGCATCGGATAGTCAGCGTAGCGACGCGGCATACCCGCCAAGCCCAGGAAGTGCATCGGGAAGAAGGTGACGTTGAAAGAGATCAGCGACCACCAGAAATGGATCTTGCCGCGGGTCTCGTTGTACATGACACCGGTCCACTTGGGCACCCAGTAGTAGAAACCGGCAAACATGGCGTACAGGGAGCCAGCCACCAGCACATAGTGGAAATGCGCCACCACATAGTAGCCGTCTTGCAGCTGGATATCGACCGGAGCCACCGACAGAATCAGGCCGGTAAATCCGCCCATGGTGAAGACGAACAGAAAACCCACGGCAAACAGCATCGGGGTCTCGAAGGTCATCGAGCCCTTCCACATGGTGGCGATCCAGTTGAACACCTTCACGCCCGTCGGCACCGCGATCAGCATCGTGGCGTACATGAAGAACAGCTGTCCGGTCACCGGCAT
>CAYPSU010000142.1:0-6137 GCA_964413475.1 uncultured Polaromonas sp. | reverse complement strand
GGAATTTGACGTCAAGCGCGGCAAATGGAGCTTTGCCCACCTGCCGGTGATTCCGCCCTATTTCGACCTCAAACCCATCGACAAGACCAAGGGCCGGCTCAATGCCATCGTCAAGCTGGCCAAGCGCAAGGACGTCGGTGCGCTGGTCAACGCCTGCGACGCCGGCCGCGAAGGCGAACTGATCTTTCGGCTGATCCAGCAGTACGCCAAGTCGCGACATCCGATCAAGCGACTCTGGCTGCAGTCGATGACTCCGGCCGCCATTCGGGAAGGATTTGAGAAGCTGCGCAGCGACCAGCAGATGATGCCCCTGGCCGATGCGGCCCGTTGCCGCTCGGAAGCGGACTGGCTGGTTGGCATCAACGGCACGCGCGCCATGACCGCGTTCAACTCGCGTGATGGTGGCTTTTTCCTCACCACCGTGGGCCGGGTGCAAACACCGACCTTGTCGGTGGTGGTCGAGCGCGAGGAAAAAATCAGGCAGTTTGTCAGCCGCAACTACTGGGAGGTTCACGCCACCTTTGTGGCCGAGGCGGGCGAATACGCCGGCAAATGGTTTGACCCGAAATGGCGCACGCCGGCTGACGGCACGGAGGACAAGGAACTGCGATCGGACCGGCTGTGGACCGAGGCGCAAGCGCAGGCCGTGGTGCAGGCGGTGCGGGGCAAGGCCGCCACCGTTACTGAAGAATCCAAGCCCAGCACACAAGCCTCGGGCCTGCTGTTCGATCTGACCTCGCTGCAACGCGAGGCGAATGGCAAATTCGGCTTTTCGGCCAAAACCACACTGGCCCTGGCGCAAAGCCTCTATGAGAGGCACAAGGCCCTGACCTATCCGCGAACCGACTCGCGCCACTTGCCCGAGGACTATCTGCCGGTGGTTCGTCAGACCTTCGAGATGCTGGCCGACAGTGGCATGCGCCACCTCGCGCCCCATGCGCTGACCGCCCTCAACCAGAACTACATCCGACCGAGCAAGCGCGTCTTTGACAACAGCAAAGTGTCGGACCACTTTGCCATCATTCCGACCACACAGGCCCCCAGCGGCCTGAGCGAGGCCGAGCAGAAGCTCTACGACCTGGTGGTGCGGCGCTTCATGGCGATCTTTTTCCCCAGCGCCGAATACCTGGTCACCACCCGTATTTCCCAGGTGGTGGGCCACCATTTCAAGACCGAGGGCAAGGTTCTGGTCAAGCCGGGTTGGCTGGCCATTTACGGCAAAGAGGCGGCCGAGGAAGTGACCGATGCCAAGGAGGGCGACAAAGGCCAGCCGCTGGTGGCCATCAAGCCCGGCGAGATGGTGCACACCGAGCATGCCGAGGCGCGCGGACTAAAGACCCGGCCGCCGGCGCGCTATACCGAAGCAACGCTGCTCGGCGCCATGGAGGGAGCGGGCAAGCTGGTGGAGGACGAAGAGTTGCGCGAGGCCATGCAGGAAAAGGGGCTGGGTACACCCGCAACCCGCGCAGCGATCATTGAAGGTCTGCTCAATGAAAAGTATCTCTTGCGCGAAGGGCGAGAACTGATCCCTACAGCCAAGGCCTTCCAATTGATGACGCTGCTTCGCGGACTGGGGGCCGAGGAACTCTCGCGCGCCGACCTCACCGGCGAATGGGAGCACCGTCTGGCCTTGATGGAAAAAGGCCAGCTCAGCCGCGACGAGTTCATGGCACAGATCAAAGCCATGACCGAAAAAATCGTGGCCAAGGCCAAGGGCTACGACAAAGACACCATCCCCGGCAATTACGCCACCTTGCAAACGCCCTGCCCCAACTGCGGCGGCGCCATCAAGGAAAACTACCGGCGCTACACCTGCACGGGCGCCGACGGGGCCGGCGAGGGTTGCGGCTTTTCATTCGGCAAGACACCGGCCGGGCGCACCTTCGAGCTGCAGGAGGTCGAGCAGTTCCTGCGCGATCGCCGCATCGGGCCACTCGATGGCTTCAGGTCCAAGGCCGGGTGGCCTTTCACCGCAGAGATGATCATCAAGTTCGACGAAGAGGCCAAAAACTACAAGCTGGAATTTGACTTCGGTGATGAAGACGCAGCGCAGACCGGTGAGCTGATAGACCTCGGCGCCAGCGAGCCACTGGGCGCTTGTCCCAAGTGCGGGGGCTCTGTGCGCGAGCATGGCAAGAACTACATCTGCGAAAGATCGGTCCCCACGGCGGCGCAGCCCACGCCCAGCTGCGACTTCAAGAGTGGCCAGGTGATCCTGCAGCAGCCGGTCGAGCGAGCGCAAATGCAAAAGCTGCTGAGCACCGGCAAAACCGATATGCTGGAGAAATTCGTCTCCACCCGCACGCGTCGGCCGTTCAAGGCCATGCTGGTCTGGGATCCCGAGGCCGGCAAGGTGAACTTCGAATTCGCACCTTCAAAGTACCCACCCCGCAAGACGGGTGCCGGTTCGGCCGGACGAGCCGCGACGCCCACCCGTGCAGCCCCCGCCAAGAAGGCGGCCGCGCGCAAGAAGCCGGCCCAGACCACCAAAGCCCCTCGCCAACCCAGTGCTGCCTCGCAGAAGCAACCGAGTGCCGCGCTGGCCGCGGTGATCGGTCAGTCCTCCACCACCAGGCCGCAGGTCATGAAGGCGCTGTGGGACTACATCAAGGCCCATGGCCTGCAAGATGCCAAGGACAAGCGGCTGATCAATGCCGACGCAGCGCTGTTGCCAGTTCTGGGCAAACCGCAGGCCAATATGTTCGAGCTGGCCGGGCTGATCGGAAAGCATCTGAGCTGATCGCCGGTCGAGCCCAGGCCGGCCGCCGCAGCCGCACGACCTGCAGCCCTGCCTGGGCGAAGCGCGAAGCCGCCGCCGATTCCAGTACCTATCCTGCTGCTTCGGCCGCCCCGAAGCGCACCGTCACTCGCGCTCCCGGAAAAGGGTCGGGGTGGCCGCAGCTGTCGAGGCTGACCTCAGCGCCGTGCTGACCGGCAATCTCAGCGACGATGGCCAGACCCAACCCCGATCCATCCACATTGGTGCCCAGAGCCCGATAGAAGGGCTGGAACACCCGTTCACGCTCGTCCTGCGGGATCCCAGGGCCAGTGTCTTCTACCCGCAGCATCAGACAACCGGTGCTTCGATCGGCCAGCAAACGCACTGTGACCTGTCCGCCCTCTGGCGTGTAGTTGATCGCGTTGTCGATCAAGTTACGCACCATTTCTCGCAACAAGGTGGCATTGCCCTCCAGCGTGCTGGGGGACTGACCCGCCTCGGGTCCTTCGTAGCCAAGGTCGATCCGCTTGTCCAGCGCCCGGGCCAGCGACTCCTGAATCGCTTCGGACACCAGCTGCACCAATTCAACCCTTGTCGTGGTCAGGCTGCGGCCGCTGGTCTCAGCCCGCGCCAGGGCCAGCAGCTGGTTGACGGTGTGCGTGGCTCGCACACTGGCCCGACCAATCTGCTGCAACGAGCGCTTGAGTTCTTCCGCGTCGGCCTGCCGCTGTGCCAGGTCCGCCTGCATACGTAGCCCGGCCAGCGGCGTCTTCAGTTGATGGGCTGCGTCGGCCAGAAACCGCTTTTGAGTGCTGAGCGATCCCTTAAGCCGGCTGAGCAAGTCGTTGATGGAGGACACCAGGGGAGCCACTTCCTCGGGCACGGCCCTCTCATCGAGCGGACTCATGTCATCGGCCTTGCGCGCACGTATGCGCCGCTCCAGCTGCGCCAAGGGTCGAATGCCTCGCACCAGCGCCAGCCATACCAACAGCACCGCCAAAGGCAGAGTGACAAACTGCGGGACCATCACGCCCTTGACGATCTCGGCGGCCAAGGTCTTGCGCTTCTCCAGCGTCTCGGCCACCTGGATCAGCACCCGCTCGGGCGGCTGGGTGTTGACCCAGGTCCAGCTGTAGGCCACCCGCACCTCTTTGTTCTGGATCACATCTTCACGCAGCCTGACCTGGCCTTCGGCGATGGGTGCGGCCTCCCTGGGGACAGGCAGCTCGTACTCGCCGGCCAGCAACTCGCCATTGCCGCGACGAACCTGGAAAAAGACCTGATCGGTGTCGTCGGCCCGGAGAATCTCTCGGGCGGGGCCCGGCAGAGAAAATGTCAGCCGGCCCTCTCGAACGGAGAGCAACTGACTGAGCGCATTGACGTTGTGCTCCAGCGCCCGATCGAAGGGCTTGCCGGCTGTGTCCTGCGCCACCAGCCAGGTCAGAGCCAAGGTGATCGGCCACAGCAGCAGCAAAGGGGTGAGCATCCAGTCCAGGATTTCACCGAACAGGCTGCGTTTGTCACGCTGGAATAACTTCATGGCGCAACCCTGGCTTGCAGCCGCCCCAGGGGCGCCCGCAGTGGAAACCCTCTCGGCGAATCAGGGGATTTTTTCGAGGCAGTAGCCCAAGCCGCGGACCGTGGCAATACGGATCGGGCCTTTTTCGATCTTCTTGCGCAAGCGGTGAATGTAGACCTCAATCGCATTGTTGCTGACCTCTTCACCCCACTCGCACAAACGTTCAACCAGCTGGTCCTTGCTGACCAGCCGCCCAGCGCGCTGCAACAGCACTTCAAGTAATCCGAGCTCACGAGCCGACAGTTCAATCATTTGCCCGTCTATCGTGGCCACGCGGCCCGCTTGGTCGTAGACCATCGGCCCATGCTTGATGGTACTGCTGGCCCCACCCATGCCGCGGCGCGTGAGCGCCCGCACCCGAGCCTCAAGCTCCTGCAAGGAAAACGGCTTGGCCATGTAGTCATCGGCCCCATAGTCCAGCCCCTTGACCCGCTCGTCCACACTGTCAGCAGCGGTCAGGATCAACACCGGCATCACACTGCCCCGGGCGCGCAAGCGCTTGAGCACTTCGAGGCCATGCAGGCGGGGCAATCCCAAGTCCAGAATGAGCAGGTCAAATTCAGCGTTGACCATCAGGGCCGCATCGGCCTCGCTGCCACTGGCGACATGGTCGACCACCGCACCCGAACTGCGCAGCGTACGCAGCAGGCCATCGGCCAGAACATGGTCGTCTTCGGCAATCAGGATTCGCATGGCTGCCCCCTTTACAAGCCCTCGCGATGTCTGACCCGGGTTTTCTGCCGAGCCCCTGGCCCCAAGGACATCCGCTTTTGCTGGGTTTTTTCAAGGCTGTTCAAACCATTCTAGGCTTGGGCGAAGGCGTGAACAACCGGTAATCGGTGCGGCGGCGGCTCAAGGCTCATAGCCAGTCGCATAAGCCTCCAGGCCCAGCATCACCACGGTGGCCACCTGCTCACCGACGGTCTGCGAAAACTCCATCTGGACCTGCGATACCGCCCGATGAAAAGCCTGCAGCCACTGCAAGCCGGTTTCGGTGAAGACCACCCGCCTTGCCCGACCATCACGCGGGTCGGGTTGGCGCAGCACCAAGCCCCAAGCCTCGCACTGGTCCACCAGGTCGCCCATGGCCTGCTTGCTCATGCCTGCGCTGAGCGCCAGATCGCTCAGTCGCGATCCGGTCAAAGACAAGTGGCGGGTGATATGGATGTGCGCCGCGCCGATCTGCTCGCGCGCGGCCAGATTGGACAGGGCCAGAGGCACCTGGGGATCGTGGGCCATGAGCTGCAGCACACGCGCATCGAAGCGCCTCAAGCTGTGTCCTAGCAGTCGGCCCAAATGGGTCAGGCGCCAACCCGGGTCGGCCACCGCCGGCAGGGAAATCGTCATGCCGATATAGTAAGGCAAACTGACCAAAAAAAGGCTTTACCGGCGGAAACGACCTGATAAAGTACTGGTCATGTATCCAGGCTGTGATTTCATCCACTTTCGTTGAATTTGCCCAAACTTTTCTCAAGTCATTGATTTTTAAGGAGTTTCTCATGGACGCAACGGTCAAGACCCTCAACACCGAAAAAGCAAAAGCTCTGCAGGCGGCGCTGGCGCAAATTGAAAAGCAATTCGGCAAGGGCACCATCATGAGCCTGGGTGCAGGCGAAACCGCCGAAGACATCCAGGTGGTTTCCACCGGTTCGCTGGGGCTGGACATTGCCCTGGGCGTAGGCGGCCTGCCCCGCGGACGCGTCATTGAAATCTACGGCCCGGAATCCTCGGGCAAAACCACCCTGACGCTGCAGGTGATCGCCGAGATGCAGCGCCTGGGCGGCACCTGCGCCTTTGTCGATGCCGAGCACGCCCTGGACATCCAGTACGCACAGAAGC
>CAYPSU010000141.1:4403-6183 GCA_964413475.1 uncultured Polaromonas sp. | reverse complement strand
GCTTCTTGATTTCACCGGCTGCCCACACCGATTCGGTGTGATAGGGCTCGGAGGTTTCGTACACGTGGGCCCACTTGAGTTTTTGCTGGGCCTGCACCGCCGTGCTGCTCAAGCCGGCCAAAGCTCCCAAGGCCAAGGCCGCGGCCAGCGTCTTGATCTTCATCCTCTTGCTCATGAAAGTCTCCTCGTTGTTGGTGGAAGGTTGACGCAAAAATCTGGTCCTCAATGGTACAGTGGGCACATTGATCATGCCCTTGAGCTCCGGAGCGATCAGGGCCTCGCGCACGCAGGGCCGGTCTACACCGGGCCGACTGGCCAGTTCGCTTTCGGCCGGCAGGCGCGTGCCCACCGAAAACTCACTCCTGGCCATGAGCGGCTGCAATGGCTCGGTGATCTGCCGGTCCAGGCCCTGGGACTCAATCGTTGGCATTGGCATGGTGCTCAGGGATTACGCGGATTGGATAAGTGGTCTGCGCAATTTATGGTCTCATCGATTGTTATAGCCGACATCAGTTTCTACCCTAACTGAGCGGTTTTGTCCCCTTTCCCTAAGAGGAATCTTCGATGCGCCTGAGATTTGCAGATGCCATGCGCCGCAACTGTTGTTTGGTTCTCGCCGCCCTCTTGTGCGCGGTTGCGGCACCTGCCCAGTCCTGGCCGGTCAAGCCGGTGCGAGTCATCGTCCCCTTTCCTCCAGGGGGCGCTTCGGACGCTCTGGCCCGGATGGTGGCCCAGAAAATGGGCGAGCAGCTAGGGCAGAGTTTTGTGGTCGAAAATCGGCCAGGCGCGGCCAGCACCATCGGCATCGCCGAGGCTGCCAAGGCGCCCGCCGACGGATACACCCTGCTGCTGGCCGCTGCGCCTTTCGTGATCACGCAGTACGTCTACCCCAAGCTCTCCTACGATGTGCGAAAGGACTTCGTGCCGCTGGGCCTGCTTCAGACCACGCCGATCCTTTTGGTGGTCAACCCTGCGCTCGGCGTGACCAGCGTCGCCGATTTTCTCAAGCTCGCCCGCGCCAAACCCGGCCAGATCTCCTACGCTACGCCCGGCTCGGGCAGCCTGCCACACCTCATTGGCGAGTTGCTCAAGATGCAGGCGGGGATCGATTTGCTGCATGTGCCCTACAAGGGCGGTGGCCCTGCTCTGGCCGATCTCCTTGCAGGGCATGCGAATAGCGCCTTTTTGTCGCCTATCGAGGTCAATGCCCACATCAAGAGCGGCAAGCTGACCGCGCTCGCAGCCACGTCGGCGCGGCGCACGCCGTCTCTGGCTGGCCTGCCCACCCTGGCAGAGTCGGGTGTGACGGATTTTGAGTCGCTGGCCTGGTTTGGTTTTGTCGCTCGGGCTGGCACACCAGCTGACGTGGTGGCCAAGCTGTCCGAACATCTGCAGCGCGCGGTCAACAGCCCGGAGCTCAGGGGCAAGATTGCGCAAAGCGGCGATGTACCTGCTGCCACGGTGCACGAGTTCGCTGATCTGCTGGCACGCGAACATCCGCGCTGGGAGCGAACGGTCAAGACCGCCAACATCAGGCCCGAGTAAGGCCATGGGTGCTGGCCATCGTCCCAACATCCTGTGGTACTGCGCAGATCAGCAGCGATGGGACACAATCCATGCCTTGGGCAATGCGCACATCCGCACGCACGCGCTCGACGCACTGGCCGCTGGTGGTGTGGCCTTCGAGCGGGCCTACACACAAAGCCCGATCTGCACGCCAGCTCGCGCCACCTTCCTCACCGGGCGTTATCCAGCCTCTCATCACGTTTACCGTAACGGC
>CAYPSU010000141.1:0-4393 GCA_964413475.1 uncultured Polaromonas sp. | reverse complement strand
AAGCCGCCCAGGCCCTGCGCCTGACCCCGCCGGTGGTGACCAAGCGGCTGGCCGAGGCCGGCTACGACTGCGCCCTGGTGGGCAAGCTCCACCTGGCGGCGGCCAAGCATTTCGAGGTGCGCACCGACGACGGCTACCGGGTGTTTCTCTGGAGTCACCATCCGACGCCGGACCAGGCCTATGGCCACGACTACGAAAACTGGCTCAAGCACGAGAAGGGCGTCGATCCGGTGGAGCTCTATGCCCACGTCAACTATTTTTGCGGCCCCGGCGTGCCGGCTCAGTACCACCAGACCACCTGGTGCTCGGAGATGGCCATACGCTTCATCTCGGAGCGGCGCGACCGGCCATGGATGATCAGCGTCAACCCCTTCGATCCCCACGGCCCCTTCGATGCGCCTCCGGAGTACCTCAGCCGTTACCGGCCAGGGGACATGCCGCTGCCGCGTTTTCGCGAGTCGGACCTTGAGCGCCAGCGACAGTTTCTGGCCATTGACCAGCAAACCAAGCATGCTGAAGATCCGCGTGTGCGCAAGCACATCATCCCAGTCAGTGCCGATGGCCATGATGCGATTGCATCTGCTCACAACGACTACGATGCGCTAGAGGTCAAGGCCAACTACTACGCCATGATCGAGCAGATCGACGAACAGTTCGCGCGCATCATGCAGACCTTGCGCGATACCGGCCAGTATGAAAACACGCTGGTGATCTATATGAGCGACCACGGGGAGTTGCTCGGTGACCATGGTCTGATCCTCAAGGGCTGCCGCTTCTTCGATGGACTGGTGCGGGTGCCCTTGATCATGTCCTGGCCGGGCCAGTTCGTGCAGGGTCTGCGCAGCTCGGCCCTGGTTGAGACGATTGATGTGGCCCCCACCCTGATGGATGCCTGCGGCCTGGGTGTGCCTGAATCGATGCAGGGCAAGTCCCTGCTACCCCTGCTAAAGGGGCGCGCCGATGCGCAGTTTCATAAGCCCGTGGTTCGATCGGAGTACCGCGATGCAATGGGTGGCCACCCGGACCACAGCCAGGCTTCCATGGTGTTTGACGGTCGCTACAAGAGCGTCTTCTATCATGGTCATGATCTGGCCGAGCTGTTCGACCACGAACACGATCCCAACGAATTTGACAACCTCTGGATTGAACCGGGACATGAGGCACTCAAGCGGGCCCAGATGCGTCTGCACATGCAGACCATGATGTCGACGATCGACTTGGGCCCGCCACGTTTTGTCAATTACTGAGAGGCCGAAGCATCCATGAGCAGAGCAGACGGTTCCAAGACCAGCGCCACCATTGTGGCCGCCGAGTTGCGCCAGGTCGATCTGCCCCCCAAGGTGGTCCGCATCGATGCGATCCAGTCTTTTGTCACCCAGGAGACGGTACTGTTGACGCTGCGCTGCAGCGATGGCATCGAGGGGACCGGTTATGCGTATACCATCGGCACGGGTGGCTCCTCGGTGGTGGCATTGCTGCGTGACCACCTGGTGCCCCGTCTGCTCGGGCGCGATCCCCTGGCGATCGAGGCCATCTGGAAGGATCTGTTTTTTCACACCCATGCGACTGCTGTGGGGGCTATCACCAGCCTGGCGCTGTGCTGCGTCGACATGGCCTTGTGGGACTGGCGCGCTCTGAGCCAGGGCCTGCCCCTGTGGAAGCTGCTGGGCGGCGCGCAGGCCCGGGTGCCGCTCTACACCACCGAGGGTGGCTGGCTTCACTTGTCGCCGCAGGAACTTGTCGATCAGACCCTCCAGGCGCAGGCTCAGGGCTTCAAGGGGGCCAAGATCAAGATCGGGCGGCCGCACGTGAGCGAGGATGTCGCCCGTCTGAGCGCGGTGCGCGAGGCTGTAGGCCCGGGCTTTGACATCATGACCGATGCCAATCAAGGCTTTAACCGTGCCGAAGCGGTACGGCGTGCACGCGCTTTTGACGGCCTGGGCCTGGCCTGGATGGAAGAGCCGCTGCCGGCCGAGGATGTGTCGGGTCATCAGCAACTGCGGGCGCACACCACGATACCTGTGGCGGTCGGCGAGTCGATGTATCACCCAATGCAATTTCGCCAGTATCTTGAACTCGGTGCCTGCTCCATCGTGCAGCCCGATGTGGCGCGTATCGGTGGCATCACGCCCTGGATCAAGACCGCCCACCTTGCCGAAACCTTCGACGTGCCGGTGTGTCCGCACTTCCTCATGGAAATCCACGTCAGCCTGTGCGCGGCCGTGAGCAATGCGACCTGGGTCGAATACATTCCGCAGCTCGACGATATCACCGGCTCGCGCCTGCAGATCGAGGGCGGCTTCGCGCTGCCCCCGCAAGCCCCTGGCCTGGGCATCGTCTGGGACTGGGACGCGATCGCTGCCCGACAATGTTTTTTTATGGAATGCAGAAAATGAAGCGACGTGAAGGCAAGGCGGTCGTTGTGCCTGTCGCTGCACCGGGGCATCGATCAATGCGACGCCCCTCCGGGAATGAGTCGCTCAGAATAATTGTGCGATCAACGGCAGGATCAGCGAAGCCACAACAACCTGAATGCCGAGTGCGAGCCCAGCATAGGCGCCGGCGTCTGGATGAACTTGCATGGCGCGGGCGGCGCCGATCCCGTGAGAGCTTGTACCCAGCGCAAAGCCTCGCACTGCGGGCGAGCCAATTCGAAGAAGGTCAAGCAGATATTTGGCGCTCAGTGCACCGATCATGCCAGTGACCACAGCAAACACGGCGGCCAGCGCTGGAATGCCGTCAATCCGCTCGGCGATACCCATGGCAACGGGTGCGGTAACCGATTTGGGTGCAAGCGACCGCAGCACATCGTCGGTGAGCCCCAGCAGGCTGCCCAAGACAACAGCAGAGGCCGCAGCAGCCGCGCCTCCGAATACCGCGGCGGTTACGAGTGCAACAGCGCGATTTCTCAACTCAGCTCGCCTCTCCCAGAGCGGCCATGCAAGCGCCACGACAGCGGGCCCCAGAAAAAAGTGAATGAACTGGGCCCCGGAAAAATAGGTCTGGTACGGTGTGTGAGTTAGATGTAAAAAACCCGCAAGAACCATGACTGACCAAAGGACTGGATTAGCGAGTGGCGTCCGGTCAAGCCGGGAATACAGGGCTTGCGCGATCACATACACCGACAGGCTGGCGGTCAGCCCGAACAGCGGTGTGGCTGACAGATAAATCCACAGCTCGAAAAAATCATTCACGCTTGTCCTCGTTTCGAGATGAGTTCCAAAGGGCGTGCAAAACGATCGCCGTCACCGCCAGCCCGATCCAGGTTGAAATCACGAGCACCGCGAGCAGGGCCCAGCCCGAGCGCGCGATCAGCTCTGTGTGAAGCAGGACTCCGACTCCGATGGGCACAAATAGCAGCGAGAGATGCGGCAGCAGCGCGTTGGCTGCGGCAGAGACCGGATCGCGTAGAGGACTGCAGGTCAAGGCGAACGCTAATAACAGCATGCCGATGACCGGGCCTGGCCATAGGCCAGACAAAAACTGCGCGATCACCTCACCCACGCATTGGAAGATAAGAATCCAGGCTAGGCCCTTGAGTACGGTCATTGGAGTCAGTCAACCATGAACCATCGCCTCGTGGGTGAAATCGTCACACCGATCTGTGGCGACCAATGGTGAATATTTTCCGATTGCGAGCGATTTCTCTGGCCGGGCTACCGCCGGTGCTTGCGTGCCCATGCGTGCAGCAAGCTCAGCCTGTGCCAAGCCCGCCGCCTGCCCGGTCTTGAGTAAGGCGTCGACAAGCTCGTCTTCCTCACGCTCGATGCGTTCAACTTCGGCCTTCACGCCGGAGCGCTTCATCAGAGCCTTGACCACCTTGTCACGGGTTTTCATGCTTTACCTCTCTCAAGCGACTCACTCATCCGCCGTATCCAACTCGCGCGCGGGCGTGCAACGGGTAACCGCCCCGTTTTCGGCGCCCTGAAAGTCAGGCACGTTGGGTGGCAATCACTGACCGAAGACGAGTGCGTCGTGCGCTACAACAATGAGTTGGGTAGGGATCAACCGAGACTACCCCCGCCAGTCAGATTTGCTCGTTGCCATCAGTTCACCCCAGTCGTTTGGCGGGCTACCGCGTTTCAGCATGCGCTGGAGGACCGTATGAGGATCGCTCTTGCTGTCCGCCGACCGTAGAGTTGTTTCGTCGTTGACCCAGGCGAAAATGATGATGCGGGTTTTAGAGTCGTAGCGAAAGAACAGCCTGAATCGACTGCCGGGCCGCCGAAGGGATTTGACCCTACCGGCCGATCGTGACCGGTCGCGGTGTAACCATGCTGGATCGGACTCTAAAAATCCAACGCTTCGCCGGTCCAACCTAACTGGACACCATCGAGGTGACCTTGCCCCTGAAAACCGGATCCCTTGCTGAGTGGTTCAAAATGATCGGCAA
>CAYPSU010000140.1:0-6240 GCA_964413475.1 uncultured Polaromonas sp. | reverse complement strand
CCCGCGCTTGGCGCACCAGTCTTAACGGGACGACTGACCGATCGAGCTGTCGACCCCCGTGATTAGATAAGACTACGCCATCTAGCCCCGCATCCATAGCGGTACGAACGTCGGCAACGTTGGCCACGCCTTTAATGAGGAGCTTGCCTGGCCAAGCCCTTCGGATTTGTGTCACGGTGGCCCAATCCGTTTGAGGCCGTTGGTTGGCCAGGGCCCAGCGCGCGACGGTATACAAGGTGCGATCTGTCCCAGGCGCGAATTGCGCCAAGTTCGGAAAACTGGGAAGGCCATGCCTGAGCACTTGCCACATCCACCGGGCATGGCAAAGCATGTCGAGCTTGCTGGAGAATGTGAGCGCAAAGCCGGACTGGTAGTTACGACGATCCCACTCACGATTGCCATGCACAGGCGAATCAACGGTCAACATGACGGTTTCACATCCAGCGGCAGCAGCCTGCTGCAGCAAGCGCTCCCAAACGCAATCTTCACCATAAAGGTAGAGCTGAAACCAGTGCCGCAGACCTGGCGTTACAGCCACATCAGCGATGGTGGCATTGGAGACCGTACTCTGGGCAAATGCAATGCCCTTGCTGGAAGCAGCCCTTGCCAGCGCCAAGTCGCCTTGGTGCCACAAAAGACCATTGAATCCGGTTGGCGCAATCGCCAAGGGCAGCGAACTGCTCACGCCGAGAATCGTCCGCTGCAAACTGATATTCGAGACGTCCCGCAGAACACGGGGCTGGAATTCGAGCTCGTCGAAGGCTTGTCGGTTGGCCAAGAGTGAGCGCTCGTCCTCGGCCCCCCCCTCCAAATACTCGGCGTTGACTCGCGGCAAGCGATGAAGTGCCATGGCTCGCAAGTCGGCTATGGATTGAGCACGCGTGAGATCCCGCCCGCAGTAATACTGGCGGTCTGGAAATGAGCGCGTTGACGATCTGCCGGGCTGGAACATCGCGTGCCTTATCACCGCTTCAAGACATCCTCAATTTGCCGCGGAGCCACCATCACCGCACCGCATCCACACGCTCCATCAGGCCCGGCTTCCATTTGTCTGACATTCCGGATTTCCTGTACTGCTCCCGGACGGCGGTGCGAAAGGCTGCGACATCAGGCTCGACTATCCGGAGTTTTGCCGCCTTGAAGGTTTCCAGCGCGTCAAACTCATCCTTGGCTGACTTGCCGATCTGGATGTCAATGGCCTCTTGAGTGGCAGCCCTCAGTTCCGCCTGCTGAGCCGGTGTCAGCTTGTCGAACACTGGCTTGGCAATGGCCACAAACAAAGGCTGCACCAGATGGCGGGTCAGTATCACCTGCGATGTCACTTCTTGAAGCTTCCAGTCGCGGGTCATGTTGGTGGGGTTGTCATGCGCGTCGATGGCACCCGTTTTGAGGGCCAGGTACATCTCGGTGGCAGGCATGGCAACCGCGACTGCACCCAAGGCCTGCGCTATGGTCTGAAATGCTGGCCCAGGCGGCATGCGCATCTTGAAGCCAGCGAGGTCAGCAGGGACTCGGATAGGCTTGTCGCTGCGCAGATTGACCGTCCGGGTTCCGATGTAGCCCGTATCCAGGATCACAATGCCCATGCGCGACTCGACAGCGCTGAAAAATTCTTTGCCAATGTCACTGCGAAAGGTCTTGATCATGTGATCACGATCTCTGAACAGATAAGCGGCGCCAAGGACTCCGAACTCAGGGACCTGCGTCTCGAGTTCAGGCATCACAGGCGTCGCCATTTCCAGGTTGCCGCGCTGCATGGCGGGCAGCTCGGTGCCCTGGCGGAACAAGGAACTGCCCGTGTGCACTGAAATCTTGATGGCACCCGGAAATTTGGCTTCCATCCGGGCTTTGATGGCTCGAAATGCCTCAGAAAGCGGCGAAACGTCAGGCGCGGCACTGGAAATTCGCAGCTCGACCTGGGCCTGGGCCAGTGGCAGCATACCGACCGATGCAAAAACTAGCGCTGCGCCCAATAGTGTTCGTCTCATGGTCTTTCTCCTTTGAACTTGTATAGACCCACGGAAATGACCGGGTCAATGGCCATTAAAAACCTCTCTCAGCGCCCGGGCTGTATGGTCACGCTCAGACGGCCAATGCCCTCAATCTCGGCATCGACCCGGTCGCCCACACTCAGGAAGGTCTTTTTTGGTGCGCCCACCCCTGCGGGGGTTCCGGTGAGCAGCAGGTCCCCTGGATCCAGGGTCATGATGCGCGAGGCCGTGGCAATCTGCTCGGCCAGACTGAAGATCATGTCGCTGGAGCGTCCATCCTGCTTGAGCTGCCCATTGACCCAAAGCCTCAGGCCCAGATTTTGTGGATCGGCAATCGCGCTGGCAGGTACCAAATGGGGGCCGATGGGGCAGCAGGTGTCATTGGCTTTGCCGGCAACCCAATCGAGCTTGTAGAAGGTCTCAGGCGCCCGGTTGTGATCACGTGCTGAAAAATCAATCGCCACCGTGTAGGCCGCCACATGCGAGAGCGCATCGTCAACCGAGACGTTGCGGGCGGTCTTGCCAATCACCGCGGCCAGTTCGATCTCCCAGTCAAAGGCCCGGGTACCTATGGGCATATGCACGGTGTGGCCCGGGCCAACCACTGCATTGCGCGGCGGCTTCATGAAAAAAAACAGGCGCTGATCCTCTTTTTTGGCATCGGGCATGCCCATCTCGGCGAGGTGATCAAAATAGTTGGCTCCCGCACAAAGAATCTTGCCCGGATAGAGCAAGGGCGCGAGCAAGCGCACCTCGGAAGCGGCCCATCCCCCCTCGGCCGGGCAGGCGGTGCCCAGCCTGCTTAGCGCCAAATCATGATCGGCCCAGTGTTCAAACAGGGCAAGCACGCTGTCAGGCAAAGCCGATGACAGCCCTGCCAGCGGGAAATAACGGCCCTGAACGTCCAAGCAGGCATGGGTTCGTCCTTGATGCTCTACGGTGGCCAAAGCGTATGTCATGGTTCTTTCAGGTCAATCCGGTCACCGATTCTGTTTGCACAAAATAAGCTTGTCAACATAATTTAGACTTGTCGATATAAATTTTTTAGGCTGCCATAGAATCCGCTTTGTTTCCATGTCCCCCCATCACCGCCCCGCCCATCATGGCCACGCCGATCGCCGAACTCGATGAACCCAAAACCCTGGCGCGGCAGGCGCACAACCTGCTGCGGCACGACATCCTCAGCGGCGGGCTGCGGCCGGGGGAACGGCTGCGCACCCGAGAACTGCAGAGCCGCTACGGCCTGGGGCTGAGTCCGCTGCGCGAGTCCCTGCAACGCCTATCAGCCGAGGGCCTGGTGGTGATGGACGAGCAGCGGGGCTTTTCGGTTGCGCCGGTCTCGCGTGCCGAACTCAAGGACCTGACCCTGGCCCGCACCGCGCTCGAGTCGGCCATGCTGCCCCTGGCCATGGCCCAGGGCGATGCAGATTGGGAGGCCCTGATCGTGGCCGCATTCCACCGGCTCAGCCGGACCCCCTTGCCCACCGGGCCCGACATGAAAGAGGCCGCCCGTCTCTGGGAGGCACGTCACCGCGCTTTTCATGAAGCGCTGGTGGCCGGGTGCGGATCACCCTGGCTGATGCGCCTGCACGAGCAAATGGTCGATCAGACGGAGCGTTACCGGATGATCCGCCTGCAGCACCTGAGCAAGCGAAAGCCGGCAGCCCGCGATGTGCAGGCCGAGCATCAGGCGCTGATGGAAGCCGTCCTGGGGCGCGATGACAAGAAGGCCGTAGCGCTCATGGTGACCCATCTGCAAGAGACTTATGAGGCAACGGCCAAGTGGCTGCCGCAGGAGAACACATGATCATCCGATCGGCCTATCTGGAAGGCACCGTAGCACCGGCCGAGCGCGAAGCCTTCGATGCGCACATGAGCGGGGCGGTTCTGCAAGCCATCTCTGACTACCCCGGCCTGCGCCAGGTGCGGCTGCGCAAGCTCGCGCAGGGCGAGGAAGGTGCGCCTGCGGTGTACATGGTGTTTGACCTGTACTTTGACAATCTGGAGGCCATGGACGCGGCCCTTGCCAGCCCCATCCGCCAGGCGGTGCGCGAGACTATCACCCAAGGCATGAAGCCTTTCCAAGGTCGGGTGTATCACCTGGTCTTCAGCGAGGAGGGGGCTGCAGCGCCGCGATCATGAGTACGCTGATCACGGGTGCCGGGTTGATCGGCTGCCAGACTGCAGCCCTGCTGGCCGCACGCGGCGAGCCGGTGGTGCTGCTTGATCTGGCCCCGCAGCCCGAGCACATCGCCTCGGTGCTGCCGCTGGCGCAGGTGACGATCGAGGCCGGCGACGTGAGCGACCGTGCTGGCCTCTTAGGCCTGATGCAGCGCCACCGCATCACCGCAGTAGTGCACACCGCAGCGGCCCTGAGCACGTCGATCCGGCGCCAGCCTTCTCTGGCGGCTGACGTCAACTTCATGGGCACGGTCAACCTGCTCGAGGCTGCCCGCACCCTGGGTCTGCGCCGCCTCGTGTGCGCCTCATCGACCACGGTGTACTACCCCATCTTCCACAGGCCGCACAGCCAGCCCGTCGGAGAAGACTTTGCCTTTCACAGCGTGAGCGAGCGACCCGGGAGCCTGTATGCCGCCAGCAAACTGGCCGGCGAATTCTTTGCGCAGCACTATGCGCAGGCTTTCAATCTGAGCATCGCGGTCCTGCGCTACAGCGCAGTGCTGGGCCTGTGGGCCGGGCCCAACCACTCGGTGCCCGGCCGGCTCATGGCCGAGCTGCTCGGCCAAGGCAGCGGGCCGGTCCACCTGAGCGACCCGCTGCTCATGTGGCGCGGTGGCGAAGACTTTATCGATGCCCGCGAGGTGGCGCGTGCCAATGTGGCCGCGCTCGACGCGCCGGCCCTGCCGTCTTGCGTCTACACCATCGCCAGCGGCCGCATGGCCCGCTTTGCCGACTTCATTGAGGCAGCGCGACAACTGCAGCCCAACCGCGAGATCAGCCACGCCCCCCTGCCCGACACCGGCTTTGCCGGCTTCGCGCACGCCCGCGAAGTGCCCTTTGACATCGGCCGCGCCAGGGCCGAGCTCGGCTTTGAGGCGCAGCATGATCTGATGCAATCGCTGCGGGCGGCGCAGCGGTGGGTGCGGCCTTGAAGGCTCGGCACTTGGCCGCGTGAGATTACTATCCTTTTGGTGGCTATTGCATGCATAGTATCATGCAACCCATCATGTCCAGGGACAAAGGAGCACACGATGCCAAACACCCCCTCTTCGACCAACAAGGTAGCCCGCTCACGCGAGCGCATGCGAGCCGCAGGCCTGCGGCCGGTGCAATTTTGGGTGCCTGACACGCGACTACCGGGTTTTGCAGCCGATGTCCGGATGCAGTGCTTGGCGCTCAAGGGGGACAGCCACGAAGCCGAGGCCATCCGATTTGCGCAAGAAGCCGCAGAGCAAGTTGAGGGCTGGACATGACGCAGCGCGGGGACTTGGTGACGGTTTCCTTGCAAGGCGACTACGGCAAACCTCGACCAGCGCTGGTGATTCAATCCGACCTGCTGAACGAGCTGGACAGTGTGGTTTTTTGTCCGGTGACCGGCGAGCTGCGAACGGCAGCGTTTCGAGTGACGGTGGAGCCCACAGCGCACAATGGGCTTCGGGCCTTGTCTCAGGTGATGGTGGACAAATTGTCCACCTTACCTCGCTCAAAAGTCAGTGCGCCTTTTGGGCGTCTGGAAGATGAACGCATGCGGGCGGTTGACCGAGCGCTGCTGCTGGTTGTTGGTGTCATTTAGTCTCACGCCGAACATCGGTGCCGCACAAGACCAAGCGCTTCAGATCACCCTAGACATGATGTACGTCATGCCTACTTAAGCATGCGCGCAAACCAAGGCGTGATCACGCCCTCAAAAATCTGCGCGTCGCTCAACTCGCGGTTGCGGCCGATATGCCCGCCCGTGGGATTAACCCAGGCCTCCGTGGTGCCGGTGCGCAGCACGATGTAGAGGTCTTCACCCGGCACCTGGGTGTCTTTCTCGCCACTGACCAGCAGCTGCGGCGCGCGCGGCGAACAGATCGAACAAGTATTCACGGGTGCCCAGGGCCTTGAGCTGCCCATCGCGTTGGCTTTTTCCCGGGCGCCATGGTGCGTGGGCCAGGCGCGCAGGCCGTGGTCGCGCCAGACTCCCAGAGCAGCCCGGCAGCCCAGGCGCGTCAGCTCAGGCCCAAAGCCTCGCGCACCCGCTGCGGCGAGACATCGACCAGGCAGCGGGTGTGCCCCAGTGGGCACT
>CAYPSU010000139.1:0-6282 GCA_964413475.1 uncultured Polaromonas sp. | reverse complement strand
GGTGCGACCGGTACTGCCGCGACTGCGGCTGCCGGACTATCCGATGTGGATCACCGTACATCGGGAGCTGCGAACCAGCGCCCGCATTCGAGCGGTCTTTGATTTTTTGGCCGAGGAAGTTGGCGCTGTTTTGCAGGCGTCAGCCAACTAGGCCCCTGGAGACAGTCACCCGGACAGCCCACTGGCCTGAGCAGTCCTTTGAGCGGGGCAGGCAGGCCCGGCTTATCTTTTGGCCGGCGGCAGGTCAGTGCAACTGCCATGCGCTGCCTCGGCCGCCATGCCAATACTCTCGCCCAGCGTGGGGTGGGGGTGAATGGTCTTGCCGATGTCTACCGCGTCTGCACCCATTTCTATGGCCAGGGCGATCTCACCGATCATGTCACCTGCGTGGGTGCCCACCATGCCTCCACCCAGGATCTTGCCGTGACCGTGGGCTTCAGGAGAATCATCAAACAGGAGCTTGGTGAAGCCCTCGTCGCGGCCATTGGCAATGGCGCGGCCAGACGCGCTCCACGGAAACAGTCCCTTTTTCACCTTGATGCCTTGCGCCCTGGCCTGGTCTTCAGTCAGGCCTACCCAGGCCACCTCGGGGTCGGTGTAGGCGACGCTGGGGATCACGCGGGCATTGAAGGCGGCAGATGCCAGCTCCTTGTTGCCTTGCAGTTCGCCCGCAATCACTTCAGCGGCCACATGCGCCTCGTGCACGGCTTTGTGCGCCAGCATGGGTTGCCCGACGATGTCACCGATGGCAAAGATGTGCGGTACGTTGGTGCGCATCTGGATGTCCACTTCGATAAAGCCGCGGTCGGTCACGGCCACGCCCGCCTTCTCTGGAGCGATCTTCTTGCCGTTGGGCGTACGGCCGACCGCCTGTAGCACCAGGTCATACAAACCCTCGCTCTTGCTACCGTCCAGTCCCTCGAATTGCACCCGGATACCCTCCGGCGTGGCTTGCGCGCCCACGGTTTTCGTCTTCAACAGGATGTTGTCGAAGCGATGCTTGTTCATCTTCTCCCAGACCTTGACCAGATCGCGGTCGGCGCCCTGCATCAGGCCGTCCATCATCTCGACCACATCGAGCCGCGCGCCCAGCGTGCTGTAGACCGTTCCCATCTCCAGACCGATGATGCCGCCGCCAACGATCAGCATCTTCTTGGGAACGCCAGACAGGCCCAGCGCACCGGTGGAGTCAACCACGCGGGGATCATCGGGCATGAAGGGCAGTCGCACAGCCTGGGAACCGGCTGCGATGATGGCCTTCTTGAAAGCCACCACCTTCGTGCCACCGGTCTTGCTCTGACCAGCGCCGGTAGTCTCCTCGACCCGCAAGTGATGCGTACCGACAAAGCTGCCGTAACCTCGCACTACGGTCACCTTGCGCATCTTGGCCATGGCGGCCAGTCCACCGGTGAGCTTGCCAATCACCTTGTCCTTGTGCGATCGCAACTTATCCACATCAAGCCTGGGCGCGCCAAAATCTACCCCAAGGTCGGCCATATGGCTGACCTCGTCCATGACAGCTGCGACATGCAAGAGGGCTTTTGACGGGATGCAGCCCACGTTAAGGCAGACGCCGCCGAGCGTGCCATAACGCTCGACCAGCACCACCTGCAGACCCAGATCGGCAGCCCGGAAAGCCGCTGAATAACCGCCTGGACCGCCGCCCAGTACCAGCAGATCACAGTGCAGGTCAGCGCTGCCACCCAAGGCGCCCGCCGACGGTTCGGCGGCCGACGCAGGTACGGCCACCGGCACCGAAGTTGCTGAAGTCGCCGATGGAGCATCGGGTCCAGGGCCTGCGGCAGACGATGCGCCAGCGGCGCTTTGAAGCTGCAGCACCACAGTGCCTTCGCTGACCTTGTCCCCAAGCTTGACCTGAAGCGACTGGACCACACCGCCGTGGCTCGACGGAATCTCCATGGAAGCTTTGTCCGACTCCACCGTGATCAGGCTTTGCTCGGGCTTGATCAGATCGCCGGGCTTGACCAGCAACTCGATGACGGTCACCTCCTTGAAGTCGCCGATGTCGGGAACCTTGATGTCAATCACGGAGGCATTCATGTTGCGTTGACCTTCATTTTGAGGGTATACAGTTCAACCGGCGGCGCCGAGTTCTTGTCAAATTCACAGCCCGCGTTGACGCCAGCGAGGGCTACTTCGCGAGCTGTCCTGGCCTTGTCCCAGACCGCATGCATGGCCCCCAAGGCAAAGCTGCGGCCCGACCCGATGCCCCAGAATTGCTTGAACTCGAAGATCTCGCGATAGCTGTAAAGCCCGTAGATGCCGGTCTGATTGGCAATGACCAGACTGAACTGGCTGGACTCATAGGGATCGTTGTCGTCTTCCTTGGTCTGCAGGAAAAACTGGTCCTTGAGTACCGGGTGCAGGCGCGTGAAGGTGTCGAAGATCTGGTCTTTTCCACCCAACTGAACCTGTTCAATCGGCAAGGTACCCATAGCCTTGCGCAGCACTGGAAAATGGGCCACGGAACCGGCCATGCCCACATAGCTGACGCCCTGGGGCGTATCCAGGCGCATGATCTTGCTGTTGGCCTCAAAGCGACTACCGAGCCGCGTATCCCCAAAAGTCACGAGGGCGTCGGCCGCTATCGCAACCTGGCCGCCCTTTCTGACGATCACTAGCGTAGTCATGTGCTGCTCCCTGGTCTGCCCATGCTGCAAAAAGGTCTAGCTTACCCGCCCGGAACGGCTGAGCGATCAGAGCAAGACGCGGCGGAAGTCGCCGAGGATCTGTCCCAGGTAAGCATTAAAGCGCGCTGCGGCAGCGCCGTCGATCACCCGATGGTCCCAGGTCAGAGACAGCGGCAACATCAGGCGCGGCACAAACTCCTTGCCATTCCAGACCGGCTCCATATTGGACTTGCACACCCCCAAAATAGCGACTTCCGGCGCGTTGATGATGGGCGTGAAATAACGCCCGCCAATCCCGCCCAGGCTGGAGATGGTGAAGGTCGCCCCCGACATGTCGGCCGGGCTGAGCTTGCCGTCGCGGGCTTTCTTGGCCAACTCGGACATCTCCTGACTGATTTGCAGCACGCCTTTTTTGTCGGCGTCCTTGATGACCGGAACCACCAAACCGTTGGGGGTATCAGCGGCAAAGCCAATATGCCAATACTGCTTGTAGATCAGGGCATCGCCATCGAGGCTGCTGTTGAACTCGGGGAATTTTTTCAGCGCTGCCACGCAGGCCTTGATCAAGAATGCCAGCATGGTCACCTTGATGCCGCTCTTTTCGTTTTCCTTGTTGGTCAGAACGCGGAAGGCTTCGAGCTCGGTGATATCGGCATCGTCGTGATTGGTGACCGCCGGAATCACGATCGCATTGCGCGTCAGGTTGGCCCCGCTGATCTTCTTGATGCGCGACATCTCTTTGCGCTCGATCGGCCCGAACTTGGCAAAGTCCACCTTCGGCCAAGGCAGAAGGTCCAAACTCGCGCCGGATGCGGCCCCCGGTGCCTTGGCCGCCTGCGCCTGGGTCTGGGTGGCACCCCTCATGACAGACCGGGTGAACTTCTGCACATCCTCTGCAGTGATGCGACCTTTGAGGCCCGAACCACGAACCTCATCCAAAGGCACCCCGAGCTCGCGAGCAAATTTACGCACTGAGGGGGAGGCATGCGGCAAGCCGGCGGAAGACATTGCCGGCTGATGCGCGGGCACCGGCGGCGCGGAAGAGGCTACCGCCACCGATACAGGCGCCGCGCTAACCTGCGCTGAGACGGGGGCCGGCGCAGCAGGGGCCGGTATCGTTGGAGCAGCATCTAACGCAGCATCCTGAGTCTGCACCAGAGCAATCACATCACCGATATTGACCTTATCGCCGATCTTGACCCGTAACTCCTTGAGCAGACCTGCCGAAGAAGACGGAATCTCCATCGAAGCCTTGTCAGACTCTACGGTGATCAAGGACTGCTCCAGGGCGACCCTGTCCCCCGCCTTGGCCAGCAGCTCAATCACCGCCACATCCTTGAAGTCCCCGATATCGGGCACGCGGACCTCCCGCACAACGGTGGTGCCTGAAGAGGCCACCTGAGCTGCAGCCTGCAACGCAGGCGCCGACACGGTGGGCGGGACCACTGCAGCGGTGGCCGGCGGCGCCGCCCCGACAGCAGGCGCGGCACCGGCAAGCTCCAGCACCGCGATGACCGAGCCCTCACCCACCTTGTCGCCCATCTTGATTTTGATCTCCTTGATCACACCGGCGTGGCTCGAAGGAATTTCCATCGATGCCTTGTCCGATTCCACGGTGATCAGGGACTGCTCGGCCTTGACCGTGTCCCCCGGCTTGACCAACACTTCGATGACAGCGACTTCTTTGAAGTCGCCAATGTCGGGCACCTTGATATCTATCAGAGCCATCTCTTGTCTCCTGATGTGTCCTGGCCTGTTTCAGGCGTACAGCGGATTGACCTTATCGGTATTGAGACCGTATTTGGCAATCGCCTCGGCCACCTTGGAGGCGGGCAGCTCGCCCTGCTCGCTCAGGGCGCTGAGCGCTGCCACAACGATGTAATGGCGATTGACCTCGAAATGCTCACGCAGTTTGCTGCGGAAATCGCTGCGGCCAAAACCGTCGGTCCCCAGAACCCTGTAGACCCGGCCAGTCGGTATGAAGGCACGAATCTGCTCGGCGTAGGACTTCATGTAGTCGGTCGATGCAATCACAGGCCCCGCCTGGCGCTCGAGCTGTTGCGTCACGAAAGGCACGCGCGGCGTCTCGGTCGGATGCAGCAGGTTCCAACGCTCGGCGTCGTGTCCGTCGCGGGCCAGTTCGTTGAAGCTCGGACAGCTCCAGACAGCCGCTGCCACGCCCCATTGTTCTTCCAGCAGCACCTTGGCCGCTATGGACTCACGCAAGATGGAGCCCGATCCCAACAAATTGACCTTGAGCTTGCCCTTGAGCTTTCCAGGCTCCTGCAGCAGGTACATGCCCTTGATGATCTGGTCCTCAGTGCCGTTTTGAAGCCCCGGCATGGGATAGTTCTCGTTGAGCAAAGTCAGGTAGTAGAAGACGTTATCCTGCTTTTCGACCATGCGCTTGAGACCATGCTGCATGATCACCGCCACCTCGTGGGCAAAGGTGGGGTCATAACTGATGCAGTTGGGGATGGTGCCGGCCAGTATGTGGCTGTGCCCGTCTTCGTGCTGCAGGCCCTCCCCGTTCAGTGTGGTGCGGCCCGACGTACCGCCCAGCAAAAAGCCCCGGGCCTGCATGTCCCCAGCGGCCCAAGCCAGATCCCCAATGCGCTGAAAGCCAAACATCGAGTAGTAGACGTAGAAAGGGATCATGATCCGATTGGAGGTGCTGTAGCTGGTCGCCGCCGCAATCCAGCTGGACATACCGCCAGCCTCATTGATACCTTCCTGCAGGATCTGCCCAGCCTTGTCCTCGCGGTAGTACATCACCTGATCCTTGTCGACCGGGGTGTACTGTTGTCCGGCCGGGTTGTAGATGCCCACCTGACGAAACAAGCCCTCCATGCCAAAGGTACGGGCCTCATCCACCAGAATGGGCACCACACGCGGGCCCAGCGCCTTGTCGCGCAGCAATTGCGTGAGGAAACGTACATAGGCCTGTGTCGTGGAAATCTCGCGACCCTCGGCCGTGGGCTCGGTCACCGCCTTGAAGGTGTCCAGGGATGGCACTGTGAAGCTTTCATCGGCTCGGGTACGGCGATGGGGCAGATAGCCGCCAAGCGCGCGGCGACGATCGTGCAGATACTTCATCTCCGGCGTGTCGTCAGCCGGTTTGAAAAACGGCAGCTTGGGCAGTTCGCTGTCGGGAATAGGGATGTTGAAGCGGTCGCGGAAGGCCTTGATGTCCTCGTCGGTCAGCTTCTTGGTCTGGTGGACAGTGTTCTTGCCCTCCCCGGCCTTGCCCATGCCGAAGCCCTTGACCGTTTTGATCAAGAGCACCGTAGGCTGGCCCTTGTGATCAACCGCAGACTGGTAAGCGGCATACACCTTTTGCGGATCGTGACCGCCCCGGCGCAGGTTCCAGATGTCGTCATCGCTCAGATGGGCCACCATCTCCAGGGTTCGCGGATCACGACCGAAGAAGTGCTTGCGCACATAAGCTCCGTCATTGGCCTTGAAGGCCTGGTAGTCGCCATCGACAGTGTCCATCATGATCTTGCGCAAGGCGCCATCCTTGTCGCGTGCCAGCAGCGGGTCCCAATTGGAGCCCCAGATCAGCTTGATCACGTTCCAGCCCGAACCGCGAAACTCTCCCTCAAGCTCCTGGATGATCTTGCCGTTGCCG
>CAYPSU010000138.1:0-6295 GCA_964413475.1 uncultured Polaromonas sp. | reverse complement strand
AGGTCGATGTAGTGAATCGCCTCGTCCTTGGCAGCCCAGGGCATATCGCCCACCTCAATTCGCCGCAGGTATTTAACCCAGCTGACCCCCTGCACGCCCGGCACAACCAAGCGCAGCGGATAACCGTTTTCCGGCCTGAGCATTTCGCCATTCTGGCCGTAGGCCACGAGCACCTCACCTGAATCAATCAGACTCATAGGAATGGTGCGGGTCATGGAAGAGCCATCAGCGCCCTCGGCCAGCACGAATCTGGCCTTCTTTCGATCTATCCCAGCCATCTCAAGCAAGGTCAGCAACGGGACACCGGTGAACTCGCTGCACGAGATCATGCCGTGCGTGTACTGAACCGTCGGTACGGCCACATTGCCCCACTCCACCGCGGTGTTGGCTCCACACTCAATGAAATGAAAGCGCGACACGGATGGCAGACGCATCAGCTCGTCCATGGTGAAGACCATCGGAGTCTTGACCAGCCCATTGATCATGAATCGATGCTTGGACGGATCGATGTCCCACCAGCCCTGATGGTGCCGCTCGAAATGCAGGCCACTGGGCGTGACGATGCCAAAGAGCGACTGCAGCGGGGCAAAAGACACTGATGCCTGAGTGGTCTGAGTCAAGCCTGGACTCTGCCGCCGCTGCACATTGGCCTCATATTGGGACGGCTTGCCATAGCCGTCGGTCACCACTGCCTGACCCAAGCCGGTGCTGTGCTCGGGAAGATTCAGGATATTTGGATCGCCGCCCTCAGCCGGTACGGGATTGCTCTGCGCGGTGGCCAGCGGAGCAGCCAGCCCCGCAGCAGCGGCAGCAAATGCGTGACGGATGAAGTGGCGCCGCCCCTCCTTGGCTTGCGCCCAGACAGTTTTCACCCCCGTCGCATCCAGGAAATTCTCGGGTGCTTTGCGCAAACGGCCCGAGGCTCGCTGCAGCTCATCGCTTTGTTTCATCATGGACCTCCGTGACCTCCTCGATCGGACTGTCTTTCAACCGGGCTCTGCTCGGCGTCTTCACAAGCTCTTGAATCCTTATATTCGAATAAACTTATATGTAGCATACATGCTGACCGGACTGGTGACAGGCCTCTTTCAACCGTCAGAGCCTAGGACTAACCCTGAATCGGCTCACTTGAACTTGTAGTGGTCCCGGTTAAGGACCGCCGCCACCGCATCAACCTCTTCCGGGAAAAGACCCAAATTGAGCTGGGTGTTGCACTGCTCGACCATGCCCCTCAAAAAGCCGGGGCCGTTGATCCGTCCGGCCGGGCGATAAATGGCCGAACCATCTCCACCCACACGCTGAATATGACATTGCGCGCACTTGTGCTCCTGGATCAGTTTGCCCCCCAGACTCAGATCGGCGCCCTGAAAAATGGAAGGCTGCGCCTGAGCGATGGAGGGCAGCACCAGCAGCGCCGCCGACAGAGCAAGAACAGCACCGTGTCCCCTCACTTAGCCCCACCCAAAATCCACTTGGCCAGCGTCAAGGAATCCGCATCGCTAAGGCCTGGTTGGGCGGGCATGGGTACGGGACCCCACTTGCCAGAGCCTCCCGCCTTGATGCTCTTGGCGAGCATGGCCTCCGCATCCTTCTGACCAGCGTACTTCTTGGCCACATCCTGATAGGCGGGGCCCACCATTTTTTTGTTGACCGCATGGCAAGCGGTACAAGCATTTTTGTTGGCCAAATCCAGGTTGGCATGGGCCGAAGCCACCCAACCCAAAGACAAGATCACAAGGACGATCGAACGATTCATCAAGCAACTCCTAGGTTAAACAAACGAGGGCAAATATAAGTGTGGGAATCGAAGACAGAAGATCTCTCGGCGACTCTTTTCCTCAGGGATTTCCCTCCTCAGGGTTCAAGCCAGCAGGCACCTGGGGCGAAGCAGCAAGTACTTCCGGGGTCAGCTGAGCCACAGCCTGATAGTGGGTTAGAAAAACCCGTCCCGGCAGGCGCGCCAAGAAATTCGTTGTTTTGAGTCGGTCCATCACCGGCCCCTTGACCTCGCTGAGATGGAAAGCGATCCCGGCCTCGCGCAAACGCAAGTCGATGGCCTCCAAACTCTCCAGCGCACTGGCGTCAATGTCGTTGATGGCAGAACACTGCAGCACCACATGCTCGAGCTCGGGTCTTTGAGCCACCGCCTCGTTGATCCGGTCTTCCAGCGATCGCGCGTTAGCGAAGTACAGGCTCTCATCGAGCCTCAAGCTCAGAAGCCGCGGGCTCACCGTCACCGCGTGACGCAGAACATTTCGGAAGTGCTCGGTCCCTGGCACCAGGCCCACTTCAGCGATATGGGGTCGACTGGTCTTGAACAAAAACAGCAGCAAAGAAACCAATACGCCAGCGATCAGTCCCGACTCGACGCCGGCGCCCAAGGTGACCACCAAGGTCGTCACCACCGCAGCGAAATCAGGTTTCGAATACGACCAGGTGCGGCGCAGGATGCTCAGGTCCACCAGGGACAAGACGGCCACGACAATGGTGGCTGCCAGGGTGGCCAAGGGAAGGTAGTGAAGGGCCGGTGTGAGCAACAGGGCCGCCAGCAGGATGCCGGCAGCGGTGAACACGCCCGCTGCGGGCGTTTGTGCACCCGCATCGAAATTGACCACCGAGCGGGAAAAACCACCGGTAACCGGAAACCCGCCGGTAAATGCCGCGCCCAGGTTGCTCGCACCCAAGGCCACCAATTCACGATCGGGCTCTACACGCTGCCGGCGCCTGGCGGCCAGCGTCTGTCCCACCGATACGGACTCGACGAAGCCGACCAGGCTGATCAACAAAGCCGGCACCGCCAGGTCCCGCCACAAAACTGGATCCCAAAGCGGCATCGTCCATGGTGGTAGTCCTTGGGGAACCACCCCGACGACCCGCACACCGGCCTCGTGCCAACCTTGCCAGGCGGTCAATCCTGCACTGGCGGCTATCACCAAGATGGGGCCTGCGCGGGCCATCATCTCGGCCCCACGCGGGCCCAGTCCTATGCGCCTGAGCGCGGGCTGCAGGCCGCGCCGGGCCCAAAACAGACCCATCAGGGCGCACAGCCCCAGCAGGGCCGTCAGGGCATGAACCTGTTGCCACTTCTGCAGCAGACCCCAAAGCAAATCGAAAAAGTGATGGCCCTGCGACGTGATGCCCAGGATCACCTGCAACTGGCCCATGGCAATCAGCAGGGCCGATGCGGTGATAAAGCCCGAGGTCACCGGATGACTCAGGAAATTGGCCAGAAAACCCAGTCGCAGCATCCCCATGATCAGCAGCATGCAGCCCGACATAAAGGCCAGCGTGATCGCAACGGCCCAGTACTGCGATGAGCCCGGCACCGCATGCTCACCGATGGCTGTGGCGGTCATCAACGACACCACGGCCACCGGCCCGACCGCCAGCACGCGACTGGTTCCCAACAACGCGTAGATCAACAAGGGGACGATGCTGGCATACAGGCCCACTTCCGGGGGCAAGCCAGCCAGCGCAGCGTAGGCCAGACTTTGCGGGATGAGCATCAGCGTAACGATGGCCGCAGCCAGCACATCGCTGATCAGCGTGGCGCGATCGTAGCCACGCGCCCAGTCAAGAAAGGGTAACAGTGACTGCCGGCGACGAACCTTCATGCGAGGCGAGCGCGATCAGCGCAGGGCACCGGCCATCTGCCACAGCGATGTCGAACGGGCGCCGCTGCGGCAGTAGGCCAGCACAGGCGTCGGCAGCTCCGAGAGCAAGCGTGCCATGGCCTGCACTTGATCGGGCGAGATCTGACCAGAAACGACCGGTAGAAAGTGCGCCTGCAGGCCAGCTGCAAGTGCGGCTTTTTCAATAGCGGAAAACAAGGGCTGCCGGGGTCCGTCTTCACCGTCGGGACGGTTGCAGATGATCGACTTGAAGCCGGCCTGCGCCAGAGCTTCGACCTCTTCGGCCGAAATCTGACCGGCCACGGCAAAGTCGGGGCTGAGCTGCTGAAAGGGCATTGAAATCTCCTGTAAGGCCGGTTGAATCAGGCCGAAGCGCGTCGGCCCAAGCGCTGCGTGAATTCGAAGGCCATCATGCCTGCAACCATGGCCAACACAAACACCAGCGCCTTGGACTGGCCGGCCGCCATTGAAACGATGGCCGGCCCCGGACAGAAGCCAGCCAAGCCCCAGCCCGCGCCGAACAGCAGCGAGCCGATGACCAGCGGCTTGTCGATATCCGACAGGGTCGGCACATGAAGCGCCCCGCCCAGCAGGTTGGCTGTGCGTCTGCGCGCTGCTGCAAAAGCAAAGAATCCGACCACGATCGCCCCGCCCATGACGAAGGCCAGCGAAGGATCCCACAGACCAGCGAGATCCAGAAAACCAATCACCTTGCCCGGGTCGGTCATGCCGGAAATCAGCAGACCCCATCCAAACAGCAAGCCAACCAAAAACTCATTGAGACGGTGTGAAGACAGTCGATTCATGACGAGTCCTTTCAAAGCAGGTGACGGATCACATAAACGATGGCAAAGCCGGCGGCCATGAAACTCAGCGTGGCGACCAAAGAGCGGGGCGAAAGTCGCGACAGGCCGCAAACGCCGTGACCGCTGGTGCATCCCGAACCCAAACGTGTCCCGTAACCCACCAGCAAACCGGCCACCACCACCATCGGATAGCTCGCCTCAATACGCGCGGGGCTCATCAGGTCCGGGGGAGCCACCAGGCCCAAGGCCACGGGCGAGACCAGCAGACCCAGCAAGAAGGCCAGACGCCAGCTGGCATCGCCCGGCCTGACACCGAGCAAGCCGCCCAGGATGCCGCTGATCCCCAGGATACGGCCATTGACCAAAATGAACAGCGCCGAGGCCAGGCCCAGCAAAAGACCCCCGGCCAGAGAGGCCCAGGGCGTGAAATGGTTCCAGTCGAGGGTCATAAAAACTTCCTTTCTAAACAGTTCAAGTCAAGCCACTGCATGACGAGGATCGCGACAAAATTGTTGGTAGAGGGTCTCGATCAGCGCCAGCGCCTGGGGGCTGGCCAGCTTGTAGTAGATGTTCTTGCCCTCACGACGGGTACTCACCAACTGCTCCTCGCGCAACACCGTCAATTGCTGCGACAGGGTCGGCTGCACAATGGCCAGCAGCTCCTCCAGCTCTCCCACCCGCTTCTCGCCCTGAGACAACTGGCACAGGATCATCAGGCGGTCCGGGTTGGCCAGAACTTTCATCAAGTTGCAGGCCCGGCTGGCCGCCAGGCGCATATCGATCAGATCGAATGTGACATCGCTCATACACACCCCCAGTGTTCGGTGATTTTCTAAATTATATTGACATATAATCTATCTGTCAATATACTATTAGAAATTTAATTGAAGAGATCGCCATGACAAACGCCGCGCCCATCACGCCCCAGGTCCAGGGGCTGTTTGACCCGTCCACCTGGACCGTGACCTATGTGGTGCACCAAGGCGCCGGAACCGCCTGCGCCATCATTGACTCAGTTCTCGACTACGACCCGAAGTCCGGGCGAACCCGTACCGAATCAGCGGACCGGGTGATTGCTTATGTGCGCGAAAACCGCTTGAAGGTGCAGTGGATTTTGGAAACCCACGCGCATGCCGACCACCTCAGCGCCGCTCCTTATCTCAAGCGCGAGCTCGGTGGGCAAATTGGCATCGGCAGCCAGATCACACGGGTGCAGAAGGTGTTCAGGGGCATCTTCAACCTCGAGCCTGAATTCCGGCTTGACGGCTCGCAATTTGACCAGCTGCTGGCCGACGGGCAGGCGCTCAACATCGGCACCTTGGAAGGCAAGGTCACCGCAGTGCCTGGCCACACCCCCGCCTGCGTGGCCTACCAGTTCGGCGATGCGGTTTTTGTCGGTGACACGCTGTTCATGCCGGACGTGGGCACGGCCCGATGCGACTTCCCGGGTGGTGATGCCAAGACCCTCTACGCCTCTATCCACAAACTGCTGAGCCTGCCCCCCCAGACTCGCTTGTTCATGTGCCACGACTATCCGCCCAACAACCGACCCGTGGCCTTCGAATCGAGCGTCGCCGAGCAACGGGCCCGCAATATTCATGTACACGACGGGATCAGCGAGGAGCAGTTCGTAAAAATGCGAACCGATCGCGATGCCACGCTGGAGATGCCCGTGCTGATCTTGCCGGCGGTACAGATCAATATCCGCGCAGGTCAGATGCCCCCTAAGGAATCCAACGGCACCGCCTACATCAAGATTCCGCTCAATGCCCTGTGACTTTCAATCCGGGCGCCGGCTGTTGCTGGCCTGCCCGGAGGGAATCGAACCCCCGACCCACAGCTTAGAAGGCTGTTGCT
>CAYPSU010000137.1:0-6390 GCA_964413475.1 uncultured Polaromonas sp. | reverse complement strand
TCCACACCGTACTTCTCCTTCATCAGCTTGTTGATAAAGCGCCAGCCTATGGTGGTGTCGTAGACCGCATTGGCACGCGAAAAAGCGCTTTCGGCCTTGGGCATGACGAATGGGGCCCGACTCATGCTTTCCACACCGCCGGCGATCATCAGTCGGGCTTCGCCGGACTTGATGGCGCGCGCTGCGGTGCCCACCGCATCGAGCCCCGAGCCGCACAGGCGGTTGAGGGTGGCGCCGGGCACCTCGATCGGCAGACCGGCCAGCAGGCTGACCATGTGGGCTACGTTGCGGTTGTCCTCACCGGCCTGATTGGCGCAGCCGTAGAGTACGTCGGTCACAGCCGCCCAGTCCACCTTCGGGTTGCGGGCCATCAAGGCCTTCAGCGGGATGGCACCCAGGTCATCGGTACGCACGCTGGACAAGGCTCCGCCGTAACGGCCGAAAGGGGTGCGGATGGCGTCGCAGATATAGGCTGAGGTCATTTACAGCTTTCCGAAAAAAAGTTCGAACGTCAAAAGGAACGGTCTGGTCATGCGGGGCACTGGGGAAAGAACCGATCCACCTCAGGTGGCGATCGGCAGGCCAACGAGTTTCTCCAGTTCAGCCTGCGAGAGTCCATCGACCCGATCGATCAGGCGCAGGCCCGCCGGCGAACACTCGAAGGTGGCCAGGTCGGTGTAGATGCGCTTGACACAAGCGATGCCGGTGAGCGGGTAGCTGCATTGGTGCACCACCTTGGAGGTCCCGCTCTTGGTCAGCAGATCCATCATGACCCAGGTCTGCTTGGCCCCGATGGCCAGGTCCATGGCCCCGCCAACAGCGGGGATGGCGTCTTTCTCGCCGGTGTGCCAATTGGCAAGGTCGCCGGTCGCACTGACCTGAAAGGCGCCGAGGACACAAATGTCCAGGTGTCCGCCGCGCATCATGCCGAAGCTGTCGGCATGATGGAAGAAGGCGCCACCGGGCAGCAGAGTTACAGGTTGCTTGCCAGCATTGATCAGGTCGTAGTCCTCCTGGCCGGCCGACGGTGCCGGACCCATGCCCAGGATGCCGTTTTCGCTGTGCAGGATGACCTCAATACCCGCTGGCAAATGGTTGGCAACCAGTGTGGGCTGGCCTATGCCCAGATTGACATAGGCCCCATCGTGGATGTCCTGTGCAACCCGTCGGGCCAGTTCGTCCTTGCTGCGTTTGGCGTAACTCATGTTCATGCCGCCTTCTTAAAGCCGCCGGCCTGAGTGGCCACGCGATCGATCTTGACGATGTGACTGACGAAAATGCCGGGCGTCACCACGGTCTCGGGATCCATCTGGCCAAGCTCGACGATTTCATGCACCGACGCGACCGTCTTGCGGGCGGCCGTGGCCATGATGGGCCCAAAGTTTCGCGCAGCCTTGCGAAAAGTCAGGTTGCCCCAGCGGTCGCCCCGCTCGGCCTTGATCAGCGCCAAATCACCATGGATGGGCATTTCCAGCACGTACATGCGCCCATTGATTTCACGCGTCTCTTTGCCACGGGCCAGCTCGGTGCCATAGCCGGTGGGCGAGAAAAAAGCGCCGATGCCGGCACCTGCAGCGCGAATGCGCTCGGCCAGATTGCCCTGCGGGGCCAGTTCCAGCTCTATCTTGCCGCTGCGGTAAAGGCCGTCGAAGACGTGACTGTCGGTCTGGCGCGGAAAGCTGCAGATGACCTTGCGCACCCGCCCTTCCTTGAGCAGGGCCGCCAGCCCCACATCGCCATTACCGGCGTTGTTATTGACCACCACCAGATCGCGCGCACCCTGGGCGATCAGGCCGTCAATCAATTCATTGGGAATGCCGGCGGTGCCGAAGCCCCCTATGAGGACCGTGGCCCCATCCTGCAAGCCAGCCAGGGCGGCTTCCACACTGGGCGCGATTTTGTTGATCATGCAAGGCTCCAACCGTTGAGGACGACACAGGCGGCCAGAGAGCCCCGTGGCGTGGATTTGTTCGTTTAGCGAACATTTGTTCGTATAATGAATTTTAGAGTTTCCTACCGATCATGGCAAGTCAAACCCAGCCCGCCAAACCCAGCCGCGCGAGTAAAGCAAATGGCGCGCCGGTGCCGGGAGACACCTACGTGCAGTCGTTTGCCCGGGGCCTGCAGGTCATTGGCTGCTTCAGCGCCGAAGCCCCCGAGCAGACGCTGACCGAGGTGGCCGGTCGCAGCGGGCTGACCCGGGCCGGCGCCCGACGCATCCTGCTCACGCTTCAAACCCTGGGCTATGTCAGCAGCGATGGGCGGCTGTTTCGACTCTCGCCACGCATCTTGGATCTGGGCTTTGCTTATCTGTCCTCCATGCCGATCTGGAATCTGGCCGAACCGGCCATGCAGGGCCTGGCCACGCGGGTGGGCGAATCATGCTCAGCGGCAGTGCTTGAGGGCAGCGACATCATCTATGTGATGCGTGTGCCCACCCACAAAATCATGAGCATCGGCCTGGGCGTGGGCTCTCGCCTGCCGGCCTACTGCACCTCCATGGGACGCATGCTGCTGGCCGATCTGGACGACGAGCAAGCCCTTTCGGTGATCGTGGGCAGCCCGCGACGCGCCCTGACCCGCCACACTCTGACCGATCCGCAGGACCTGCTGAGCCGCGTGCGCCAAGCGCGCAAACAAGGCTGGTGCCTGGTCAACCAAGAGCTCGAAGAAGGTCTGGTCTCCTTGGCCGCGCCGCTGCGCGACCGCAGCGGCCGCACAGTGGCTGCGCTGAACATCAGTGGCCAGGTCAACCGTACATCGGCACGCCAGATGCAAGACACCATGCTGCCCGCCCTGCGCCAGGCCGCCGCCACGATTTCAGCCCTGCTGTCGGCCAAGCAGGCCTGAAGCCGACCGGCCGGTTAAGCTTGCACCATGTTCAGCCCCTCACAAGCGGACGTCCGCAAGTTCTTCTGTGATGTCTACGCCAGGCAGCGCGACGGTCTGCCCATGGACGCACTGCAAACATTGGCCGGCCAGTGGATCGCCGAGCATCCGCAATACCACGCCGATCTGGCCGACGAAAAAGCCGCCCTGGCCTCCATGAAAGAAATCCGGGAGGCCCACACCAACCCTTTCTTGCACCTGTCCTTGCACCTGTCGCTCAGTGAGCAGTGCTCCATCGATCAGCCGCGCGGCATCCGGCAAGCGGTGGAACTTCTGACGGCGCGCCAATCGCTGCACGAGGCGCATCATGAGGCCATGGAATGCCTGGCTCTCATGATCTGGGAAAGCCAGCGCGCCGGGCGCCCGCCCGACGCAGACGCCTACCTCGACTGCGTGCAGCGACGCGCCACCCGGGACTGAATCCAGAGCGAAGAAAAAAAGCCCGCTTCAATGAGCGGGCTTCTCGGCAGGGTCCGGACCTTCAGCGGAAGCGACTTTGGGGGATCACCTTCAGATCCCCTTCGAGCGAGGCCAGGTAATTGGCCATCTGCTTGAGTTCAGCATTGCTGTACTGCTTGGCAAAGCCGCCCATGATGGCGTTGTTGCGACCAACCACATGGTTGGGTTCGCGCTTGTAGGCCTTCAGAGCCACGTAAAGATAGTCAGCATGCTGTCCCCCGATCTTGGGATAGGACGGATCGATGGGCGAGCTGAAATTGGCCCCGTGGCATGAGGCGCAATTGGCCTTGGCCAGCAGGGCAGCCACTGCGGGGCTGGCGGGCTTGGGATCTTTGGCGGCCAAAGACTTCCCACCGGGCAGTCCATGCTCGCTGTAATAAGCTGCCAGATCAGCCATGTTTTGATCGGTCAGAGACTCCGAAATGCCTCGCATGGTCGGGTGCTTGCGATCGCCTTTCTTGTACGCATTGAGAGCAGCGACGATGTACTTGGCGCTCTGGCCCGAGATCATGGGCACCCGATAGACCTCGGGGAAGCTGGCCTGGTAGCCCTTGATGCCGTGGCATCCGATGCACATCGCTGCGATGCCCTCACCGGCCTTGGCGTCGCCCTTGAGATCCTGGGCCCAGACCGCAGGCGTCCCAAAGGAGACAAGAGCGGCAAAAATCGCAGAGAAAAACTTGATCATTTTGAGCGCACAATTGGAGGAGCAGAAAAACCGCGAGATTATAGCCAGCGCCCCAGGCGCAACCTGAACCCTTGCTGACAGTGCGGCCGCTGCCGCCTGCCAGTTCCCACCCGCTACGCAGGCCGAAACCATGAAATTCAAAGGCTCGGACAATTACGTTGCCACCGACGATCTGATGCTGGCGGTACACGCCGCCGCCACCTTGAAGAAGCCCCTGCTGGTCAAGGGCGAGCCGGGCACCGGCAAGACCCTGCTGGCCGAAGAAGTGGCCAGGGCTCTGGACATGCCGCTGCTGCAATGGCACATCAAGTCCACCACCAAGGCACAACAAGGTCTCTACGAGTACGACGCCGTCTCGCGTCTGCGCGATTCGCAACTGGGGGACGAAAAGGTCAAGGACATCCACAACTACATCGTCAAAGGTGTGCTGTGGCAGGCCTTCACCGCTGAGCAGCCTGTGGCGCTGCTGATCGACGAGATTGACAAGGCCGACATCGAATTCCCCAACGATTTGCTGCGCGAAATCGATCGCATGGAGTTCTATGTCTACGAGACGCGCGAGCTGGTCAAGGCTCGGCATCGTCCGCTGGTCTTCATCACCTCCAACAATGAAAAAGAGCTGCCCGACGCCTTTTTGCGCCGCTGCTTCTTTCACTACATCCGGTTCCCCGATCCCGACACGATGAAAAAGATCGTCGGGGTGCACTTCTCCGGCCTCAAGCAGGAGCTGCTCAGCGCGGCGATGAAGACCTTCTACGATGTCCGCAACCTGCCCGGCCTGAAGAAAAAGCCCTCGACCTCCGAGCTGCTCGACTGGCTCAAACTGTTGGTGGCCGAGGACATTCCGACCGAAGCGCTGCAGAGCAAGGACGACAAAGTGTCGGTGCCACCGCTGGTGGGTGCCCTGCTCAAGAATGAACAGGATGTCACGCTGTTTGAGAAGCTGGTTTTCATGAACCAGCGCAACCGCTGAAGCCCGTGAGCATCGGGGGATCAAGGCGGGACGCATGCCGGTGGGGCGTTCTTCAGGGTTTGCAGGGTTCGGCCAGGCTCTGGGCTTTGTGGCCGGCGGCCTGGCCGGCTTCGGGGTCGGGCAGCTGATCGGTCTGGATCTCTTTGCACCGGGATACAGCGTGCCGGCCCTCGGTGGAGTGATTCTGGTGGGTCTGGGCGCCGGACTCGGTCGCCGGCTCGCCCGACAATGGGGCGAGCGCGCCCGGAATGAAGATGAAACCCACTGAACCGCCCCCGAGCCTGACCGAGCCCGTGGAACTCTCGGCCCACGGTGTGCTGCTGCGCCCCCTGCAACTTCAAGACGAGACCGGCTTGGCCCAAGCTGCGGCCGACGGCAGGCTCTGGGAACTGCGGGTGACCTCGGTTCCGGCACCCGGACAGACCCGCAGCTATATCGAGACCGCCCTGGGCCTGCGCGAGCGGGGCAGTCGGCTGCCCTTCGTCGTGATTGAGCAGGCCAGCGGTCAAATCATCGGCTGCACCAGCTATCACGACATCGTGCCAGAGGTGCGACGGGTGGAGATTGGCTACACCTGGTACGCCAAACGATGGCAACGCACGCATGTCAACACCACCTGCAAATGGCTGCTGCTGCGCCACGCCTTTGAGACCCTGCAATGCCCCGTGGTGGGCTGGCGCACAGACAACCTGAACTTGGCCTCGCAGCAGGCCATTGAACGGCTGGGCGCACACAAGGACGGCGTGATCCGGCGCCACGCCCTGCGCCGCGACGGCACGATCCGTGATACCGTGATGTACAGCCTCACACGCGAGGAATGGCCCGAGGTGCAACAACGACTGCTCGATCGGCTCGAGCAAGGGCAGCGGAGGACGCAGACATGCTGATCGATTTTTTCTACACCCTGCGCTCGGCCAAGCTGCCGGTCTCGACGCATGAGTTGTTGAGCCTGCTGCAAGCCCTGCGATCGGGCGTGGTGGGGCCCGCCTCCGATCCGCAGATGAAGGGCGAAGGCGCCTGGAAGATCGACGACTTCTACTTTCTCAGTCGGGCCATCATGGTCAAGGACGAGAAGCACTACGACAAGTTCGATCGCGCCTTCAGTGCCTACTTCAAAGGCGTGGAAATGGTGGCCGACTTCAGTCAGGAGGTACCGCTGGAGTGGCTGCGCAAGAGCCTGGACCTGAACCTGAGCCCTGAAGAAAAAGCCCGCATCGAAAAAATGGGCTGGGACGAACTCATGGAGACGCTCAAAAAACGCTTTGAGGAGCAGAAAGAGCGGCACGAGGGCGGCAGCAAATGGATAGGCACCGGAGGCACCTCCCCCTTTGGCAACGGCGGCTACAACCCGCAGGGCATCCGGATGGGTGGCAAGGGAGGC
>CAYPSU010000136.1:0-6581 GCA_964413475.1 uncultured Polaromonas sp. | reverse complement strand
TGATGACCTTGAATTCCAGGGTTTTATTCTCGTAGGGGGTCAGGTCCTTGATCGGGCGGGTGTCAATCAGCGAACCGGGCAGGAAGGCGCGGATGCCGTTGACCAGAACGGTCAGGCCGCCCTTGACCTTGCCGGTGGTCTGGCCGGTGACAAATTCGCCCGACTCCAGCGCCTTTTCCAGGGCCATCCAGGAGGCCAGGCGCTTGGCCTTGTCGCGTGAGAGCAGGGTATCGCCGAAACCGTTTTCAACGGAGTCGATAGCCACCGAGACGAAGTCGCCGACTTGCACCTCAATTTCGCCCTGGTCGTTCTTGAACTCCTCGATCGGCACATAGGACTCGGATTTGAGTCCGGCGTTGACGACCACATGGTTGTGGTCAATGCGTACGACCTCGGCAGTGATCACCTCACCCGAGCGCATTTCAGAGCGCTTGAGCGATTCTTCGAAAAGGGCGGCAAAAGATTCAGACATTAAATTTCCTTTGATCGCCGACAGAACGGCCACACCGCAGGCTTGCGGTTGCACTTGAAAGACTGTCAGCGAAGCGTGTTGCGGCTTGGGCGCCGCGGGGTTAAGTGGATGAACCAGCCGAGCAATGCACTGGACGTGCGACGGGACTCAGATGGGCCTCTTGTCCTGCCACCAACGAAGCACGCAATCGATGGAAGATTCGATCGAGAGCTCGGAGTTGTCGAGCGGCAGGGCGTCTTGAGCTGGCTTCAAGGGTGCGGCGCTGCGGGACGAATCCCGGGCGTCGCGCGCCATGAGGTCAGACTCAATGGACGCTAGTGTAACCGAATTTCCCTTTGAAATCAGTTGCTTATGGCGCCTTTGGGCGCGCCGCGCAGCGCTGGCCGTCAAAAAAACTTTCAGGGTTGCGTCCGGGAAGATGACGGTTCCCATGTCGCGCCCATCGGTCACCAGCCCCGGCAGGCGACGAAAGTCGCGCTGCAACTCGACCAAGGCGGCTCGCACCTGCGGGTGAACCGAAACCTGGGAGGCGGCCATGCCGGCTGACTCGGTGCGTATGTCTTCGCTCACATCCTGCCCGGCCAGAAACACCCGGTCCCCGTCAAAGCGGACCGGCAGGTTGCGTGCCACCTCGGCTACTGCTGGGCCATGGTCCAGATCGATCCCGGCTCGCGCGGCGGCCAGCGCGGTCAGGCGGTAGAGCGCACCCGAGTCGAGGTAATGAAAGCCCAGCCGGGCTGCGCTCAGCGAGGCCAGGGTTCCCTTGCCCGAGGCGGTGGGTCCGTCAATGGCGATCACCGGAATCCGGCGGATATCGGTTTGGGCCACTGCAAACAGCGTCTCGAAGTAATCTGGAAAGGTTTTAGCCACGCAGTGCGGCTCTTCGATGCGCACGGTGCGCCCGGCCGGATTGAAGGCCGCCAGTGAGAAGCACATGGCCATCCGGTGATCGTCATAGGTGGCGATGGAGGCGCTTTGCCAGACCGTTGGCGCTTCGATACGCAGCTTGTCCTCGTCTTCTTCCACCACCGCGCCAAGCTTGCGCAGCTCGGTGGCCATAGCCGTCAGGCGATCGGTTTCCTTCACGCGCCAGCTGGCGATGTTGCGCAAAGTGGTCGGCCCCTGCGCATACAGCGCCATCATGGCCAGCGTCATGGCGGCGTCGGGGATGTGGTTGCAATCGAGGTCAATTGCTTTGAGGGGCCAGGCGCCACGCCGAACCCTTATGCTGTTGGGCTCGAGTTCGACTTGGGCACCCATTTGCTCGGCCGCCTGCACAAAGGCGATATCGCCCTGGATCGAGCCCGATCCAATGCCCAGAATTTCCAGCGGCTCGTCTGTGGCCGCGATCGCGCCAAGGGCCACGAAGTAACTGGCCGAGGACGCATCACCCTCCACGTAAATCTGGCCGGGCGACTGGTACCGGCTACCGGCCGGAATGACAAAGCGCTGCCAGCCCTGACGCTGCACGCAGATGCCAAAGCGTTCGAGCAGCCTGAGGGTGATTTCGATATAGGGCTTGGAAATCAGCTCACCCACCACCTCGATCTGCACATCCTCACGCGCCACCAGCGGCAAGGCCATCAGCAAGGCGGTGAGAAACTGACTGGAGACATCGCCGCGCACCCGGATGGGCGCATGCAGGTGCAGTTGTTCGGCCGGCCGCAGGCGCAAAGGCGGGTAGCCCTCATGCCCCAAGTAGTCGATCTGGCAACCCAACTGGCGCAGCGCGTCGACCAGATCACCGATGGGCCGTTCATGCATGCGTGGTACGCCCGAGAGTTCAAAGCGGCCGCCCATCAGGGCCAGGGCCGCAGTCAGCGGTCTCATGGCGGTTCCCGCATTGCCCAGAAACAGCTGCGCCCCGTCTTGATGCAGCCGTCCGCCCAGACCAGTGATCACGGCGGTCTGTCCGCTCTGCTCGACCTGGCAACCCAACTGCCTGAGCGCCGTCAGCATGACGGCTGTGTCATCGGAGGCCAGCAGATCGTGCACCACCGTCTCGCCCTGGCTCAGCGCGGCCAGCAGCAGGACCCGGTTTGAAATGCTCTTGGAGCCCGGCAGACGCACTGATCCGCTCACCTTCTGCAGAGGGGGCAGGTCTAGGGCTTCAATCTGGAACATCTTGATTGCGGCAAAGGCATTGGAAGGAGAGATGAAGGGGGTCTCAGGATTTATCGGGCGCTCGGCCCATCTGCCACTGGCTGCGTCGTCGGCTGACCTTCTCGATATAGACCCGCAGCGCCGACCGATCGCCCTGCTGGATCAGTCGCTCCAGTTCAGACAGGCTCTGGTGCAGATGCTTGGACTGTGCCAGCACTTGTGTGGCGTTGGCCATCATCACATCCGTCCAAAGTTCAGGATCGCCAGCTGCAATGCGGGTGGTGTCGCGAAATCCAGGTCCGGCCACCGAAAGATAGTCCTCGCCCTCGGTTTGCTGCATCAGGCTGCCCATGAAGGCGAAGGCCATCAGGTGCGGAAAGTGGCTGATCGCAGCCAGCGCCCGGTCGTGCGCATCGGGGTCCATGCTTCGCACCTGGCAAGTCAGGGCAACCCACAGGGCGCGGGCCCGCTCGATCTGCGCCGCCGTGTGTTCAGGCAGAGGCGTCAGGATGACCTGCTGGCCTTCGTAGAGCTGCGCCTGGGCATGCTCAATGCCAGCCGAGGCCTTGCCGCAGATCGGATGCGCTGGCATGAACTGCGCGATGCGTGGCCCCAGGGCCTGGCGCGCGGACTGCACCACATCGGATTTGGTCGAGCCCACATCCATCACCAGTGCGTCTGGTTCGAGCCCGGGCATCAACGCCTCAAGCGTGGCGCGCGTCGAAGCCACCGGCACTGCCAGCAGCACCAGGTCAGCCTTGCGCACGGCCTCGGCCGGTGAGGATGCGACCTCATCGACGATCCCCAGTTCCTGGGCGCGACGAGCGCTTTTTTCAGAGCGGCTGTAACCCGATACGAAACCCACCTGTCCGGCCCGTCGGGCCGCCAGGGCGAACGAGCCCCCCATCAGCCCGCATCCGATCAGTGCCAGTCGCTTGAACATCGCCAGTCCTATTCGGAAACCGGGTAGGAGCCCAGCACCTTGTAAAAGGCGCACAGGTTCTTCAGCTCTTCGAGCGCTGCGGCCACAGGCGCCTGGCTGATATGGCCCTCAATGTCGATGTAGAAGTAGTACTCCCACTGCCCTGATTTGGCCGGCCGCGATTCGAAACGCGTCATCGACACCCCGTTGGCCTTCAGCGGCACCAGCAGGTCATGCACCGCACCGGGCCGATTGGGCACCGACACCACCAGGCTGGTGCAGTCCCGGCCCGATGCCGGCGGCGTGGCCAGGGTCTGCGGCAGGCAGATCACCGCAAACCGGGTGCGGTTGTAGGCCTCGTCCTGAATGGCGTGGCGCACGATGTGCAGACCAAATTGAGCGGCAGCGCGTTCGCTGGCAATGCCGGCCCAGGCGGGGTTGGTACTGGCCAGACGCGCACCTTCGGCGTTGCTGGAGACCGCCCGGCGCTCGGCTTGAGGCAGATGTTGGCTGAGCCAGCCCTGGCACTGCGCCAGCGCCTGCGGGTGAGCCATCACCACCTCGATGCCTTGCAGGCTGTCGCTGCTGCGCAGCAGGTTGTGCCGGACCATCAGGCTGACCTCGCCCACCACATGCACGGGCGAGCGCAGGAATAGGTCGAGCGAGCGGGCCACCACCCCCTCGGTCGAGTTTTCCATGCCCACCACACCAAAGTGTGCGGTACCTGCAGCGGTGGCGTGGAACACTTCATCGAAGCTGGCGCAATAGATCATTTGCGCCGCGCTGCCGAAAAATTCCAGGGCTGCCTGCTCGCAGAAGGTCCCCTGGGGCCCGAGAACCGCTACGCGCTGTGGCGCCTCCAGGGCCAGGCAGGCCGACATGATCTCGCGCCAGATGGTCTGCACATGCTCGGCCTTCAGAGGGCCGGGGTTGTTCTGCGTGATCTTCTCGATCACCTGCGCCACGCGGTCGGGCCGAAAGAAAGCCGAGCCCTCGGCCCGCTTGATCTGGCCGACCTGCTCGGCCACCTGAGCTCTTTGATTGAGCAACTGCAGCAACTGCCGGTCGATCCCGTCGATCTGCACGCGCAGCGCGGCCAGGGCATCGGATTGAACAGGGGTCTGGCTCATGGGGTCACCTCCAGCTGAAAGCCCGATCGCGCCGGGGTCGGCGCTCCCACAGGGGCAAAGTCTGTTCTGTATGTGTGGGAGCCGCAACCTCGCGGTGATCGCGCTTCAAGCGACCACCGAAGCACAAGTTGACCAAGGCCCGGTTCATTGCCGTCATGCCCTGCGCTCGAACTCGCGCATGTGCGCCACCAGCGCCTGAACGCCTTCCAGCGGCATGGCGTTGTAAAGGCTGGCACGCATGCCACCGACCGACTTGTGGCCCTTGAGCTGCAGCAGCCCTGCGGCTCTGGCCTGATCCAGAAAAGCGGCGTTGCGCGGGTGACCCGGATCGACCAAAGCCTGCCCGTCGTCGCCACGCAGGAAAAAGGGCACATTCATGCGCGAGCGCACCGACTTTTCCACCGGGTTGAGATACAGCTGCGAGCCGTCGATAAAGTCGTAGAGCAGCCTGGCCTTGGCGATGTTGCGGGCCTCCATCGCGGCCACGCCGCCTTGGCTCTTGAGCCACTGGAAGGTCAGACCTGCGATGTAGATGCCGTAGGTGGGCGGGGTGTTGTACATCGACTGGTTTTGCGCCACCTTCTGATAGTCGAAGGCCGAAGGGCAGATCGGCAGCGCGTGGCCCAGAAGGTCCTCGCGGACCACCACCAGGGTCAGGCCTGCAGGCCCCAGGTTCTTCTGGGCCCCGCCAAAAGCCAAACCCACGCGTGACCAGTCCACCGGACGCGAGCACACCTGAGACGAAAAATCCACCACCAAAGGCGCGTCGCACCCCAGGCTTTTGAGGTCAGGCAACTGCTGGAATTCCACACCGTGTATGGTCTCGTTGCTGCACACATGCACATACTGTGTATCGCTGCCAAGGCGCCAGGACTGGGCAGCCGGTATCTGGCAAAACCCCTGCGCCTGCGATGAGGCCGCTATCCGCGCCGCGCCGTACTTGCCCGCCTCTTGGTGCGACTTTTGGCTCCAGCTTCCGGTTAGCACAAAGTCCATGGCGCCGCCGCGCGAGAGGTTCATGGGGACGATCGCGTTCTCAGCCAACCCACCGCCCTGCATGAACAGGATCTGGAAGTCGGACGGTACGGCCAGCAGGTCGCGCAGGTCGCGCTCGGCAGCCTCGTAAATCGAGATGAATTCCTTGCCCCGGTGGCTCATCTCCATCACGCCCATGCCGCTGCCGTGCCAGTCAAGCATTTCGTCGGCCGCTGTGCGCAGAACCGCCTCGGGCAGGACCGCCGGACCGGCAGAAAAGTTATAGGGGCGGGCCATCACTGGCTGGTGGGCTCGGTTCCGGTCTCACCCTCGCCCTGAGCGTTGGCGTCGTTTTCCACGATACGCTGCAGCCCTGAGAGCTGTGAACCATCGTCCAGACTGATCAGAGTCACGCCTTGGGTGGCCCGCCCGAGTTCACGAATTTCGCTCACGCGTGTGCGTACCAAGACACCCCGGTCGGTGATGAGCATGATTTCATCGTCGACGTGCACCAAAGTGGCGGCCACTACTTTTCCATTGCGTTCAGACTGCTGAATGGCGATCATGCCCTTGGTGCCGCGGCCATGGCGGGTGTATTCGGTAATCGAGGTCCGTTTGCCAAAGCCTTTTTCGGTGGCGGTCAGCACGCTTTGCTGTTCATCTTCGGCCACCAGCATCGCAATGACGCTCTGACCTTCTTCCAGGGTCATGCCGCGCACGCCACGGGCATTGCGCCCCATGGGACGCACATCGTTCTCGTCAAAACGTACCGCCTTTCCGCCATCGGAAAACAGCATCACATCGTGCCTGCCGTCGGTCAGGGCCGCGCCGATGAGGTAGTCGCCTTCGTCCAAGTCCACGGCAATGATGCCGGCCTTGCGTGGGTTGGAAAACTCATTGAGCGCCGTCTTCTTGACGGTGCCCATCGAGGTGGCCATGAACACATAGTGATCGGCCGGGAAGCTGCGGAATTCGCCGG
>CAYPSU010000135.1:0-6594 GCA_964413475.1 uncultured Polaromonas sp. | reverse complement strand
GCTTCAATGATCTGGGCCGAGGTGCCGGGGCCGATGCCTTTGACGCTGTCGAGGTCGGCCACCGAGGCGGTGTTGACGTCGACAGCGGCGTGGGCGATCAGGGCCAAGCTGGCGGCTGCAATGGCGATGATTTTCTTGAGCATGGTTTCCTCCTGAAATGCCGCTCCGAGCGGGGCGCTGTGGCGGCGGTGTGACAGCAAAGGCCTGGCTGGAGCCCGGCCTTGTGGTGGCATTGGGCCGTGTGGTCCAATGACGCGCCGATTGTGGGGCTGTCCCCGCGGATGTGTATTCACTCGTTTGGGGGATGGATGGTGAAGGTGTGTGCGTTTGTGCACGGTACGAAAACGCCCGTGCGTTGGCTTGTGCTGGTGTGGCTGGGCTGGGCGCTGGCCGGTTGTGGCGGCTTGTTGCCCCGCTCCGATGAGGCCGAGGGTGCGGACGCTTCGCCGGCGGTGGAGTTGTCGGCGCCCGCGCAGGCGCGCGCGGCATCCCTGCTGAAAACGCCCGTTCGGTCCGACTGGGCGGTGTACCGCTGGCCGGGCAAGCGCATGGCGGCGTTTGTGCCCGATCGGGTGATGGGGCGCGATGCGTTGCGGGTGGATGCCAGCAGCACGGTGAGTGTCTTGCGCCAGCGCTTTGACCCGGCCTTGCCGAAAGCGGCGCACTTGCGCTTTGCCTGGAAGGCGCAGTCTTTGCCCGTGGGCGCCAACCTGCGCGACGGGGCCCGAGAAGACTCGGCGGTGCGGGTGGTGTTGGCCTTTGATGGCGATCGGTCGCGTTTGAGCGATCGGGCACTGCGTTTGTCGGACCTGTCGCAGGCCTTGACGGGTGAGCCTTTGCCTTACGCCACCTTGGTGTATGTGTGGAGCGAAACCGAGCCTGTGGGCACGGTGATCCACAACCCGCGCACCGACCGCATCCGCAAATTGGTGGTTTCATCTGGCGCGGATGCGCTGGGGCAGTGGAAAGACCACCACCGCGATCTGCGCGCCGACTTTGAACAGGCGTTTGGCGAACCCCCAGGGCCTTTGCTCAGCGTGGCCTTGATGTCTGACACCGACAACACCCGCTCGCGCACCCGGGCTTGGTTTGGTGCCTTGGAATTGACTGAGGCGCCACGCTGACGCCCGCACGACAGCATGCCCTCAAAGGTGGGTGGGATTACGGGTTAGCCCGATGTGTGGGTGGGCACGGCTGTTGCATAGTGCGGGCTTCTGCATTTCTTTGAGGTGTCAAGCAATGAAACTCCGACTCGCCGTCTTGTCCGCCGCGCTCATGTTGGGCGCTGGCGCTTTGCACGCCAAAACCTTCAAATGGGCCAGCGCCAGCGATATTCCGACGCTGGACATCCATTCCCAGAACAACGCCTTGGGCAATGGCGTGCACGCCGCTGTGTACGAATCGCTGGTGTACTACAACAGCCGCACGTTTAAAGTGGAGCCACTGCTGGCCACATCGTGGCGCGATGTGTCGCCCACCCAGGTGCGCTTTACCTTGCGTTCGGGTGTGAAGTTCAGCGATGGGTCTGCACTGACGGCAGACGACGTGGTGTTTTCGCTGATGCGCGCCAAGGCCAAGACGTCCAACTACGCCGTCTACACCCAAGGCATCGACAAGGCCGTCAAGGTCAACGACAGCACGGTGGATGTGATGTTGACCGGCCCCAATCCGGTGTTGCTCAACCAGCTCACCGAATTGCGCATCATGAGCAAGGCTTGGGCGGAAAAGAACCGTTCGACCGAACCCAAAGACATCCGCACCCAAGAAGAGAGCTTTGCGCACCGCAATGCGATGGGCACAGGCCCATACATGGTGCAAGGCTGGCAGCCCGATGTGCGCCTGACGCTGGTGCGCAACCCCAACTGGTGGGGTTGGAAAGACGCTCAGACCAATGTGACCGAGATTGTGTACACCCCTATCAAAGCCGAGGCCACCCGTGTGGCCGCGCTGCTGTCGGGTGAGGTGGACTTTGTGCTCGATCCCAGCCCGCAAGACTTGGCGCGCTTGCGCAGCAACGCCAACCTGAAGGTGATGGACGGTGTGGAGAACCGCACCATTTTCTTGGGCATGGACCAGCACCGCGATGAGTTGCCAGGCTCCAACGTCAAGGGCAAGAACCCGCTCAAAGACGTGAAGGTGCGCAAGGCGCTGTACCAGGCGATCGATATTGACACCATTCAGCGTGTGACCATGCGGGGTTTGAGCCAGCCCACCGGCGCTTTGGTGGCGCCGCAAGTGGCCGGGTGGACCGAGGGCGTGCACAAGCGCTTTCCGTTTGATGTGGCCGCGGCCCAAAAGCTGTTGGCTGAAGCCGGTTATCCCAATGGCTTTGAGGTGGACTTCGCCTGCCCGAACAACCGCTACATCAACGACGAGGAAATCTGCCAGGCTGTGACCGCTATGTGGGCCAAGATTGGGGTGAAAGCCAAGCTGCGCACCTTGCCGCTGGTGACTTATTTCCCGATGATCCAGCGCTACGAAGCCAGCATCTACATGCTGGGCTGGGGTGTGCCCACCTTTGATGCACTCTACAGCCTGCAATCGCTGACCCGCAGCGTCGGCACTGGCGGTGACGGCAACTACAACGTCGGCCGCTACAGCAACGCGCGCATGGACTACGTGGTCGACCGGATCAAGGTCGAGACCGACCTGCCGGTGCGCAATCGCCTGCTGACCGAGGGCCTGCAGTTGTCGAATGACACGGTTTCTCACATTCCTCTTCACAACCAGATCATTCCCTGGGCCATGAAGAAGAACATCGATGTGGTGCACCGAGCTGATAACCGGCTAGACTGGCGCCTGATTCAAATCAACTGACGCGTTTGAGCCCCAACCCCGGCACCCCTTCAGGGGCGCCGGGTTTTCTATTTCCTTAGTTCCGCACGGCTGCGGCCTCACATGTTTGCCTTCGTTGTTCGACGCCTCCTGCAGGCCCTGGTGGTCATGGCCTCGGTGGCCTTCATTGCCTTTCTGCTGTTTCAGTATGTGGGCGACCCAGTGGTTTTCTTGCTCGGCCAGGATGCCACGCCGGAGCAGATCAAGCAGATGCGAGCGGACCTGGGGCTGGACCAGCCGTTTTTCATTCAATACGTCCACTTCCTGTTCAATGCGCTGCAAGGGGAATTTGGCCTGAGCCTGCGGCAGGGCACCAAAGTGTCAACACTGATCGTCGAGCGCTTTCCGGCCACCCTCGAACTGGCTCTGGTTGCCGCCTTGCTGGCCCTGGCCATCGGCATTCCGATGGGGGTGTACGCGGCGCTGCGTCGCGGCACCTTCACCAGTCAGCTGTTCATGACCGTTTCCCTGCTCGGGGTTTCGCTGCCGACTTTCCTGATTGGCATCTTGCTGATCCTGATCTTCGCGGTGATGCTGGGCTGGCTGCCCAGCTTTGGCCGAGGCGAAGCGGTCAAGATGGGCACCTGGAGTACCGGCCTGTTGACGGCCAAGGGTTGGCAGCACATCGTCCTGCCGGCAGTGACGCTGGCCATCTTTCAACTGACTCTGATCATGCGACTGGTGCGCGCCGAGATGCTCGAGGTGCTGCGCACCGACTACATCAAGTTTGCGAGGGCGCGCGGCCTGTCCAACCGGGCCATCCATTTCGGCCATGCCCTCAAGAACACCCTGGTGCCGGTGATGACCATCACCGGCCTGCAGTTGGGCGGCCTGATCGCCTTTGCCATCATCACCGAGACCGTCTTCCAGTGGCCCGGCATGGGCCTGCTGTTCATACAGGCCGTCACCTTCGCCGACATTCCGGTCATGGCCGCCTACCTGTGCCTGATCGCCCTGATCTTCGTGGTGATCAACCTGATCGTCGACCTGCTGTACTTTGTGGTCGACCCGAGACTGCGGGTCGACAAGGGACAAGGCCATTGATTCGGGCTTTTGCCTGCGCGCTTTTGAAATGACCGAACAAGCTCAAAACCAACCGATGACTGCATGGATACGCCGCTGGCTGGACAGCGACGTTGGACACAGTTTCAGAACATCACCAACGGCGATGGTCGCGGCCGCCATCGCACTGGTCTGCGTGTTCTGTGCGGTCTTTGCCCAGTGGGTGGCACCGCACAACCCCTTCGATCTGGCCACCCTGGAGCTGAGCGACGCTCGGCTGCCACCGGCCTGGATCGAGGGCGGCAGCATGAAGTTCGTGCTTGGCACCGACGACCAGGGGCGCGACATCCTGTCGGCCCTCATCTACGGCTCACGCATCTCGCTGGTGGTGGGACTGGCTTCGGTCATCCTGTCGGTGCTGGTGGGCGTCAGCCTGGGATTGCTCGCCGGCTTTCGCGGCGGCTGGCTCGATGCCTTCCTGATGCGATTGTGCGATGTGATGCTGTCCTTTCCGGCCATTCTGGTGGCCCTGCTGATCGCCGGCGTCGGGCGGGCCCTGTTTCCCAACGCGCACGAATCGCTGGCCTTTGGCGTCCTGATTTTGTCCATCTCGCTGACCGGCTGGGTGCAGTACGCCCGTACCGTGCGCGGCTCAACCCTGGTCGAGCGCAACAAAGAATACGTGCAAGCGGCCCGGGTCACCGGCGTCGCCCCCATGCGCATCATGGGCCGGCATGTGCTGCCCAATGTGCTGGGGCCGGTTCTGGTACTGGCCACCATACAGGTGGCCACCGCCATCATCACCGAGGCCACCCTGTCCTTTCTGGGCGTGGGCGTGCCGCCCACCTCGCCCTCGCTGGGCACCCTGATCCGGGTCGGCAATGACTATTTGTTTTCCGGCGAATGGTGGATCACCGTCTTTCCCGGTGTGATGCTGATCGTGATTGCGCTGTCGGTCAACCTGCTGGGTGACTGGCTGCGCGACGCACTGAACCCGAGGCTGCGATGAGCCTGTTGCAAGTCAAAAACCTGGTGGTGGAATTTGCGCACCGCCGAGGCACACTCCGGGCGCTCGACGACATTTCGTTCGAGATCGCGCCGGGCGAAATCCTGGGCGTGGTGGGCGAGTCGGGTGCCGGCAAATCCTTAACCGGCGCTTCCATCATTGGCCTGCTCGAACCGCCCGGGCGGGTGGCCAGTGGCCAGATCCTGCTGGAGGGTCAGCGCATCGACCACCTCAGTGCCGATGAAATGCGCCACATCCGAGGGCGCAAGATTGGCGCCATCTTCCAGGATCCGCTGACCTCGCTCAACCCGCTCTACACCGTGGGTCGACAACTGACCGAAACCATCGAAGCCCACCTGCCGGTCAGCAAGGCTCAAGCGCGCCAGCGCGCTATTTCGCTGCTGCAAGACACCGGCATCCCCGCCGCCGAGCAGCGCATCGACCACTATCCGCATCAGTTTTCCGGCGGCATGCGTCAGCGGGTGGTGATTGCGTTGGCTCTGGCCGCCGAGCCGCAACTGATCGTGGCCGACGAGCCGACCACCGCGCTGGATGTATCCATCCAGGCGCAGATCATCAGCCTGCTCAAGAAGGTCTGCAAGGACCGTGGCGCCGCCGTGATGCTGATCACCCATGACATGGGTGTGATTGCCGAAACCTGTGACCGGGTGGCGGTGATGTACGCCGGCCGAATCGCCGAAATCGGGCCGGTCCGTCAGGTGATCGAGCAGCCCGCCCACCCTTACACCCACGGCCTGATGGCCTGTATTCCCGATATGGCCAGCGACCGGCCCAACCTGAACCAGATCGAAGGGGCCATGCCGCGGCTCAACGCCATCCCCAGTGGCTGCGCCTTCAACCCCCGGTGCCCGCAAGTCAGCGATCGCTGCCGCAGCGACCGGCCCGAACTCATGCCCGCCGGTGCCACGCAGGCCGCCTGCTGGCTCCATGAGAAGGTGAGCGCATGAGCGAAAAATCACCCCTGGTGGTGGCCCAGGATCTGGCCATGACCTTTGACGTATCGGCGCCCTGGCTCAACCGGGTGCTCGAAGGCAAGCCTCGGCAGCTGTTGCAGGCGGTCGACGGCGTCAGCTTTCAGATCCAGCGCGGTCAGACCCTGGCGCTGGTGGGCGAATCGGGTTGCGGCAAAAGCACCGTGGCGCGCCTGCTGGTGGGGCTGTACCAGCCCACCCGAGGCTCGATGCAGTTCGACGGACAAGACGCCCATGCCGCCTATCGGTCGGCCGACGCGCGGGCCATCCGGCAGCGCATTCAAATGATCTTCCAGGATCCCTATGCCAGCCTCAACCCGCGCTGGACGGTGCAGGCCATCATTGGTGAGCCACTGCGCGAGCATGGACTTATCCGTGACGAAGCCGGGCTGAAGGATCGGGTGGCCGAACTGCTCGGCTCAGTCGGCCTCTCCGCCCAGGACATGGGCAAATATCCGCACCAATTCTCCGGCGGGCAGCGACAGCGCATCTCGATCGCCCGCGCCTTGGCCACAGCGCCGGAGTTTCTGGTTTGCGACGAGCCCACTTCGGCGCTGGACGTCAGCGTGCAGGCCCAGGTCCTCAACATCATGAAGGACTTGCAGCGCAGCCGCGGCCTGACCTACCTCTTTATCTCGCACAACCTGGCGGTGGTGCGCCATGTCAGCGACCAGGTGGGGGTGATGTACCTGGGTCGGCTGGTGGAGCTGGCTGACAAGCGCACTCTGTTCAGTCAGCCACGCCACCCCTACACCCGCA
>CAYPSU010000134.1:0-6594 GCA_964413475.1 uncultured Polaromonas sp. | reverse complement strand
TCGAACAAAAGGTCCCCTTCATCTGCTTTACCGCCACCGGCGGGGCGCGCATGCAGGAAGGCCTGCTCTCGCTGATGCAGATGGCCAAGACCAATGCCGCCCTGACACGACTGGCCAAAAAAGGTCTGCCCTATGTCAGCGTACTCACCGATCCCACCATGGGAGGCGTGAGCGCCGGCTTTGCCTTCATGGGCGATATTGTGGTGGCCGAACCCAAGGCGCTGATCGGCTTTGCCGGCCCGCGCGTCATCGAATCGACTGTGCGGGTCAAGTTACCTGAGGGCTTTCAGCGCGCCGAGTTTCTGCAGGAAAAAGGCGCCATCGACTTCATCTGCGACCGCCGCGAGCTGCGCAAGACCATCGCCACCGCCCTGGCCATGCTGCTGCGCCAACCGGCTGAGGCGATTGATTAAGCGCAGGAGCCCTCTCGGACCTAGCTGCCCCGGTACGTCGAATAGCTCCAGGGGCTGACCAAAAGCGGCACGTGGTAATGGGCCTTGGCATCGGCCACGCCGAAATCGAGACTCACCTGATTTAGAAAAGTGGGCTCGGGCAGTTCCACCCCGCGCGCCTTGAAATAAGCGGCCACATCAAACACCAGCCGATAGGTGCCTACCCGCAGGCTGGCGTTGTCAAACAGCGGCCCATCCGGGTTGCGTCCATCGCTGTTGAGCACCAATTGCTTGACCAACCTCGCCTCTTGGCCCTGCGTGGTGTAGAGCGCCACCGCCATACCGGCTGCCGGGCAGCCGTGCATCGTGTCCAGAACATGCGTACTCAAGCCCATCCAAAATCTCCGGAAAACGGTTCCGCCAAAGACAGTCGACCGAAGTGTATACACAATTGGAGGGTTGGGCTAACATCCCGCTCGCACCTCCGTGGCCCCCACAGACGCTCCATGAACAAGGAAATGTCCTCCACCCGAGCCATCGTCGAGACCCTGACCCGGGCCATTGTCGAGCACCGCCTGCTGCCCGGGGCCAAGCTGGCCGAGCAAAAGTTGGCCGACCATTTTGGCGTCTCGCGCACCATCGTCCGGCAAGCGCTGTTTCAGTTGTCCCAGAACAAGCTGATCCGCATGGAGCCGGCACGCGGGGCCTTTGTCGCGGCCCCATCGGCTGAAGAAGCCAAGCAAGTCTTCATTGTGCGGCGCATGGTCGAGACCGAGATGACCCGCGCCTTCATGCAGAACAACACACCTGAGAAGATTGCAGCGCTGCGCGAGCACATCGCGATGGAACGGCGAGCCGTCAACAGTGAGGATGTGCCAGGCCGCACCGAACTTCTGGGTGATTTTCATGTGCGCATGGCCGAACTGATGGGCAACACAGTACTGGCCCAGATTCTGGAAGACCTGATCTCGCGCTGCGCGCTCATCACGCTGATGTACCAGTCGCGAGCGCAAGCCGAACATTCAAGCGACGAGCACGAACGCCTGGTCGATGCGATGGCTCGCGGCGATACCGAGCAGGCGGTTCGTCTGATGCAGGCGCATCTGGACCACGTGCAGGCCAGTCTGACCTTTGATCGCAAACGCCCTTCCCACGATGTCACCGTGGCTCTGTCCTGAGAACATCCATGAGCACCTACGACTCCACCGCCGCCTATCCCCGTGATCTGATTGGCTACGGCCGCCATGTGCCCCATGCCCGCTGGCCCGGCGGCGCGCGGGTGGCCGTTCAATTCGTCCTCAACTACGAGGAAGGCGCAGAGAACTGTGTACTGCATGGCGACAAGGCCAGCGAGCAGTTCCTGTCGGAAATGTTCAACCCGGCCGCCTTCGAGGCGCGGCACATCAGCATGGAAGGCATTTACGAATACGGTTCACGCGCCGGCGTGTGGCGACTGCTGCGCGAATTTGAAAAGCGCAAGCTGCCGCTGACTGTTTTCGGGGTGGCTGCGGCGCTAGAGAAACACCCCGAGGCCACCGCCGCTTTTGGCGAACTGGGCTACGACATCGCCTGCCACGGTCTCAAATGGATCCACTACCAGAACGTGGACGAAGCCACCGAGCGGGAACACATGGCGCGCGCCATGGAGAGCATCACCGCGCTGACCGGTGAGCGTCCGCTGGGCTGGTACACCGGCCGCGACAGCCCCAACACCCGTCGATTGGTGGCCGACTATGGTGGCTTTGAATACGACAGCGACTACTATGGGGACGATTTGCCCTTCTGGATGAAGGTGCGCAAAACCGATGGCTCGGTGGTGCCGCAGTTGATCGTGCCCTACACCCTGGACTGCAATGACATGCGCTTTGCTTTACCGCAAGGCTATTCGCACGCAGACCCGTTTTTTCAGTACATGAAGGACAGTTTCGATGCACTGTATGCCGAAGGCGATCCCGCAGGGGACAACGCGCCCAAGATGATGAGCATCGGCATGCACTGCCGCCTGCTGGGTCGACCCGGCCGCATCACTGCACTACAGCGCTTTCTGGACCATATCCAGTCGCACGACCATGTCTGGGTGGCCCGGCGGATCGATATTGCCAGACACTGGAAGGTCGCGCACCCATACCGACCTTGAGTCCTGACCGCCTGATGTCCCTGCAGCGCAAGCGCCCTCGCCGCGATCAGCCGCCACAGCGGCATCCATCGCAACGGAGCGCCGCTGCTGCGAAATGTCTCGACTCCCCTGATCCTGACAAGCCGCCCCAAGCTCCGTAAAGCCTCACAAGATCCTCGAACCCTGCGAAATTGACCATGGCCCTGACCCTCGACCAACTCAACAATGCCAGCCACGAAGAGGCGGCACGCCTGCTCGATGGCCTTTATGAGCATTCGCCCTGGATTGCCGAACGGGCTCTGCAGCAGCGTCCGTTTCGCTCACTGGCCCAGCTCAAATACGCCATGACCCGGGTGCTGGCACAGGCCGGACGCGAGGCGCAGCTCACGCTGATCCGCGCCCACCCGGAACTGGCCGGCAAAGCCATGGTCAGCAAGACGCTGACTGCCGAGTCCACAACCGAGCAAACCCAGGCGGGTCTGACCGAATGCACGCCCGCTGAATTTGCCAAGATCCAGCAGCTCAATGCCGACTACAAGGCCAAGTTTGGTTGGCCTTTCATCCTGGCCGTACGCGGGCCGCGCGGCACCGGACTGAACAAAACGCAGATCATCGAAACTTTCGAGCGTCGCTTGCATGGCCACCCCGATTTCGAGCTCGCCGAGTGTTTACGCAATATCCATCGCATCGTGGAGATCCGGCTCAACGACAAGTTCGCGCTGGAACCCACGCAGGGCCAACAGGTCTGGGACTGGCAGGAACATCTGGCCCGGCACAGCGATCCAGGCTTTGCCGAGAAAGGGCAGCTGACCGTCACCTACCTGACCGCGGCGCACCAGGCCTGCGCTCGACAGATTGGCCAGTGGATGCAGGATTGCGGGTTCGACGAGATCGAAACCGACGCGGTCGGCAATGTGGTCGGACGCTACCGGCCAGCCATGGAAGGTGGCCAGTATCTGATGACCGGCAGTCATTTCGATACGGTGCGAAACGGCGGCAAATACGACGGTCGACTGGGGATCTTCGTCCCCATGGCCTGCGTGCAGGCCCTGCATCGGCAAGGCAAACGCCTTCCCTTCGGCATCGAAGTGGTGGCCTTTGCCGAGGAGGAGGGGCAGCGCTACCGCGCCACGTTTCTGGGCTCGGGGGCACTGATCGGCGATTTCAAGCCTCAGTGGCTGGACCAGAAGGATACCGATGGCATCAGCATGCGACAGGCCATGGCACAGGTCGGCCTGCGCGTCGAGGACATTCCAAACATTCGGCGCGATCCGGCTCGCTACCTGGGCTTTCTGGAAGTGCACATCGAACAGGGGCCGGTGCTCAACGAGCTTGATATCCCCCTGGGCGTGGTGACCTCGATCAATGGCAGCGTGCGCTACCTCTGCGAGGTCATCGGTATGGCCAGTCATGCAGGTACCACCCCGATGGATCGCCGGCGCGATGCGGCCTGCGCGGTGGCCGAACTGGCGCTTTACATGGAGCAGCGCGCCGCGCGCGACGGCGATAGCGTGGCCACCATCGGCCAGTTGCAGGTGCCGGGAGGCTCCATCAATGTGGTGCCAGGCCGCTGCAGCTTCAGCCTCGATCTGCGAGCGCCGACCGACCCCCAGCGCGATAAGCTGGAGGCCGATGTGCTGGCTCAGCTCAAGGCGGTCTGCGAGCGGCGTGGCGTGCGCTATAGCGCCGAGGAAACCATGCGTGTGGCCGCAGCGCCCAGCGCCCAGGCCTGGCAGACCCGTTGGGAAAATGCGGTCCAGGCCCTTGGCCTGCCCCTGTTCCGGCTGCCCAGTGGGGCGGGGCACGATGCCATGAAGCTGCATGAGGTGATGCCACAGGCCATGCTCTTCGTGCGCGGAGAAAACGCCGGCATCAGCCACAACCCGCTGGAATCGAGCACCTGCGATGACATGCAGTTGTGCATTGATGCCTTCTCCCATGTTCTCCAACAACTCAGCAGCGAACTGTCATGACCGACGCCCAAACCGCTTACCGGCAACTCGACGCCTGGATCGACGCCCACTTTGACGAGCAGGTCCGCTTTCTTCAGGCTCTGGTGCAAGTGCCCACGGACACCCCACCGGGCCACAACGCCCCGCATGCTGAGCGTACCGCCGAGTTGCTCGAGGGCTTTGGCTACCGCGCCGAAAAACACGCAGTGCCCCTCGACGACGTGCGGGCTGCGGGCCTGCAGTCCATCACCAACCTGATCGTCCGCCGGCGCTTCGGCGAAGGCGGCAAGACGATCGCCCTCAATGCGCATGGCGATGTGGTTCCACCCGGCGAAGGTTGGGTGCACGATCCCTACGGCGGCCAGATCGAAAACGGTGCCATGTACGGCCGCGCCACGGCGGTCAGCAAGAGCGACTTTTCCACCTTTACCTTTGCCACCCGTGCCCTGGAATCGCTGGGTCTGCCGCTAAAAGGCGGCGTGGAACTGCACTTCACCTATGACGAGGAATTTGGCGGCGAAGTCGGGCCCGGCTGGCTGCTCTCCAAAGGATTGACGCGCCCCGATCTGATGATCGCAGCGGGCTTTAGCTACCAGGTGGTGGTGGCGCACAACGGATGCCTGCAGCTGGAGGTGACCGTGCATGGGGAGATGTCGCACGCGGCCATCCCGGACAGCGGCATCGATGCGCTGCAAGGCGCCAACCATATCCTCAATGCGCTCTACGCGCTCAATGCGGACTATCTCCAGGTGCGCTCGCAGGTGGAGGGCATCAGCCATCCCTATCTGAATGTGGGGCTGATCCAGGGCGGCACCAACACCAACGTGATTCCGGGCAAGGTGGTGCTCAAGATCGATCGACGCATGATCCCCGAGGAAGACCCGGCGCAAGTCGAGGCGGCGCTCAGGCGCACCATCGAACAGGCCGCAGCCAGCTTCAGGCCCCCGCGCGGCGGCCACCAGATCCGAGTCGACATCCGGCGCATGCTGCTGGCCAGGGCCATGGTGCCGCTGGAGGGCAATCGCCCGCTGGTCCAGGCCCTGCAAAAGCACGGACAGGCCGTCTTCGGCGAGACCATTGCGGCCATCGGCACTCCGCTCTACACCGACGTGCGGCTGTACGTGGAACGCGGCATCCCCGGCGTGATTTATGGCGCAGGCCCGCGCACGGTGCTTGAAAGCCACGCCAAACGCGCCGATGAACGGATACAGCTCGAGGATTTGCGCCGCGCCACCCAAGTCGTCGCCCGCACCCTGCTCGACCTGCTCTCCTGAGCATCGCCCGAGCCCACAGTTCCCAAACCCATGGCCTACGGCGGCCTGCGGCCGCCGCCCTCGGGGCGACAGGGCCTCAAACCAGGGTTCCCACCTATATGGCAACCCCTTCCGCCGTGTATACACTTTGGCATATCATTTTTTTGTAGGCTAAACCGGTTAATTCAGGTCTTTGCAGAGGTGATCGCAAATGGTGAGAACCCCACCGAAGGCCGCACCAAAATGGTTTAGGGAATGTACCGAGACAGTGCATGCGAGGAAAAAGTTCAAGCAGCCTAACAGCGGGGACAATGAGCTTTCGTCCGCACGGCGCGCCCAGGCTCTGGCACCCTTATTGCTGACCTCTCTAATCTTTCCTCAACCCTCATCCGACCCTCAGCCATGAAAAAACGCACGCTCATCCAATCGGCCCTCGTACTGTCTGGTCTTTTGTCACTCGGGCTGGCCCAGGCGCAAACCACGCCTGTCAAATTCCAGCTCGACTGGCGCTTCGAAGGCCCTTCGGCCCTGTTCCTCCTGCCCGTGGCCAAGGGCTATTTCAAAGAAGCCAAGCTTGACGTCACGGTGGATGCGGGTAACGGATCGGGCGCAGCCGTCACACGGGTGGCCTCGGGCACCTATGACATGGGCTTTGCCGATCTGGCTGCCCTGATGGAATTTCATGCCAACAACCCCGATGCGCCCAACAAGCCGGTGGCGGTGATGGTGGTCTACAACAACACGCCAGCCTCGGTGATGGCCCTCAAGAAGACCGGCATCAAGACGCCGGCTGACCTGACCGGCAAGAAGATGGGCGCCCCGGTCTTTGATGCAGGCCGCCGCGCCTTCCCGATCTTCCAGAAGGCCAATGGCATCGGAGC
>CAYPSU010000133.1:0-6640 GCA_964413475.1 uncultured Polaromonas sp. | reverse complement strand
AGTGCCAGTTGTCCTCGCTCATATTGCCCAGCGAGGCGCCGATGCCGCCTTGGGCGGCGACCGTGTGCGATCGGGTGGGGAAGACCTTGGAGAGCACAGCCACATTCAGGCCAGCGCGAGCCAGCTGCAGCGAGGCGCGCATGCCTGAGCCGCCGGCGCCGACGATCACCACATCAAAGCGGCGCTTGGGAAGTTTGGAGCTTGCAGTCATTCAGAATCTCCAGAGCACTTGGATCGCCCAGCCCGCATTGGCCACCAGCCAGACGATGGTAAAGACTTGCAGGGCCAGGCGGATGCCCACCGGCTTGATGTAGTCCATGAACACATCGCGCATGCCCACCCAAACGTGATAGAGCAGCGCAATGATGACGGCGAAGGTCAGTGTCTTCATCGCTTGCGGGGCGAAGATGCCTGACCAGGTGTCGTAGCTGATCGGCCCTGAAGAGAGCAGCACCTGCGCCAGTAAGACCACTGTGAAAAGGGCCATGAGAACCGCGGTCACGCGCTGGGCCAGCCAGTCGCGGGTGCCGTAATGTGCACCGACCACGATGCGTTTGGAGCCGTAGTTGACTGCCATATTGCTTTTGCTCCTTCAGTAAATCAGTACAGGCCGAACAGCTTGGCTCCCAGCGCTGCGGTCAGGGCCAGACTGACGACCAGCACCACCCGCGCGGAGTTGGCGCCCGATTGCTTGTCGACTGCGCCGTGGCTGATGTCCATGCGCAGATGGCGCACGCCGGCACAGAAGTGGTGCAGATAGGCCCAGATCAGCGCCAGGGCCAGCACTTTCCAGATAAAGCCCGGCAACCCCAACATGCCGGCAGAAAAGGCGCCGGTGAAGCGCTCGAAGGAGATTTCTGAGGAAATGGAGGTGTCAAACATCCAGATGATGAAGGGCATGAGCAAGAACATCAGCACGCCGCTGATGCGGTGCAGGATGGACACCCAGCCGGCTGCCGGCAGGCGGTAGCTCGGTAGGTCGCTCAGGGCATTGATGTTGCGGAACTCGGGACGTTTGCGGGCGCTGGTCACGGATTCGGACATGCGTGAACTTTCTGATGGAAACGTTTACAGACGGTTTTCGGAAGAGGTGCGTGAAATTCTATTGCAACGCAGCAAGACCGTCCGGGGCGTTTTATGACCGAAGAGTCCCGCAGGGTTTGCGGCTCGGCTCGCGTCAACGGGTTTACCGGATTGACCGAGGCTAGTAGGGAGGGGCAAGCTGACACCACGGTTACAGATCATCCAGATCGGCCAGCATGGCTTGCGCCTTTGCCTCGATCTCGGCCATTTCCCCGGCTTCGATGCGCTGCAGGTTCTTGACCATCAGGCTGGTACGCGGGTTTGCCCCTAGCTCGGCCTCGTGGGTCTTGAGGAAATGCCAGTACAGGACCGTCAGCGGGCAGGCCTTGTCGCCAGTGCGACGCTGTGGCTCGTAAGGGCAGGCTTGGCAGTAGTTGCTCATGCGGTGGACGTAAGCACCGCTGGCCACGTAGGGCTTGCTGGTAAACCGCGGCCCGGTGGCAAACAGGGCCATACCGGCGGTGTTGGGCAGTTCCACCCATTCGACCGCATCCACGTACATCGAAAGATACCAGTCGCACAACTGGCCCGGCTCGATTTGGGCCAACACGCCGAACATGCCGGTCACCATAAGGCGCTGAATATGGTGTGCGTAGCCCTGCTCAAGCGTTTGCCCGATGCATTGCGCCATGCAGTTCATCCGGGTCTGACCGGTCCAGTACCAAGTTGGCAAGGGCAGGCGGTGCCCGAAGTGATTGGCACTTTTCAGCCCGGGCATGTCCAGGTGGTACACCCCACGCATGAATTCGCGCCAGCCCAGCACTTGCCGGATGAAGCCCTCGACGCTGGCCAGATCGAGCCCTCGGTCGCGCCACGCGCGCTCGGCCGCTCGCACCACCTCCAGCGGATGGAGCAATTTCAGATTGAGCGAGCTTGAAATAAGCGAGTGCCAGCCAAAGTTCATGCCGGTCCACATGGCGTCCTGGTACTTGCCAAAGTTCGGCAATCTGTGCGCTATGAAATCATCGAGCGCTTCGAGGGCCTGGCTCCGAGTGACCGGCCACCGAAAATCGGCCAGACGCCCCGGATGGTCTGCGAACCGCTTGGCCACCAGGGCCAGCACGTCCTGCGTCAGGGCATCGGGCTTGAAGGCGGGCGCCGGCGGTATGACCCCTGGCCCGGATTTGCCGAAACCGCTGCGGTTGTCGGCGTCAAAATTCCACTGGCCGCCCGCCGGCTCATCGCCGTCCATCAGCACCTTGTGGTCCCTGCGCATCTGGCGGTAGAAAAATTCCATGCGAAGCTGTTTGGACCGGCCGGCCCATTTCGCAAACGCTTGCCGGCTGCACAAGAAGTGCGTGTCCTCGCACCACTGGAGCGGCAGACCTTTTGGCAGGGCTGCCTCGATCTGCTGGCGCACCCGCTCGTCCCCTGGCTCTATGCCGACCACGCCGACCGGTTTGAAAGTCCCGATGGCGGCGCTCAGACCTTGTCCCAGGCTGTCATCTTCCTGTTCATCCAGGCGCCGGTAGTGCACGGTCAGGCCCCGGCTGCGCAATTCCTCGGCAAAGTGCCGCATGGCCGAGAGAAAGAGCGCGATTCGCATGGGGTGCGAAGGCACATGAGTGGATTCCTCCCGAGCCTCGATCATCACCACCACATCGCGCTCAGGGTCGGCCTGTTCAAGCGCGGCCGATCGGGCGTCGAGCTGATCGCCCAGCAGCAAGATCAGGTGGCGCACCTTCATGGGGTTGGCGCACCCGTGCGGCGGCAAGCCTCGCTGCAGTAACGCACCTCTTCCCAGGTGCTGGCCCAACGCTTGCGCCAGGTCATGGGCCGGCCGCAGCACTGACAGGTTTTGGTGGGCAGGTAGGACTTGTTGCCCTTGAAGCCGTCTTTGCTGCGAGTCGAGGGGGATTTGCTGGCCATGGTGCGCAGATGTCCTCAGCTCAGGCTGTTGCGGTAATGGTGGCTGTCGGTGCGATAGAGGCCGCGCCTGAGCTCCATGGGCGCATCCTGGTAGGTGTAGGCCACTCGCTCGACGCTCAGCAGCGGTGAGCCCACCGGCACCCCCAGCCGTTCGGCCGATGAGGCATCAGCGGCGACCGCGCGCAGCTTTTCGTCTGCGCGCACCATGCGCACGCCAAACTCTGTCTCGAACAGGGCATACATGGCCCCCTGGTGGCTGGACAGTCGCTCGGCGGTCAGGCCCTTGAAGGCATGGCCCGGCAGCCAGAGTTCTTCCAGGATGGTGGGGATACCCCGAAAAGACAGCACGCGCCGCACCTGGAGTACCGAGTCGCCGGTTCGCAAAGCCAGGGTGCGCGCCACATCGGCCGGCGCACGCTGGCGCCTGCAATCGATGATGCTGCGCTGCGCCGGGCCCTCGCTGGCGGCATTGCCTTGATCGGGTAGCAGGCGAAGAAAGCGGTACTGCACCTGCTGCTCGGCATGGGTGGCCACGAAGGTGCCGCGACCCTGGCGCCGCACCACCAAGTTTTCTGCGGCCAGCTCGTCGATGGCCTTGCGGACCGTGCCCTGGCTGACCCTGTAGCGCCCGGCCAACTCCATCTCGCTGGGGATCAGGTCGCCGGGTTTCCACTGCCCTGCCTGCAGGCTTTGCAGGATGAGGGCCTTGATCTGCTGATACAGCGGGCTGAAGGCCGGGGCCGCCGAGGCTTCGTCGACGGGCGCTGCGCTGTCTGCGTTAGAGGAGGCTGCGGTCATGGGACGGGTGCGGGGCGGGCCGAAGAGGATGTCAAAAAACAGTCGAAATCATATCTCTTATATAAGACATAAGACAAATTGACCTGCCTGGGTTTTCCCGCATAGAATCCGTCGCGCTGCGATGGCGCTCCTGCCGGAGATGCCTTTGCCCGTGGCCTCGTGCCGCGGCACCCTACATCCTCGAATTTTTCTTTCCTGTTTTGGAGCTCCCCATGAAAAAACCCGTCCGTGTTGCTGTCACCGGTGCTGCTGGCCAGATTGGTTATGCCCTGCTGTTTCGCATTGCCTCCGGCGAAATGCTGGGCAAAGATCAGCCGGTCATCCTGCAGCTGCTGGAGATCCCGGATGAGAAAGCCCAAAAAGCCCTCAAGGGCGTGATGATGGAGCTTGAGGACTGCGCTTTCCCACTGCTGGCGGGCATGCATGCTTACGGCGATGCCACGCAGGCCTTTAAGGACACCGACTACGCCTTGTTGGTCGGTGCCCGTCCGCGTGGCCCCGGCATGGAGCGGGCCGATCTGCTGGCGGCCAACGCCCAAATCTTCACCGCCCAGGGCAAGGCGCTCAATGCTTCGGCCTCGCGCAATGTCAAGGTGCTGGTGGTTGGCAATCCCGCCAACACCAACGCCTACATCGCGATGAAGTCGGCCCCGGATTTGCCCGCCAAGAACTTCACCGCGATGCTGCGGCTGGATCACAACCGCGCGCTCAGCCAGGTGGCCGCCAAAACCGGCAAGGCGGTGGCCGATATCCAGAAACTGTGCGTCTGGGGCAATCACTCGCCCACCATGTATCCCGACTACCGTTTTGCCACCATTGGCGGCCAGTCGGTCAAGGACATGATCAACGACCAGGTCTGGAACGAAACTGTCTTTCTGCCCACAGTGGGCAAGCGCGGCGCGGCCATCATCGAGGCGCGTGGTCTGTCGTCGGCGGCTTCGGCGGCCAATGCGGCCATCGACCACATGCGCGATTGGGCCCTGGGCACTCACGGCGCCTGGGTCACCATGGGCGTGCCTTCGCAGGGTTGGTACGGCATCCCCAAAGAGGTGATGTTCGGCTTCCCGGTGACCTGCTCGGGCGGCGAGTACACGGTGATCGAAGGTCTGCCGATCGATGCCTTCAGTCAGGCCTGCATCAACAAGACGCTCAAGGAGTTGCAGGACGAGCAGGCCGGCGTGGCGCACCTGCTCTGATCGAGCCAGTGCCTCTTGCGAGCAGGTCTGCTGGCATGATCCACCCGCGCGAGGTCCTGCTGGATGCGCAAGCGGCCAACGGCGTGTTGCCGGTGTGCGACCATTACAGTGGCGTGCCCGATCGGATGCGAAAAAGCCTGCAGCTGCAGGCGCAGCTGCGTCAGGAGTTTGGGGCTTGCGTGCTGGACGTCACGCTCGACTGCGAAGATGGTGCGCCGGTGGGTGGCGAGGTCGAGCACGCCACCTTGGTTGCCGAGCTGGTGCTCGGTGCCGAGCCCGAGGCCCGTGTGGCCGCGCGTATCCACCCGATCGACCATGCCAGTTTTGCAGAGGACTTGCGCATCATTGCCGGCGGTGCTGCCCAGCGCCTGAGCCATCTCATGATCCCCAAGGTGGAGTCGCTCTCCGACGTGCAACAGGTCGACCGTGCCCTGCGGGCCTTGGGGCCTGATGCAGCGGCTTTGCCAATTCATGTCTTGCTGGAGTCGTCGCGGGCAGTGCATGCGGCCTTCGAGATTGCTGCGCATCCGCGGGTGCAGTCGATCAGCTTTGGACTGATGGACTTTGTCTCCAGCCACAACGGGGCCATCGGCGCGCAGGCCATGACGGCCAGCGGGCAATTCAGTCACCCTTTGGTGATACGCGCCAAGCTTGAGATCGCCGCTGCCTGTCACGCCAGCGGCAAGGTGCCCTCGCATTGTGTGGTGACGGAGTTTACCGATGCCAAGGCCTTGCAACAGGCGGCCGAGCGGGCCGCGCGGGAGTTGGGCTACACCCGCATGTGGAGCATCCATCCCAACCAGATCCGGCCCATCCTGGCTGCTTTTGCGCCCGATGCGGCTGAGTTGCAAACCGCCAGCGATCTGCTGACGGCCGCTCAGCAGGCCCAGTGGGCGCCGATCAGCTTTGAGGGCCGGCTGCACGACCGGGCCAGCTATCGCTACTACTGGCAATTGCTCGAGCGGGGTCGCCGGACCGGTGGTCGATTACCGCAGGCCGCGCAGGGCTGGTTCGAATGAGTCATGATTGAGAGACAGGATTTTTTGAGGAGAAAAACCATGAGCGATTTTTTGCAGACCTACCGCGCGCATGTGGCAGAGCGCGCTGCCCTGGGCATCCCCCCTCTGCCTTTGTCGGCCAAGCAGGTGGCCGAGGTGATCGAGCTGCTCAAGAATCCGCCCAAGGGCGAGGAAGCCTTTCTGGTCGAGCTGCTGTCCACCCGCGTTCCGCCTGGGGTGGACGATGCGGCCAAGGTCAAGGCCAGCTTTCTGGCTGCGGTGGCGCATGGCGACATTGCAGTGGCGCTGGTCTCCAAGGTCAAGGCCACTGAGCTGCTGGGCACCATGGTGGGCGGCTACAACGTCAAGCCCTTGATCGACCTGCTCGATGACGCCGAGGTGGCGGTCGTAGCTGCTGAGGGCTTGAAGAAAACCCTGCTCATGTTTGATGCCTTCCACGATGTGGCCGAGAAGTGCAAGGCTGGCAATGCCAAGGCCCAGGAAGTGATGCAGAGCTGGGCCGATGCGCAGTGGTTCACCACGCGGCCGGAAGTGCCCAAGACCATCACGGTGACGGTATTCAAGGTGCCCGGCGAAACCAACACCGACGACCTCTCGCCCGCGCCTGACGCCTGGAGCCGCCCGGACATTCCGCTGCACTACCTGGCCATGCTCAAGAATACGCGCAGCGATGCG
>CAYPSU010000132.1:783-6796 GCA_964413475.1 uncultured Polaromonas sp. | reverse complement strand
TCTTTGAGCTCGGGCTTGGTACATCGGCTGGTGAGCGTGATCGTCTCGCGTCAGACGAACCCAACGCCAGTCTGCCCTCGCCCACCTGAACTCCGGTTCAGGATGACGGCCCGGTGGTCACCGCAGACACCTTATCTCGGTCCTGAGGCCTCCACCCATGGGTGGGTTCGAGCGCCGAGCCGCGCAAAAGTCGACAAATCTCGCCAAGGCCGGCACTGCCTCATCCCAACGCCTTTGCAGCGCCCGCTTGCCCCACCCCGGCGAAAGTCGCACCCCAGCAGCGGCGCATCCCGAGCGTGGGCGCCGCGCCCTCGCGGCCATTGGCCCTCGGTTCGGCAGCAGCTCTACACAGCGACCCACACCGCGCCGCAGGCGGCGCTCACACCAACCCATGCATGACGCCGGAGAAGGCGCTCGAACCCCATGACACTTGATCTGATTCTGGTTCTCGAACTCATCGGTCTGGGCGTGATGTCCGGCTTTCTGGCCGGCCTGCTGGGCATCGGAGGCGGCATGGTCATGGTGCCTTTTCTGACCCTGATCATGAGCACGCGTGGCGTCAACGCCGACATGGCGGTGAAGATGGCCATCGCCACCTCTATGGCCACCATCGTCTTCACCTCCATCTCCAGCGTTCGCGCCCATCATCAGCGCGGGGCGGTGCGCTGGGATCTGGTGCGAGGTCTGGCGCCCGGCATTCTGGTGGGCAGCCTGATCAGCAGCGTCGGGCTGTTCAGCCTGCTCAAGGGCCATTACCTGGCCATCTTCTTCGGACTGTTCGTTGGCTTCTCGGCCACGCAAATGTTCCTGGACCGCAAGCCCAAGGGCAGCCGGCAGATGCCCGGTGAAGCAGGCCAATGGCTCGCCGGCGGCATCATCGGGCTGACCTCAGGGCTGGTGGGCGCTGGCGGCGGCTTCATCAGCGTGCCCTTCATGGCCTGGTGCAATGTGGCGATGCACAACGCGGTAGCCACCTCAGCGGCCCTGGGCTTTCCGATTGCTGCGGCCAATGCCGCCGGCTACGTCTACGCCGGAATGACGGCGCAGGGTCTGCCGCAGGGGTCCTTCGGATTCATATGGCTCCCAGCCCTGGGCATCATCGCGGCCTGCAGCGTCTTCATGGCGCCGGTGGGGGCACGGATCGCACATCAATTGCCCGTCAAAAAACTCAAGCGCATCTTCGCGCTGGTGCTCTACCTGCTGGCCGCCTACATGCTCTGGAAGGGTGTGTCCTCCCTGTAAACGCCAGGGGTCCGCCTGCCATAGGCGAGTGCCCCAAGCCTCAGGACTGAGCCTCCTCTGAGCCTGTTCTGAGCCTCCTCTGAGCGCCCCCAAGGCTCTAGGGTGGACTCACCCGAAGCTGCTGCAAGCCTGCCTCACAGGGAAAAAACGGCTTTTCCGGGGTAAATCCGCAACAAAAAGACTGGAAAAAACCCGCTTTTCCCTATGAAAACTCGATTTTCTCCAGTAGCATCCGCAGTGCCTCGAGAGAGCGCGCGCTCTTCAGAGGTGATTTCTCAACTTCTAGAAGGAAAAACTGATCATGGCAACTGCGAAGAAAGCTACGGCTAAGAAAGCCCCGGCCAAGAAGGCCGCCGCTAAGAAGGCCCCGGCCAAGAAGGCCGCAGCCAAGAAGCCCGCCGCTAAAAAGGCTCCGGCCAAGAAGCCTGCAGCCAAAAAAGCCCCGGCGAAAAAGGCCGCTGCCAAGAAGCCTGCAGCCAAGAAGCCCGCAGCCAAAAAGGCCCCCGCCAAGAAGCGCACCCCCAATGCAGCATTTATGAAGCCGCTGGCCCCCAGCGCCGCTCTGGCCGCCGTGGTGGGTGACAAGCCTCTGCCGCGCACCGAGATCGTCAGCAAGCTGTGGACTTACATCAAAGCCAAAGGCCTGCAAGACAAGGCCAACAAGCGCATGGTCAACGCTGATGACAAGCTCAAGGCTGTGTTCGGCAAAGCTCAGGTCTCGATGTTCGAGATGGCTGGCCTGATCGGCAAGCACGTCAAGTAATCGGACGGACTGCGTTCTCTGCAAAAGGCCGGTGGTGACACCGGCCTTTTTTCATGCTCTATCGCCGCGAGGGCGCGGCTCCCACCCTTCTCTGACAGGGCCCACAACCAGCCGGTGGGAGCGCCGCCTCGGCGCGATCGTATGGCGCCGAAGGTCAGCGATTTTGCGACGCCAGCGCCTGCTCAGTGATGGCCGAGAGCGTGCCACGGGTCGTGATGACCTCTGGACTGAGCATGACCTCTATCAAAGTGCCTTGCGTTCGAGCGATGGCCGCAATCAAAGCCGGCTCAAACTCAGCGGTGCGAGTGATGCGCTGCGCTTCGTAACCATAGGCTCTGGCCAACGCCACAAAATCAGGGTTTTGCAGCTCAGACCCGCTGGGGTGCTGCGGGAACTCACGTTCCTGATGCATCCGGATGGTGCCGTACATGCCGTTGTTGAGCAGCACGATGATGCTTTTCGCGCCGTGCTGCACGGCCGTGGCCAGCTCCTGACCGTTCATCAGAAAATCGCCGTCGCCCGCCATGGTCAGAGCCAGGCGGCCGGTGGTGATCGAGGCCGCAATGCCGGCAGGCACGCCGTAGCCCATGGCACCGACCGTGGGGGCCAGTTGCGTCTTGTGGCCCTTGGCCAGACCGTGATGCTTGAAGAAGCGATGCACCCAGCTGGCGAAATTGCCGGCACCGTTGGTCAGCACAGCGTCGGCGGGCAAATGCTTTTGCAGCAGCGCCACGATTGCAGGCATGTCAATCTCCCCAGGCCAGGTGCCCGCGGGTGGCGCTTGCAGGTTGGCTAGGTAGTCGGCATTGGCCTGATGCGCCCAGGCCTCCCAGGCCACGCTGACAGGCGCGGTCAGAACCTCCAGCGATCGCGCCGCCGCATTCATGGTGGCCTGGATCGCCAGATCCGCCTGGTAGACGCGGTTGAGCTCTTCCGCACCCGCGTGAATGTGCACCAGCTTTTGGGCCAGCTTGGGCGGCTTGAGGAGCGTGTAGCTCCCGGTGGTCATCTCGCCCAGACGCGGGCCGATCACCAATAACAAGTCGCTCTGCCGCACCCGCTCTGCCAGTTTCGAATTGATGCCAATGCCCACATCCCCAGCGTAGAGCCGATGATGGTTGTCAAACGTATCCTGAAACCGAAAGGCATTGGCCACCGGCAATTGCCAATTTTCGGCAAAGCGCTCCAGTGCCTGCGCGGCCTGCGGCGTCCAGCCACTGCCGCCGGCAATCACCAAAGGTCGCTGGCTCTCCAGCAGGAGGGTGCGCAGCGTGCGCAGACTGCCCGGATCGCTCCAGGCCTGCACCGCCTGCACGCAGGCCATGGGCTGCGCGTCGGTGGACTTCATGAGCATGTCCTCGGGCAGCACCAGCACCACCGGACCGGGTCGCCCATTCAGGGCGGTGGCAAAGGCCCGGGCTATGTATTCCGGCAGGCGGTCGGCATCGTCGATGCGCTCAACCCGCTTGGCCATGCCCTTGGTACTGGGTCCAAAAAAACTGCTGTAGTCGAGTTCCTGAAAGGCCTCTCGGTCGCGACAATCGCTGGCCACATCGCCCACCAGCAGGACCATGGGCGTGGAGTCCTGGAAGGCGGTGTGTACCGCAATCGACGCATTGGTGGCGCCTGGCCCACGCGTGACCATGCAGACGCCGGGTCGGCCGGTGAGCTTGCCATGCGCCTCGGCCATGAAGGCTGCGCCGCCCTCCTGACGACAGGTGATAAAGCGGATGCGATCACGCCGCTCGTGCAAGCCGTCGAGGACGGCCAGATAACTCTCTCCGGGTACGCCGAAGCAGTGGGTAACGCCCTGGGCAATCAGGCAATCGACAAGAAGGTGCCCCGCAATCAGTGAACTCATACCCGGATTGTGCCCTCCCGCCGAAGGAGGGACCAAAGCTCAGAGGCGACGCACCGAGCGCAGCCGGAAAGCGCTGAAAATGAGTGTGCACTGCACCATCGCCAGGCCGATGAGAACGCCACGAAACTGGCCGTGATCCATGAGCAAGCCGAAAATCAAGGGCGTGATCGCCTGGCCCACATCCAAGCCGCCGTAGACCACCCCATAGACCCGTCCGGACGCATTGGCCGGGGTCGACTGCTTGACCAGCAAATCCCGCGAGGGCCCCGCGGTACCCGAGGTCAGGCCCATCAGCGCGAAGAGCACGGGCACCATCCAGGCGGGCAAAGGACTGAAGGCCAATACCAGCGCCAGGCCAGCAGCAACGGTGAAGGTCGCGGCCACCACCTTGTCGCAACGGCTGGGGTCCCGCACCAGAAAGCCACCGACCACCATACCGCTGGCACTGCCGATCATGTAGACCGTCAGACACAAGGCCACGCTGGCCAGCGGAATGTCGTGAAGTTGCCGACTGGCCTCAGGCGCGAAGGCCTGTACCACCCCGAGGACAGAGGCAAACAGAAAGAAGAAAGTGAAACACATCCACACCGCAGGCAATTTCAGAAAGTCAAAATCGCCGCCGCCACTTTCCTGGCGCACTGCTTGAACCTCCAGGTACAGACGCCGGTGATTGATCAGCAACAGCCCCAGGACCGCCACCGCCACTAAACCGGCCACGGCCAGAGCGGCCTGCCATGAATGCGCCAACGCCACGCCGGTCATCAGCCCCGGCGCGATCGCCCAGCCCAGAGTTCCGGTGATGCCATGGGCGCTGTAGGCATGACCGAGCCGCTGCGGACTGACCCGCCGGTTGAGCAGCGTGTAGTCAACCGGATGGAAGACGCCGTTACCCACACCGGCCAAGCCTGCAAAGAAGATCAGCATCCAGTACTGGGTACTGATGGCATAACCAAAACAGGCCAGCGAAATCGCAGCCATGCCCGCATAAAGCACAGGCCGCGGACCAAACCGATCCACCAGAAAACCCGACGCCGCCTGCACCGCGCAGGACACCACAAAGAAGACGGTCAACACAAAACCCAGTTGGGCATAGCTGACTTGAAAGTGATCCTTGAGCCAGGGGAACAGCGGCGGCAGCAACAGCTGGCTGAAGTGGCTGACCATGTGCGCCACCCCGACGAGACCGATCAGGGTCAGGTCCTGCCGCAAGGGCAAATTGGGGACGGCGCTGATGCTGGAGGCGCTCATACCGCCATGTTAACGGCATCGCGCCGGAATCCGGCCAGGAAGAGCCACCGGCGAGACATCATCGGCGCCGAGGGCGGCATTCCCACTGCTGCACCAAGCGGCCTGCACACAGCCTGTGGGAGCCACGCCCCCACGGCAATCAAGAAGCGGTCGTCCGCTCGGTAAAGCCAAAAACCCCAGGCTGGCGAATCGGGTCAACCCCGACCGAGATCGTGCTCTTGGGCGCGAAACGTCCCTCGAGCAACAGCTTGGACAGCGGGTTCTCGATGCGCTGCTGAATCGCCCGCTTGAGCGGCCTAGCCCCAAAAACCGGATCGAATCCGACCTTGGCCAGCTCCTGGATGGCTGGCTCGGAAACCTGCAGGGACAGGTCGATTTTTTCCAGCCGCTTGATCAGCACCTGCAGCTGAATCCGGGCAATGGCCTCGATATTGCCGGCGTCCAGCGCATGGAAAACCACCGTCTCATCGATACGATTGAGAAACTCGGGCCGGAAGTGGTTCTTGAGTTCATCGACCACCGCCTCCTTGATGTCCTCGGTCGGTCGTCCCACCATGGACTGAATCAGGTGCGAACCGATATTGGAGGTCATCACGATAACCGTGTTCTTGAAGTCGACCGTGCGGCCCTGGCCATCGGTCAGGCGGCCGTCGTCGAGCACCTGCAACAGGACGTTGAAGACATCGGGATGCGCTTTTTCCACCTCGTCGAGCAGCAGCACGCTGTAGGGCTTGCGACGCACCGCCTCGGTGAGATAACCCCCCTCTTCGTAGCCCACATAGCCCGGAGGGGCGCCGATGAGCCGCGCCACCGAATGCTTTTCCATGAATTCGCTCATGTCGATCCGCACCAGGTGGTCTTCGCTGTCAAACAGGAAACCTGCCAGCGCCATGCACAGC
>CAYPSU010000132.1:0-664 GCA_964413475.1 uncultured Polaromonas sp. | reverse complement strand
CCCGTGGGGCCCAGGAACAAGAAGGAACCGGTGGGCCGGTTGGGGTCAGACAGACCCGAGCGCGAGCGCCGGATGGCATGGGCCACCGCAGAAATGGCTTCGTCCTGGCCGACCACCCGCTGGTGTAACTTGTCTTCCATCTGCAGCAGCTTGTCACGCTCACCCTGCATCAGTTTGGAGACCGGTATGCCGGTGGCGCGCGCCACCACCTCGGCAATTTCCTCTGCGCCCACCTGGGTGCGCAGCAACTTGGGCGCACCCGTCCTGACCTGCTCACTGGCCTGCGCCTGCTTCAGACGCTTTTCCAGTTCGGGCAACTTGCCGTACTGAAGTTCGGCCACCTTGTTGAAGTCCCCCTTGCGGGTGTACTCCTCAATCTGATGGCGGATGCGGTCAATCTCTTCCATCACATCCTTGGAGCCCAAGGCCTGGGCCTTCTCGGCACGCCAAACCTCTTCCAGATCGGCTATTTCTTTTTGCAGCTTGGCGATTTCCTCCTCGATAAGGGAAAAACGCTTTTGCGAGGCTTCATCCTTCTCACGACGCACCGCTTCACGCTCGATTTGAAGCTGAATCAAGCGACGGTCCAGTTTGTCCATCCCCTCCGGCTTGGAGTCGATTTCGATTTTGATCTTAGCCGCCGCCTCATCAATCAGGTCGATGG
>CAYPSU010000131.1:0-6904 GCA_964413475.1 uncultured Polaromonas sp. | reverse complement strand
TTGAAGTGAACTTCACTTCTATTTCTATGAGCGTTTAAGGTCATCTGAGACCTGGTCCGCCGCTTGCGCAGCAGACCTGGCAGTCGCCTTCAAACGCCCATACTTATCGGCTGTAACTTGTTAAGGAACCTGATTTGCTCCGACACCTCTTGGACTGCCAAGAGCTGCCTTTGCTTTTTGACCCCGCCACGATCAGCGAAGCCTGCCATTATATACCGGATTTTTTTGCCCTGTCAACATGCGATTCGCAAAAGAATCGAGGGCTTTGATCCGTGCCGCACACACAAGCTATTTGGATTGCGCAGCCTCTGCCACTTGGCAAACAGACCTCCGAAAAGGAGGCTGCGTTTTCAGCAGAGCCATAGACTATAGCACGTTTTTCGAGAACCACAAGCCCCGGTCTGTGGGCTTGGTTCAAAACCCTCCTCATCGGCCGGTGCCAGGACCCTTATGCCGACCCAGGACAACCGCCCGACCAGGCGACGTCACAGGGCCAGATGGGACCCGCGAGCCAAGTCGGCGCAGCCGCAGCAACAGGGGGCGGCTCACACAGGGCATGAGTACCTAACGCGGCCGCAGCACCGACCATAATGGCTTTTGCCTTCTCCGAACCCTCTATGGCTCTGATCACCCTCGTCGCTGCGCATTTGGCTTTTGGTCATGAGCCCCTGCTGGATGGCGCTCACTTTTCCATCGAAGCGCACGAGCGGGTCGGCCTGATCGGTCGCAACGGCAGCGGCAAGTCATCGCTGATGAAGATATTGGCCGGTCTCGAGAAGCCCGACGATGGCCTGCTGCAGTTTCAACAGGGGGTGCGCATTGCCTACGTGGCACAGGAAACTCAGTGGCCTGCTCACGAGACGGTCTTCCAGGCGGTCAGCAGCGGCGTTCTCCAGATCCAGCAATGGATCGACCAATACCGTGAAGCGGGGCCCAGCGTTGACCTGGGCGAGCTGCAGTCACGCATCGAAGCGGCCGACGGCTGGAACTGGGAACAACGGGTGCGCGAGACTCTGCAGCGGCTGAATCTGCAGGCCGACCTCACCATCAGCTCGCTCTCGGGTGGTGCTCTAAAGCGCGTCTCCCTGGCGCAGGCGCTGGTCGCCAGGCCTGATGTCCTGCTTCTCGACGAACCGACCAACCACCTGGATCTCGACGCCATCGCCTGGCTGGAAGAGCTGCTGACGGGCTTCAAGGGAAGCGCGGTGGTGATCACGCACGACCGGATGTTCCTTGACCGTGTGGCCACCAGCATCGTAGAGCTCGATCGAGGCATATTGCGCCGATATCCAGGTAATTTCTCGCAGTACGAGGCCCTCAAGCGCGAGCAGCTTGAGCAGGCGTCGGTCATCGAGGCCAAAGCCGATCGTTTGCTGCTTCAGGAGGAGGCCTGGATCCGCAAGGGGGTCGAGGCAAGACGTACGCGGGCGGTCGCACGCATCCATCGACTGCATGAGTTGCGCGCACAACGGGCTGCCAGGCGGTCCAACCCAGGGCGTGTGGCCATGGAGATCGGCACGGCCGACAAGAGCGGCAAGCTGGTCGCCGAACTGAGCCACGTTAGCAAGGGCTTTGATGGACCAGCGGGCCGCAGAAGCATCGTCGAAGGACTGGACCTGACCGTGATGCGTGGCGACAAAATTGGACTGGTCGGTCCGAATGGGGCCGGCAAGAGTACCCTTCTGAAGCTGATTCTGGGTTTGCTCGAACCCGACGCCACCACGCCGCCAGGACGGATTCGATTGGGCACCCGGCTGGAGATCGCATATTTCGATCAGATGCGTCAATCGATAGACCTCGATGCCACGCTAGAGGACTTCATCAGCCCGGGCAGCGAGTGGGTCGAAATCAACGGCCAGCGCAAGCATGTGCGCAGCTATCTGGGCGACTTTCTTTTTGCGCCAGCGCGCGCGCTGGCGCCCGTTAGAACCTTGTCAGGCGGTGAACGCAATCGTCTGCTGCTTGCGCGACTGTTTGCGCAGCCCGCCAATGTTCTGGTGCTCGATGAGCCAACCAACGACCTGGATATCGAAACGCTGGAGTTGCTCGAGGAATTGCTGCAAAGCTTTGAAGGAACCGTCTTGCTCGTCAGCCACGACCGGCGCTTTTTGGACAGCGTCGCCACCAGCGTGCTGGTTTGCGAATCCACGGCAGAAAGCCCGGGGCAATGGCGCGAGTACGTCGGGGGAGTAAGCGACTGGCTGGTCCAGTCGGCGCGCAGCCGCAGTGCAGAGGCCACCAAGGCCACCCGTCCCCAGGAGGACCGGGCGTCAGCGCCACCCGCGGCAGAGCCAGTACCCTCCCGGCCGTCGGCGACCCAGACGGCTGCAAAATTTCGGCGCAAGCTCAGTTACAAAGAGCAGCGCGAACTTGACGAACTGCCGGCCCTTATCGAGGCCCTGGAGACCGAACAAAAGTCGCTCGATCAGATTCTGGGCGAGGGGGCGATCTTTGCCTCCGACCCAAAGCAGGCTGCCCTTTTGAGCCAAAGGGCCACCCAGCTTGAAGACGAGTTGATGGCAGCCCTGATGCGGCTGGAGACACTGAGCGCCTGAGCCCAAGGGGGCAGGACTACACTGGGGCCCGACATCGCCTCCGGCGTTGCCAGCGTCAACCCATGACCGCCCGCCCATCCGACGAATCCCCGGCTGCCGTGCAAGCCGCATCCGACCCGAGGCCTGGCCGCCCCGCAGCCCCTTCACCCTTCGGTCCCCTCAAGACTCCCGTCTTTCGCATGCTGTGGGTGACATGGCTGGCGGCCAACATCTGCATGTGGATGAGCGACGTGGCCGCTGCCTGGCTGATGACCTCCCTGACCAGCGAACCCGTCTGGGTGGCCCTGGTTCAGACGGCCGCCACCATCCCGGTGTTCCTTCTGGGACTGCCCAGCGGAGCCCTAGCTGACATCCTGGACCGGCGGCGCTATTTCATGGCCACACAGTTTTGGCTGGCGGCCAGTGCTACCGCTCTGTGGCTGGCCTGCGTGCTTGAGGTGATGTCTGCGCCACTGCTGCTGGCCCTGACCTTCATCAACGGCATCGGGCTGGCCATGAGATGGCCGGTGTTTGCAGCCCTCATCCCCGAAGTAGTGCCCCGGATCCAGCTACCTCAGGCTCTGGGCCTGAACGCGGTGGCCATGAATGCCTCGCGTATCGTTGGCCCGCTGATCGCCGGGGCCCTGATCGCCAGCGCGGGCACAGCCTGGGTCTTCGCACTCAACGCCTTGCTGTCGATCGCCGCCGGGCTGATCATCATGCGATGGCGCCGCGAGCAGAGGACGCATCCCCTGGGGCGCGAACCCTTTTTAAGCGCTATCCGGGTCGGCTTGCAATTTGCTCGCCAATCTTCGCATTTGCAAGGGGTTCTGGTTCGGGTCTTTCTGATCTTCTTCCATTTCACCGGCCTGCTGGCCTTGCTGCCACTGCTGGCCAAGGGGCTCGGAGGAGGCGCTGGTGGCTTCACCCTGATGCTGGCCAGCATGGGCCTGGGGGCCATCAGCATGGCCCTGCTGCTGCCCAGGCTGCGCCAACGCTTGCCCGCCCAGCGCATCCTGACCCTGGGTATCTTGCTGCAGGCCGCCGTGACGGCCTCTATGGCGGTGGCGCCCAATCTGATCGCCGCGGTGCCGGTGATGTACCTGGCTGGAATGGCATGGCTGGCCAATGCCAACAGCCTGAGTGTGTCGGCACAGATGGCGCTGCCCGACTGGGTGCGGGCGCGAGGAATGGCGATATTCCAGATGGGCATCATGGGTGGCAGCGCGCTCGGGGCAGCCGTTTGGGGCCAGGTGGCCACCCTGAGCAGTTTGCAGACCAGCCTGCTGTTGGCCGCCTCCTCTGGGGTGTTGGCCCTGTTGGTCACTCGCCGGCGCCTTCCCGACATCAGCCTGGAAGAAGATCTCACCCCATCGCGCACCCTGCGACCCCCAGAGGCCACAGCGCCACCCCGGGGCCGGGTCATGGTGCACATCGAATATCTGATCGATCCCCGGCTGAGCGAAGCCTTTCGCAACCTGATGGAAGAAAGCCGCCGCAGCCGCTTGCGTCAGGGCGCGCTGGAATGGACCTTGCTGCACGATATCGCGCAGCCGGGACGGTTTGTAGAACAGGTGGTTGATGAATCCTGGACCGAGCATCTTCGGCGCTTTGATCGCATCACCGCCGCCGACGCAGCACTGCGCGAACGCAAACGGGCATTCCATCTGCCCGAAGACCCCCCCACGGTTACACGCTACGTGCTTGAAGATCGTCGCAGTCCAGCTGCCGGCTGATCACGAACCGCACTCAAAAGGTCTCGCCCGGGGCCAGATACCGCCATTGCCCCAGCGGCAGTGAACCCAGCAAGACCTGACCGATGCGGATGCGCTTGAGGCCAGTGACTTGTAATCCGACCGCCTCACACATGCGTCGAATTTGTCTCTTGCGGCCTTCGCGCAGCACGAAACGCAACTGCTCAGGGTTCTGCCAGTTAACCTGTGCTGGCCGCAAGGCGTGCCCATCCAGGCTCAGGCCATGTCGAAGAAGTTGCATCCGCTCTGATGGGAAGACGGATTGAACATCCTGGCTGCGCGGGCCAAAACTGACCCGGACGAGATACTCTTTTTCGACCTCTGAATTTTCGCCAATCAATTGCCGGGCTACACGGCCGTCCTGCGTCATCACCAGCAACCCCACCGAGTCAATATCCAGGCGCCCCGCCGGTGCCAATCCCCGCAATTGCTGCGGTGACCACCGCAGCGGGCTGCCGCATTCGCGCCAGCGATGGGTCGCCTGAATCAGGCTGACGGCCGGCTTGTGGCCATCCTCCGCTTGGGCACTGACATAACCGACCGGCTTGTTGAGTAGGAGGGTGACCTGCTGGCGCTGAACCCGCTCGGCCTGACGGTCGACGTCGATGCGCGCTTGTGGGCTGACCGCCATGCCCAGACTGGCGGGCTGCCCATCGACCCGCACCCAGCCGCGGGTGATCCAGTCATCGGCCTGTCGCCTTGAGCACAGACCCAGATCGGCCATGCGTTTGTTCAGTCGGATGGCATTTTCGCCCCCCTGGCTTTGCGCAGCAGGCACGCGCATGGCTTGGGGCCGCTGTGGAATTTTGGGATCCTCGGTCATCGCAAACCCTCAAATGAGATCGGTTAGCCAGCACCGCTCAAGCGCTGAAACTGTCGCTGCGCAAGCGCTTGAGGTCGAGCACACGCAGCCCGCCATACTCGATTCGAATCACCGCATGCGCCTCCAGAGTGCGCAGGGCCTCATTGACGCGCTGCCGGGACAAGCCCACCAGATAGGCCAGCTCTTGCTGCGTAATACGCAGCACCTCACCGACGCCAGGAAACAGCGCTGGGTTGAACAGGGCGGCCAGATTGCGCGCCACGCGGAGATCGGGATTGGTCAAGCGATCGATTTCGCGCGCGGCAATAAACTGCGCCAGACGTTCGTTGAGTTGACCCATCACGAAGCGGTTGAATCCGATCGAATGATCCAGAAGCCAATCAAAGGTCTTGACCGGCAAGCCGGCCACCAGACTACGCCGCAGGGCCAGCACGTTGTAGCGGTAGGGCTCGCGCTTGAGCGCCGTGCCCTCGCCAAACCAGCCACCCGGCGGCAGACCGGTGAAGGTCATGGGGGTGCCCTGAACACTGTCGGTACTCATCTTGAGCAATCCGTCGACCACGCCAAACCAATACGTCACCGGTCGACCGACTCTGCAGATGTGATCTCCCGGAACGGCCTGACTGACCACCAGTTCAGATACGGCCCGATCGCGTTCGTCAGACAACAACAGTTCCATCCACGGGATACCCTTGAGCTCCCCCGGCGTGGGGGGACGTCGGCGCTGGTGGAGAGAGGGCTCAACAGTCATTGGGCTGACAAGACTTTCAGGGCTCTGACGAAACGATCGCGCGACCAAGGGAAAACCCTCTGATCGCCTTCCCTCGATTGTCGTCGCAACGACAAAAAGACGTCAAAGCCCGGCTTAGCATCGGAACGAGCGTAGAAACGGCTCTAACCGTGGCCGATTCGACTGGAGAAGGTTTTTCATGCAAACGACATTCCCAAAACTTTTGCTGCGGCACGCAGCGCAGCGATCGAGCGCGGCCGCCATGCGAGAGAAAGAGTATGGCATCTGGCAGCCCCTGAGTTGGGCTGAGCTGGCTCAACTGGTCGAGCGCCTGGCCGCTGGAATGTCCAAGCTGGGCCTGCAACGCGGCCAGCACATGGTGGTCATTGGCACCAACCGGCCCCGCCTCTACGCGGCCATGCTGGCCGCTCAATCCCTGGGCGCCATTCCAGTGCCGCTTTATCAGGACGCAGTGGCTGCCGAATGCGTCTTCCCCATCACCAACGCCGAGATCCAGTTAGCGGTGGTGGAAGACCAGGAGCAGGTTGACAAGCTGCTCGAGATCCGCCCCCAGTGCCCCCTGCTTTCGCGCATTGTTTATGACGACCCGCGAGGGCTACGCAACTACGACGAGCCGGGTCTGATCGCACTCGATCAGGTGCTGGAACAAGGCGCAGCGCTGACCGCATCAGACCCCCAGTGGTTCGCCCAAGAGGTGGAGAAGGGACAGCCCGACGACGTCGCCGCGATGTTCTTCACCTCTGGCACCACGGGCAACCCTAAGGGCGTGGTCCATACCCACAGCACCCTGATGGATCGGGCCCAGGCAGGCGCTGAATTCGACAAGCTCACCAGTGCCGAAGAGGTGCTGGCCTACCTGCCTCCCGCCTGGATCGGGCAGAACATTTTCAGCTATGCGCAGTGGCTGGTTTGCGGCTACGTGGTCAACTGCCCCGAAAGCGCCGGAACCGTGCCCATAGACCTGAAAGAGGTGGGGCCCACCTACTATTTCGCTCCGCCCCGGGTGTTCGAGGGCATGCTCACCAGCGTCATGATTCGCATG
>CAYPSU010000130.1:0-7051 GCA_964413475.1 uncultured Polaromonas sp. | reverse complement strand
CACATCTGCGGGTTGCGGTCGGGCGCAAAACCATCCAGGTAGACGCTGTCAAACTGTCCGTCCAGGCTGCGCAGCATGCGCTCGGCGGGCCCGATGAGCAGGGTGAGCATCACCCGTCCACCCTCAAACGAAAGCCTGTGCACGCCGGGCAGCAGCCCTGCAAACTGACGGGCCAGTTCGTGGGCCTGGGGCAGCAGGTCGGTGTGGGTCTGGCAGGCTTGCAGCAGGTCGCCGACACTCACCGGGTAGGCTTCGGTGGCGGTGTAGTGCAAGAGGGCGGGGCGTTGCGGGTCCTGGCGCCAGGCTTGCCAGCTCACCAGAAAATTCAGGCCCAGGCCAAAGCCGTTTTCAAAGATGCGCCACTGCCGCTGCCCCTGCCAGGCCTGCGGCAGGCCGCAGCCAGCCAGAAACACCTGCTCGGCCTGCAAGCGTCCGCCCTGGTGACTGCTTCGGTAGCGGTCCTGAAAGCGCGGGCTGGACGGGGTGCCATCGGCCAGCCAGTCGACGGGCTCGGCCATGTGCGGATTTTGCTCAGGTCTGCGAGGGCGGGACGTAACCGGCGGCGGTGTCGGCACCCTCACCGAAGAAGTGCTTTTCCATTTGGCGCGCCAGGTATTGGCGGGCGCGTGCGTCGGCCAGGTTAAGCCGGTTCTCGTTGACCAGCATGGTTTGCTGCTTGATCCATTCGGCCCAGGCTTGCTTGCTCACTTCGGCCCAGATGCGCTGACCCAGGGGGCCAGGATAGGGTGGACGGTCCAGGCCTTCGGCTTCGCGACCGAGCTTGATGCAGTTGACAGTGCGTGTCATGGAATGGGTGCTTCAGGAGTGAGTTGTTCTTCGATTCTACGGAAGGGCGCCTGCCGGGGGCGTTGTCAGGCGGGCTGGGCCTGACGGGCCTTGTCTCTTTGCCGGCGCAGCCAGGTGGCACTGCGCCCCCCCAGCGGCCGCTGCAACAGCTGCTCGGCCAGGTCCACCGCCTCCAGCAGCGCCATGAGGTCGATGCCGGTGGCCAGGCCGCTGCGCTCGGCCATGAGCACCAGGTCTTCGGTGGCCACATTGCCGGCCGCGCCGGGGGCAAAGGGGCAACCGCCAATACCGCCGGCGCTGGCGTCAAAGCGGCGCACGCCTTCTTCGACGGCGGCCCAGGCATTGGCGACGGCCATGCCGCGGGTGTCATGGAAGTGCATGGCCAGACGGTCCATCGGGATTTCTTGGCGCAAGGCGCGGGTGCGGTCGCGCACCATGCCGGGCGATGCTGCGCCTATGGTGTCGGCAATCACCACTTCCTCGGCGCCGGCCTCCAGCATGCGTCGGGCCAGCTCCACCACGCGGGGCAGTGGGGTGCTGCCTTCAAAGGGGCAGTCGAAGGCCACAGCCACATAGGCGCGCGTTTTCATGCCGTGGCCCTGCGCCGCCTTGAGCGTTTGTTCGCTGACCTCGGTGGCCTGCTGCAGGTTCATGTTGATGTTCTTCAGGTTCATGGTTTCGGTGGCGGAGAGCACCACCGCAATTTCTTTGGCCCCTGCCGCGTGCGCCCGCTCCAGCCCTTTCAGGTTGGGCACCAGCACCGAGGCGCGCAGGGCCGGATGCGCCTGCTGCAGGCCAGCCAGCACCTCGGCCGCGTCGGCCATCTGGGGCACGGCCTTGGGCGAGACAAAGCTGGTGGCCTCCACACTCTGCACGCCGGCGCGGATCAAGCGATCCACCAGCCTGAGCTTGTCCTGGGTTGAGATGGCCACCGGCTGGTTTTGCAAACCGTCCCGGGGGCAAACGTCGGTGATGATGAGTCGATCCATCTCTTTCTCCTAGGCAATCACGCCCTGGCTGCGCAGGGCAGCCAGACGTTCGTCGGAATAACCCAGGCCGCAGAGCACCTGGTCGGTGTGTTCGCCCAGGCCTGGCGGGCGCACAAAGCTGTGCTGGGGGCTGTCCGAGAGTTTGACCGGATTGCCCGGCATCTGCAGGTCTTGGCCATTGGCCAGTTGCACCTGCACCACCATCTCGCGGGCGCGCACCTGGGCCTGGTTCAGAGCCTGGGCAAAGTTGTTCACCGGGCCGCAGGGGATGCGGGCGGCCTCGAGTTGCTCGACCCAGTAGGCGGTGCTCTGGGTGCGGAATTTCTCGCTGATCAGGGCCTCGATGCGGGCCTTCTTGGCAAAACGCACCGGCTGTTTGAGCAGCTCGGGGTCTTTGAGTTCTTCGATGTCGATGAACTGCACAAAGCGCTCAAAAAAAGCGTCGCCGATGCAGGCCACGATGACATGGCCGTCCGAGGTGGGAAAGCTGTTGTAGGGCACATGCACAAAATGTCCGTTGCCTATGCCTTCGGGGACGATACCCGACATCAGGTACATGGTGGCCATGTAATTGAGCATCGAAATCTGTGCATCGAGCATGGAGATGTCCACATGCTGGCCGCGTCCGGTGCGCTCGCGCTGCGCCAGGGCCGCCAGCACGCCGATGGTGCCAAACAGGCCGCCGCCCAGGTCGCCTATGGGTATGCCGCTGCGGGTGGGTCCGGTCTCGGGCGTGCCGGTGATCGACATGCCGCCCCCCATGGCCTGCACCACCTGGTCAAAGGCGGGGCGGTGAATGTCCGGGCCGGTTTCGCCAAAGCCGGTCACCGAGCAGGTGATGATGCGGGGGTTGACGGCGGCCAGAGCCTCATGGTCTATGCCCAGCCGCTTGGGCACGCCCACGCTGAAGTTGTCAAACACCACATCGGCCTGACGCACCAGGTCCAGAAACACCTCGCGGCCCTGCGGGCTCTTGAGGTCGATGCACACGCTTTGCTTGTTGCGGTTGAGGGTCAGAAAGTAGGCCCCCATGCCGTCCCGCGAGTGGTCGGGGTCTTTCTCCAGCAGGCGCCGCGTGCCTTCGCCGGTGATCGGAGGCTCGACCTTGATGGTTCGCGCCCCCATGTCGGTCAGCAGCATGGTGCCGTAAGGCCCGGACAGCATATGCGTCAGATCCAGCACGGTGATGTGTTCCAGCGCCATCGAAAGCTTCTCCTGAAGAAAGGTTTTTTGCCGTCCGCGGCCAGGCCACGCACCGGCACAAATCTTTAGCGATTGTCCCCTGACAGCCTGAGCGGTGGGGCCGAGGGGGGATCCCGCCGCTCAGGCCCTCAAGCGCCGCAGCCTTATTTAAAACACCGCATGGTCACCGCGATCGATCCGCACGCGCCCGGCCACCAGCTCCTGGTAAAACTCGCCCAGGGTGTGCTGCCCGGTTGAAGGGGTGGCTTGTGCATCGTAGAGCCCGGTCTGCGGGTGCAGGACCAGCATCGATTCGGTGGCGTAATAGCGGCCAATGCGGGCCAGGGCGGCTTTTTTCTTCAAGTGGGGCAGCAGCTTGCCGGCCAGATCGAGAAAGCCGACGATGCCGTCGAGCAGGCCGACGGGCACCCGCCTGAAACGCGCCGGTTGGCCCAGGGCCTTGAACAAAAGCTGTCCTTGCTCCAGAGGGGTGAGGGCAGGCCCTGGCCCCCCGATGGGCAGCACTGCGCGGTGGCGCGATGCCTCGCTGATGCAGCCCACCAGATAGTCCGCCAGGTCCTCGTCGCTGATGGGTTTGCAGGCGGTCAGGCGGCCATCGCCAAAGACCAGGAAGGGCTTGCCCTGACGCAGCCGGTCGAGCTGGCCCGAGAGCGACTTGAAAAAGGCGGTGGGCCGAACAATCGAGTAGTTCAGGCCAGAACCCATGAGCGCTTTCTCAAAGGCCAGCTTGGCCTTTTGAAATTCAAGCAAGGGCTTTTGCACGCAGATGGCCGACAGCAAGATCATGTGTCCGATGCCCGCCTGTGGCGCGGCCTGCAGCGCATGCAGATGCGCCCGATGGTCGATGGCCCAGGCGTCTTCGGGCGCACCGGTGCGAGACGCCAGGCATGAAACAAGCACCCCAAAGCGTTCGCCGGCAAACCCCTCGCGCACGACGGACTGCGGGTCGCAGACATCGCCATAGCGGATGGTGGCGCCCTCCAGCTGATGCGAAAGCACCTGCAGGTATTCGTCCGCGCTGTTGCCAGGCCGGCGCACCAGACACACCACTTCATGCCCCCGGCGTCGCAGGGCCCGCACGGTGGCCCGACCGATGGTGCCGGTGGCCCCGAGCATGAATACGCGTTCAAGCATGGTTGTGACTCAAGCGGACTTGTGGCGGCCCAGAACCTTCGTAGAAGACTGGACGCAAAACCGGGATTGTCAGGCGGTTTGACGCACGCCCGGCAGGCTCGGACTTTGCTGAGCTGTTGGAAATAACCGACACCACAGCGGTTCGGGCGGTGCTAATTTCCGCGCATGAAAAAAATTTGGGACATCTCCCCGCCAGTCGGTCCAGCCTCTCCGGTGTTCGAGGGCGACACCGCCTACGCCCAACGCTGGTCTTGGCAAATCGAAAAAGGAAGCCCGGTCAATGTGGCGGCCATCACCTTGTCCGCTCATGTGGGCGCGCATGCCGATGGTCCCCTGCACTACGACCGGCAAGGCAGGGCGGTGGGCGAACTGCCGCTGGAGCCCTATATCGGCCCGTGCCGGGTCATTCATGCCTTCGGCCCCGGCCCCCTGGTGGAAGTGCAAGACCTCGCCCATGCCGTCGACGCATTGCCTGAACGGGTGCTGATTCGCACCTACCGAACCTTCCCGCTGGACGCTTTTGATCTGCAATTGCGTGCGCTTGATGCGCAGGTGATCGAACACTTGGCCGACCGGGGCGTGAAGCTGGTGGGCATTGACAGCGCCAGCGTGGATCCGGCCAGCAGCCAGAACCTGCCCAGCCACCAGGCCTTGCAGAGGCGAGACATGCGCGTGCTGGAAAACCTTTGCCTGGACGATGTTCCCGAGGGCGATTACGAACTGATTGCCTTGCCCCTGCGCTGGATGCAGGCCGATGCCAGTCCGGTGCGGGCCATTTTGCGTCCGCTCTGAAGCCGCTGGCCAGCGGGCGCTGTCTTTCGGGCAGTCTCCGACCGCAGGGCTGGCTTTTCTTGTTTTCTCATCTTTGATAGGCGTATGACCCACTCTCTCGTGACTCTGGCAGACTGCCAGCAGCTGGACCGCCAGGACCGCCTGAGCGGCTTGCGCGACCAATTCGATATCCCGCCAGACCTGATCTATCTGGACGGCAATTCCCTGGGCGCCTTGCCGCGTGCGACCGCGCAGGCGGTGCAGAAGGCGCTGGCCCTGCAGTGGGGCCGCGATCTGATCAAGAGCTGGAACAGCGCCGGCTGGTTTGAGCTGCCGCAGCGCGTGGGCGACAAAATCGCGGGCTTGATCGGTGCCAAGCCCGGTGAGGTGCTGGCGGTCGACAGCACTTCGGTCAATCTCTACAAGGTGCTGTGGGCCGCTCTGCAGATGGCCAGCGAGCAGGCCCCGCGCAAGACGGTGGTGCTCAGCGAGCGCAGCAACTTTCCGACCGACCTCTACATCGCCCAGTCGCTGTGCCAGCAAAGGGGCCTGGAACTGCGTCTGGTGGAAGGCCAGGAGCTCGAGGCCGCCCTTGATGAGCGGGTGGCGGTCCTGATGCTCACCCATGTCAACTACCGAACCGGGGCCATGCATGACATGGCTGACCTCAGCGCAAAGGCCCATGCCTGCGGAGCGCTGGTGGTCTGGGATCTGGCCCACAGTGCGGGCGCGGTGCCGGTGGACTTGCACGCCGCGCAGGCTGACTTTGCAGTCGGTTGCGGCTACAAGTATCTCAACGGGGGGCCCGGGGCACCGGCCTTTGTCTGGGTGCATCCGCAGCACACCGAACGCAGCTGGCAGCCGCTGGCCGGTTGGTGGGGCCACGAGGCGCCGTTTCGCTTTTCCCCAGACTACCGACCAGCGCCGGGTATCGGGCGCTACCAGTGTGGCACCCAGCCCATTCTCAGTCTGGTTGCGCTTGAAGCCGGTGTGGATACCGTGCTGGCCGCAACGCCCCTGGGCGGCATGGCGGCGCTGCGCGAGAAGTCGCTGTCGCTGAGCCGGCTGTTTATCCGTCTGGTGCAGCAGCGGCTGCCGTCAGGGGCCTTCCTCATGGCCAGCCCGCTAGAGGACTCTCGGCGCGGATCGCAGGTCAGCCTCAGTCGCGGTGAGGGGGCTTATGCCTTGGTGCAGGCGCTGATTGACCGCGGCGTGGTGGGCGATTTCCGGGCCGGGGACGGCCAGGACCACCCCGACATCCTGCGTTTCGGTCTGTGCCCGCTCTACATCTCGCATCAGGACGTCTGGCAGGCGGTGGATCGTCTGAGAGACCTTGTTGCGGGCGATCATTGGCGTGATCCGCGTTATGCGCGGCAGCAGGCGGTCACCTGATCTGGAGTCATCATGAGCTCATGTCCTTTTCACCCGTCCGCATCCCCCGGCCCGTCGGCTTCGACCGAGCCGATCGCTGCCGTGGATACGCCCCCCGACCATGCCGAGCTCGATTTCGGTTCGCGCATGAGTTACGGGGACTATTTGCAGCTCGACGCCATCCTCCAGGCGCAGCATCCCCTCTCGCCCGACCACAATGAGATGTTGTTCATCGTGCAGCATCAGACCAGCGAGCTGTGGATGAAGCTGATGCTGCACGAGCTGCGCGCGGCGGTGCAGGCCCTGGCACAGGACCGCCTGCCCGACGCCTTCAAGATGCTGGCCCGCGTCTCCCGCATCCTGGAGCAGCTGGTGCACGCCTGGGATGTGATGGGCACCATGACGCCGCCCGAGTACAGCGCCGTGCGGCCGCATCTGGGGCCCTCCAGCGGATTTCAGAGTTGGCAGTACCGCTGCATCGAGTTCACGCTGGGCAACAAGAACCGCGCGATGCTCAAGCCCCACGAGGGCCACCCCAGCCGCCTCGATCCCGTTGCGCAGGCCCATGCGCACCCCTCGCTTTATGACGAGGCCCTGCGCCTTCTGGCCCGACGAGGCTTGCCGGTGCCCAGCACCCATCTTCAGCGGGATTGGCGCGAGCCCTACGTGGCCAGCGAGGCGGTGGAAGCCGCATGGCTGCAGGTCTACCGAGAGCCCCACCTGTACTGGGACCTCTACCAGCCCGGCGAGGAACTTGCGGACCTGCATGTGGCCGC
>CAYPSU010000129.1:0-7254 GCA_964413475.1 uncultured Polaromonas sp. | reverse complement strand
GGGCAACAACCGCGGCGCTATCCTCGGTGCCTATGTGGTGTGGGGCTTCTGGGCAGTCTCGGGCGGCCTGCTGCGCGGCCTCATCCCCCAGGCCGAACAGGCCCGGGGCGCGGCCTTGCAGGTGGTGCTGATCGGCGTGCTGATCATGCTGATGCTGCTGTGGCGCTCGCGCGGCCTGCTGGGCGAGACCACCGCCGTCTCGCGCCATGCGGCCGGGCCGCAGTGAGCAGCGCCTGCTCAAAGCATCGCCCAAACGCTGCACAGCCGCGCCGCCTTGCGGGCAGGCCGCTCTGAGACATCAGCGTATCAAGCCCCTCGCGCTGGCAGCACCTCACCCCGGCATTGCCCAAAGCCAATGCGGGCATAGCCCGGCTTTTCGCACCAGCCGGTCAGGGTGACTTGGTCGCCGTCTTGCAAAAAGATGCGTTGCTCGCCGTGGCCCAAATCCAGCGGCTTGCGGCCGCCTTCGGTCAGCTCGATGATGGCGCCGGCTTCGCCTCGGGTCGGGCCCGAGACGGTGCCGCTGCCCAGGATGTCGCCGGGCTGCAGGTTGCAGCCGCCGACGGTGTGCTGCGCCACCATTTGTGCGACCGACCAGTACTGGTGCCGAAAGTTGGTGCCCGACAGGCGGGTGGCGCTGCGTCCGGTCTGGCGCTGGACAGCGCTGCTCAGCCAGACCTCCAGTTGGATGTCGATGGCGCCGTGTTCGCGGTTGCTTGCCGCCTCCAGGTAGGGCAGGGGCTGCGGATGGTCGGCCGGGCGTGACCACGGCAGGCGGTAGGGCGCCAGGGCTTCGAGGGTGACGATCCAGGGCGAGACGGTGGTCGCGAAGTTCTTGCCGAGAAAGGGCCCGAGGGGGGCCATTTCCCAGAACTGGTGGTCGCGGGCCGACCAGTCGTTGAGCAGGCCGATCCCGAAGATGTGGCTCTCCGCTGCGTTCAGGTCTATGGGCTGGCCCAGCGCATTGCCCGGCCCGATGTAAATGGCCAGTTCCAGTTCATAGTCCAGCCTGGCGCAGGGCCCATAAACCGGGGTGCTTGCTCCGGGAGGCAGGCTTTGCCCCATGGGCCGGTGAAAGCGCTGGCCGCTGACGCCCAGGCTGGAGACGCGGCCGTGATAGGCGATCGGTAGCCACTGGAAGTTGGGGGTCAGGGGTCGCTCGGGGAAGATCAGCCGGCCTACATTGAGCGCGTGGTCGATCGAGGTGTAGAAGTCGGTGTAGTCGCCGGGCTGGGTTGGCAGGCGATGCTCGATTTGACTCAAGGGCACCAAGCATCGGCGCACCGCCTGCTGCAGCGGCTCTGGCGCGCTGTCGAGCAGCAGCTCAAACAGTGCGCGGCGCAAGGCGCTCCAGGCCGGTGCCCCCAAAGCCAGCAGACCGTTGAGCGTCTCCCCGCTACCGGCCTTCAAGGCGGCAGCCGCTTGGCCTTCAAGCAGGCCTTGAGCGCCCAGGGCGCGCAGGTCGAGCACCTGGTCGCCAATGGCCACGCCGCCACGAAAGCTGTCCTGGCGACCGACCTCACGGAACACGCCAAAGGGCAGGTTTTGCAGCGGAAAGTCGCCGGCGCCGGGGTTGGCGCTGGCCAGCCAGCTGCGGCGACTCACATCGTGGCTGGGGTTGAGAGGCGGTGTGTGCATGGTGCTGGGTGCTTGGGGTCAGGCGGGCAGCAGTGCGTCGTCAAAAATCGCGACGGCCCGGGTCCAGCCGGCCGAGGCGCCACGAATCTTGTGCGGAAAGCAGGAGATGAAAAAGCCTGTGGGCGGCAGGCTTTCGAGGTTGTGCATTTTTTCGATGTGGCAGTAGCCGATGTCGCGGCCGGCCTTGTGGCCTTCCCAAATGAGTGAGGCGTCATGCGTCTGGCCGTATTTTTGGGCGGTGTGCACAAAGGGCGCATCCCAGCTCCAGCCGTCGGTGCCGGTCAGGCGCACGCCGCGCTCAAGCAGGTACATGGTGGCCTCATAGCCCATGCCGCAGCCGGCCGACACATAGTCGGGGTGACCGTAGCGCGAGCCGGCGCGGGTGTTGATGACCACGATCTCCAGCGGCGACAGGCTGTGGCCGATGCGTTTGAGCTCAGCCTCGACGTCGGCGGCGGTGACCACATAGCCGTCACCGAAGTGGCGAAAGTCGAGCTTGACGCCAGGCTGAAAACACCACTCTAGCGGGACATCGTGGATCGCAATGGCCGGCTTCTTGCCGCCGCTCTTGGCGTCCATGGTGGAGTGAAAGTGGTAGGGCGCGTCCAGGTGGGTGCCGTTGTGGGTTGACAGCTGCACCATCTCGACCGCCCAGCCTTCGCCGTCGGGCAGGTCCTGTTTTTTCAGGCCCGGAAAAAAGGGCTCGATCTGCTCGAAGGTGTTTTCGTGGGTGAAGTATTCGATCTTGGGCGCAAAGGCGGGCGGATCGCTGATCACATCGTTTTCAAGAAAGATCGACAGGTCAACAAATTTACGGGGCATCAGGATCTCCTTGGTGAAGTTTCAGGGGGCTTGCCATTTGAGCAGGCGCCGCTCGGCCAGCGCGAGCAGGGCGTTGCTTAAAAAACCGATCAGGCCGAGCAGGGCAATACCGGCAAACAGCTCGCTGGCACGAAACGAGCGGGCTGCCAGCAAGATGGCCTGACCCAGACCGGACTGCGAGGCGATCATTTCGCCCACCACCGCCACGATCAGCGAGACGGTGATCGACAGGCGCATGCCGGCCAGAATGTCGGGCAGCGCATTGGGCAGGCCGATCTTGAGCACGAAGGCGCTGCGCGAGAGCTGCAGGGCATGGGCTACCTCGCGCAGCCGCAGGTGGACCGAGGCCACCCCATGCACCGTGGCCAGCAGCACCGGCCACATCGCCCCGAAGGCCACCACCGCCAGCACCATGCCGCTGCTCAGACCCAGCAGTGAGATGGCCAGCGGCATGACGGCCGAAGCGGGCAGGGGGCGGATGAATTCCAGGGTGGGCGCGATCCAGCTTCGCGCGGTGTCTGAAGCGCCGATCAGGGCCCCCAGCGCCACGCCGATCAGCGAGGCCAGCAGCCAGCCTAGCAACATGCGCAGCACGGTGTCGCCCATAAAGCCCAGCAGCTCACCGCGCAGGCCTTCATTCAGGCTGGCCAGCGTCGCCTCCGGGGTGGGCAAAAACACCCGGCTGATCCAGCCCTGGTGACTGGCCAGCCACCACAGCAGCCCCAGCAGGGCCAGCACCCCCAGGCTCTCCAGCACTGATGCGGTGGCGCGCAGCTTCATGGCGCCGCCCCCACGTGCCGCTCGCCCATGCGCCAGGCCACCGCTTGTTGCAGGCGCAGCGCCAATGCATTGATGACATAGCCAACCAGGCCGATCCAGCCCAGCCAGGCCAGCATCAGATCGGGTGCCAGGCTTTGCTGCGCGATCATCAGCGCATAGCCCATGCCGTGTGGGTTGGCGGCGATCTCCACCGTGACCGCCACCACCAGAGAGATTGACACGCCCAGTCGCAGCGCCACAAACAGGCGCGGCACCATGGCTGGCAGCACGATCTGGCGGATGCGCGCCCAGGCGCTGAGCTCCAGGGCGCGCGCCACCTCCAGCAAGCCTGGCTCGACCTGGCGGGCGGCGGCCTGCGCCAGGATCAGCAGGGGCCAGAAAGTGGCGAAGGCCACCACACTGATCTCCATTCGAAAGCCGAAGCCAAACACCAACATGGCCAGGGGAATCAGGGCGACCGAGGGAATGGGGCGCAGCACCTCGATGCTCAGAAAACCCATGGCGGCCGCACGGCGCGACAGGCCCAGCAGCACCCCCAAACCCAGGCCCAGAGCGCCGCCGATCAGCAGCCCGGCCGCAGCACTGCCCAGCGTGAACAAGGAAGCGCGCAGCACCCCGTCTTCGCTGCCCGAGCCCAGGGCGCGGATGAAGGCCGACGCCGCTTGTGAGGGCGGCGCGACCGCGTCGCTGCCTGGCGTCAAGGTGCGGGCAGCCCATTCGAGCAGCGCCAGCAGGAGCAGCGGAAACGCCCAGGGCCGCAGTCGACGCAGCAGGAGGGCCAGGGCCTGCGTGCTCATGCCTCATGCCCCAAATAACCGTAGAGCTCGCGCCGCAGTCGCAGAAATTCGGGGTGCTCTTTGGTCAGCAACTGGTCGCGCGGCCTGGCAATCGGCACGCTCACCATGGCCGCCAGGCTGGGCTTGCCTGCGCTCGGGTTGGCGCGCAGGGCGATTACCCGGTCACTGAGGTAGATCGCTTCTTCCAGGTCGTGCGTGACAAACAGCACCGTCAGCCCGGTTTGCCGCACCAGCCGCGAGACCTCGTCTTGCAGGCTTTCGCGCGTCATCGCGTCGAGGGCGCCGAAGGGCTCGTCCATCAGCATGAGTTGTGGTTGCTGGGCCAGACAGCGCGCAATTTGCACCCGCTGCTGCATGCCCCCCGAGAGCTGGGCGGGGAACTTGCTCGCGTGCGCGCTCAGGCCGACCGTCTCCAGCACGCTGGCAATGCGCGCCGGCCGTTCTGCCTTGGCCACGCCAGCGGCCTCCAGCGCCAGCGCAATATTGCCGGCCACGCTGCGCCAGGGCAGCAGCGCGCGCCCGTAGTCCTGAAACACAAAAGCCACCTCGCGGGAGGGGCCGCTGACGGGCTGGCCCCCGCGCAACACCTGGCCACCGCTGGGCGACACAAAGCCGGCAGCGGCCCGCAGCAAGGTGGTCTTGCCGCAGCCGGACGGGCCAATGACGCAAACAAATTCGCCCGCAGCCACCGAAAAATCGATGGGCGAGAGGATTTCTCGGCCGCCAAGCTCGATGCGCACTCCCCGGAAATCCAGCAGGGCCTTGGACATGGGGCCAGGCTTATTTGGCGATCAGCTGGGACACATTGATCGTGCCTTTGAGCATCTCCTGGTCCTTCATCAGGCCGATCCAATAGTTCAGCTGCTTTTCGTTGACCACCGGGCCGGGGGGCGAGATCTGAATCTTGGCCAGCACCTCGGGCGGCAGCTTGATGAACTTGCCGATCGCCGCGCGCACCTTGTCATTGTTCTTCGGGTTCTGGATGAAGGCGGCCCCTTCGACCACCGCCTCGCGGAAGGCCTTGACCGCGGCGGCATTTTTTTGCGCCCAGTCACGCCGAGCGGTGTAGATGATGGTGGGGTTGCCATCGGGCAGGAAGGTGGAGTAGTACGAAGCCACGTAGCCCGCGCCGCTGTCGGTGATGCGGCTCATGAAGGGGTCGGCGGTGACCACCGCGTCGATCGAGCCCCCGCGCAGCAGGTCGCCATGCTGCGGGAAAGAGGCCTCCACAAAATTGACCTTGCGGTAGTCGATGCCGTTTTGCTTGAGCCAGGCTCGAAAGGTTACGTGCAGGAACGCACCCAGGCCGGGTACGCCAATCTTGCGGTCGACGCAGTCTCGCGCCGTCTTGATGCCGGTGCCCGCACGGGCCACCAGGCCAATGCCGGTGATGGTCTTGGAGGTCACACCGCCACCGGCCACCACCACATGGTCGAGCCCGCCGTCGACCCCTTGCAGGTAGACCGAAGGGGTGGGCCCGCCGATTTGCAGTGAGTCTGACTGGATGGCGGCGGGGATGGTGGAGTTGAGCGGAATGAACTTGAGCTCGACGTCGAGGTTGCGCTTCTTGAAATAGCCTTCTTCTGCGGCCACGAAGACCGAGGTGAAGTCGGTCACCGCGGTGTAGCCAAACACCACCTTGGTGGTTTGTGCATGGGCGGGCCAGGTGGCGGTCAGGCCGGCAGCGGCGGCGCCAGACAGCAGGGTGCGTCGTTTCATGAAAGTCTCCTTTTGGGTTTGTAAAGGGCTGCCGATGCGGCAGGAGGGGGTGCGGGCAGGGCCGCCTGCAGCCCTCCCACAATGAAATGGACCAGCGCGGGCCGCGCTGCGGGATCGCTGGGTGTGTTGACCTGGTGTGACAAACGATGCACCCGCTTGTCGCTGATGTGATGGACCAGCGCGCCCAGCGCAAACTGGTAGCCCCAGGCCACCTGCGCGCGCGAGGCCTGCGGCAGCACCTCGGCCAGCGCGTCAATGAAGGCATGAGCCAGGGGGTCGAAGTAGGTTTTCAGCACCTGGTCGGCCGCTTCAGTGGCGTGCGACAGTTCACGGGCCACCAGCAAGGCGTAGTACTCGCCCTCCGTGCTAGCGCGCAGGCGCAGCACCGGGTCGACAAAGGCCTCGACGATGCGTACAAGCCGCGCCTGCGGTTCGCTTGTTTGACGCGCCAGTTCCAACTCATGCAGCCGCTCTTCAATCGTGCCGTTCCAGTGGGCAAAGATGGCTTCAAACAGCGCCTGTTTCTGGCCGTAGTAGTAGCCCACCAGTGCCAAGGGGACGCCCGCCTCGTCAGCAATCTGGCGGATCGTCACCGCGTGGTAGCCCCGCTGCGCAAACAGCTTCTCCGCCGCCAGCAAGATGGCGGCCTTGCGGTCGGGTCGGGTGGCTCGGGCCAGCATGTCCATGGGTGAATTGAACATCCGTACAAACATTTGGACATTCGTACAAACCCTGGGCGATGGCTCGAGCAGGCTGGACCGTGTAGGGGGAATGAGGGAGCCAACGCGGCAATGGCCCGTCGACCTTGCGGGATCAGCGCGGAGATGGGGCCTTCGATCAGGCGCAGTGTTGGATCAGCCGCTGCATCGCGCCGAGGGCGGCGCTCCCCCAAGTCCAAAACCGTTGCGTCACTGAGGGTGGCGCTTCCGGGGAGGGGTCAGCGCAGACTGAAATCGCAAGGGCCGGGGGCCACACGCCAAGCATCGCGGTTCTCGCTCATAGGGCTATGCAGTCCGCGGGAGGCGCAAGCCCGTACCGGAGTCAGTAAACAGTCTGTAAATGCCCCAAAAGCAAAAAGCCCAACCGATGAGGGTTGGGCTATGTGTTTGATTTTCTTGGTGCCGGAGAGATGAATCGAACACCCGACCTTCTCATTACGAATGAGCTGCTCTACCGACTGAGCTACACCGGCGTGATGAGGATTTTATATGGACTCGGCGAGCGGGCCGGGCGTTCCTAGGCGCGGTGGTAAGACGTCACCCGGTCGACCTCGTTCTTGCTGCCCAACACGACGCTGACCCGCTCGTGCAGTTGTGTGGGCTGCAGGTCCAGGATGCGCTCGCGGGCGTTGGTGGCCGCGCCGCCGGCTTGTTCGACCAGCCAGGCCATGGGGTTGGCTTCGTACATCAGGCGCAGCTTGCCGGCTTTGTGGGGCTCGCGCTGGTCCCAGGGGTACATGAACAGGCCGCCTCGGGTGAGGATGCGGTGCACGTCGGCC
>CAYPSU010000128.1:0-7400 GCA_964413475.1 uncultured Polaromonas sp. | reverse complement strand
CAGGCTTGGCTGCGGGCTTGGCGGCAGGCTTGGCGGCGGGCTTGGCGGCAGGCTTGGCGGCAGGCTTGGATTTAACCCCGGCGGCCTTGGCAGGTTTAAGGGGCTTGGCTGGCTTCTTGACAGCCGGTCGCGAAACAGCGGCCTGCGGATGAGCCGGCGAAGAAGAATGACTAGAACCGAGGTTCGCCTTCTCGGATGGAACGGGAGCTATCAAGGGCAGTCTCCTGTGCAATCGACCTGTACACGGCTCAAGGGCATTTGCCCAAGCCCTGCAGCCCGCCCCCTGGCTGTTGCCGCAGAGGGCACACGATACCGCAGTTTTTGCTCATGCACGGGCAGCCTTTCTTTGGAATCGTTTGCTGGCCTTAGCGCCGGGGTTTCCCCTCATGAACCCGAACCAACGGGTCAACAAGCGCCTGGGGGCTGGGTGCGGCGCGCGATTGTAGCGGTGACTTGAACCGGCCGCTCAGGCCAGGCACTGCTCGAGCCCCTGCAGAAAAATATCGCGCGGCAGGTCGATGCCGATGAACACCATCTTGCTCTGGCGAAGCTCGCCCTGGGCCCAGGCCGGACCCAAATCGCTGCCCATGAGCTGATGGACACCCTGGAAAATCACTTTCGAGGCCGTCCCCTCCATATGCAGAACGCCCTTGTAGCGCAGCATACGGGGGCCATAGATATTGACCACAGCCCCCAGGAAATCCTCGAGCTTGGCCGGGTTGAACGGTCGTTCCGAACGGAACACAAAACTCTTCACATCATCGTCGTGATGATGGTGATGCGCGTGCGAGGGATGGTCACAATGCGCGCCGTGTTCATGGTCATGGTCATGGTCATGGTCATGGTCGTGGTCGTGGTCGTGGTCATGTGCGTTATCCGAAAGAAAATCGGGATCGATGTCAAGCTTTGCGTTGAGGTTGAAACCCCGCAGGTCAAAGACCTCCTGCACGGGTACCTGACCGAAATGCACAGTGCGCTGTGGCGCACGCGGATTCATATGTCCGATGCGATGCTTCAGCGCATCGAGTTCGTCGGCGCTGACCAGCTCGCTCTTGCTGATGAAGATCTGATCGGCAAAACCCACCTGTCGCCGTGCCTCCTGCCGATCGTTGAGCTGCCCCTGGGCATGCTTGGCATCGACCAGGGTGACGATGGCATCGAGCAAAAACTGTTCGGCGATTTCCTCGTCCATGAAAAAAGTCTGGGCCACCGGGCCCGGATCGGCCAAGCCGGTGGTCTCCACCACCACCCGATCAAAATCCAGCAGACCCTGGCGCCGCTTGGCGCCGAGCAGTTGCAAGGTGGCGCGCAAGTCCTCGCGTATGGTGCAGCAGATGCAACCATTGCTCATCTGGACAATGGTTTCCTCGGTATCACTGACCAAAATTTCGTTGTCAATGTTCTCCTCGCCAAATTCGTTCTCGATCACGGCAATCTTGCGGCCGTGAGTCTCGGTCAGCACACGCTTGAGCAGCGTTGTCTTGCCCGAGCCCAAAAAACCGGTGAGGATGGTGACGGGTATGAGGCTCATGTGTAGACGTTCGGAGGTACGCAGTTCAAAGAAAAGGCCGGATCCGGCCCGCCAGTTTCGGTAGAAACCGGCAGTTTAATGGCCCGCTTGCGAAAGGCGGCGGCCCCTCAGGGCTTGCGCACAAGAATCAGGCCCTTGAGGTACTCCCCTTCCGGGAAGCAAACAGTCATGGGATGGTCGGGCGCCCCGCCGAGCCTCTGGCTGATGAAGGCATCGACACCGGCGTCGGTGCCGGCCGAGGCCACAATCTTGTGAAACAGGTCGGCACTGACGCCGCCCGAGCAGGAAAACGTGAACAGCACGCCGCCGGGTTCGAGCAGTTGCAGCGCCAGCCGATTGATGTCCTTGTAGGCCCGCGCAGCTCTTTCTGCGTGGGCCGCCGTTGGCGCAAATTTGGGCGGATCCAGCACGATCGCATCAAATCGTCGGCCCTCTTGCAGAAAACGGCGCAAGCTGGCGTTGACATCGGCATCGATCATCTCAGCGCACGACGGGTCCAAACCGTTGAGCCGGATATTGGCAAGCGCTTGCTCAAGCGCCGGTGCAGACGAATCAATGGAGGTCACAAATCTGGCACCACCGGCCAACGCGGCAACGGTAAAGCCCCCGGTGTAACTGAAACAGTTCAGCACCTGGCCGAAACGACGCCGCTGGGCCCACTGAAAAAACAGATGGCGGTTCTCGCGCTGGTCCAGATAAAACCCGGTCTTGTGTCCGCGGGCGATGTCCAGTCCAAGACGCCACTCATGTTCTTGGATGACCCTTTCGCACGAACCGTCGCCGGCCAGCCAGCCGCTGACTTCGGGCAGGCCCTCCAGCGCGCGTACGCTGCCATCGGACCGCTCGTAGAGCCGGGTCAGACCCGTTTGAGCCAGCAAGGCTTTGCAGAGCAAGGGTTTGAAGCGCTCGACCCCGCAGGACATCATTTGAGCCACCAGCGTGTCACCGTAGCGATCGACCACAAGCCCCGGCAAGCCGTCGGACTCGCCATGAATCAGGCGCATCGCGTCACTGTCGATAGGCCAGAGCTTGCGCGCCTGAACGGCGCGGGCCACGCGGTCGACGAAAAAAGCCTCATCGATACGGGTCGATTCCTCAAAGCTCCAGACCCGGGCCCGAATGCGTGAACTCGGGCTATAGGCCGCCCAGGCCAAAAAACGCCCCTCGTGCGATTCGATGCGCACTGTCTCGCCACTGTCCGCACCGCCCTTGGCCACCGCACCATCGAAGATCCAGGGATGGCCCCTGAGCAAAGATTTTTCCTTGCCAGGCCGCAAGCGAATGACTTTCATGCGTGAATTGTCGCCTCCCCAAGCCCAAGGGGTCTGGCGTTGGGAGGCCGGCTTGGAACCGCCATCGCGCCAGGGGCTGGCGCCCCCAGATCCGGGTCATGGATGCACGTTCTGTGGCGGCTGCGACCCAAGAAACTGCCTCCTGTCGGGGGCTAGGCCCTGGCGGCGATGGCTCAGGGGGTCGGCTTCTTCGCGTGGGCGCGAGGATGCGCGGCATCGTAGACCTTGGCCAGATGCTGAAAGTCCAGACGCGTGTACACCTGCGTGGTGCTGATATTGGCATGACCCAGCAGTTCCTGCACCGCACGCAGGTCCCCGCTGGACTGCAGCACATGGCTGGCGAAAGAATGACGCAACATGTGCGGATGCACCGGGGTAGCCAATCCGGCAGCCAGGGATCGCCGTTTGAGTCGAGCCTGCATCTGCCGGGTTGAAAGCCGCCGCCCCTGCCGGGTGACGAAAAGCGCGGGGCTCTCAGCCAAGCCGCCTTGCAACCATCGCTCGCGCACCTCCAGCCAGGCGCGCAGGGCCACCAGAGCGGGCCCACCCACCGGTACGCTGCGGCGCTTGCCCCCTTTGCCCAAAACATGGGCTTGCGCCTCCTGCAGATCAATCCAGCCACGAGCCTGGACGCCGGCCTGAGCATCCAGGCCTGCGACCTCGGCGATGCGCAGGCCACAACCGTAAAGCAACTCGGTCAGGCACTGGTCACGCGCCTGCAGATCGGGCGACGAACCTTCGTCAATAAAGGCGGCCAGTTGCACCGCTTCCTCAACCCCCAAGGCCTTGGGCAGCGGCTTGGCCGGTTTGGGCGCACGCACGCCCTCGACCGGATTGCTCGCCACCAATGCCTCGCGTCCCATCCATCTGTAGAAGCCGCGCCAGCCCGAGAGAATGAGCGCGATGCCCCGAGCGCTGCGTCCACGGCTGTGCATCTGGGCCACCCAGCGTCGCAGATGATGGGGGGACACCTGTTCCAACGCCAGGCCTTCGAGCCCGGCCAACTGTTGCAGCTTGCTGAGGTCCTCGGCATACAGCAACTGGGTGCGCTGCGCCAGACGCTTTTGCACCCGGACATAGTCGAGATAGCGATCGACCAGCAACTGCGAGGGTCCAGCCGCCGACGCGCTCGCCTGCTCGCTCATAGCGGTTCAGTCCGTGCGAACAGCCGGCACCGTGGACCGCAGGCGCGACAGCGCCGCGCCGGCCAGCTCGCCGATACGCTGCAGAAAATCAGTGGCCATATCGCTCTGAAAACGGTCTCGATCGGACGACCCCAGAACCAGAGCGCCAAAAGCTTGCGGCGCCGCACCTGGGCGCAGGGCAATCACGGCCATGGACTGCACGCTGGAAGCGTCGGACAGCCAGCGCACGGTGTCCATGCCGGTGTTGGGGCCGCAGTAGGGTCGGCTCAAAGAAGAAACAAACGCCCGGACCTCCTCGCTGACCCCCTGGGCAAACGGGCGCTGGGCATGCGCCGCATCAACCCCCCATACCCGGATGGCGGCCTGGGGAATCAGAAATTGCTTTTGCAGCTCGGTGGCGATGACATCGGGCAGGTCTTCGGCCTGGGCGACCAGCAGCAACTGCCGGGTCCAGTTCTGCATCTTGTCGGCTATGGTGCTGTTGTCCTGCCCGTGGCGAACCATCTCGATGACCCGCTGCTCAAGCGCCTTGATCTTCTCGCGCAGCAATTGAGCCTGCCGCTCCTGCAGACTCACCGCACGCTGCCCGTGGCCGCTGGAGAGTTGAACTGCGGCCAACAAGGCCGCGTTGCGCTCGAAGAAGTCTGGCGTGTTAACCAGAAAGTTGGCGATTTCCTCTTCGGTGATCGGATGTACGGCGGCCGGTTCAGGTGTAGTCATGGACCTGCATTGTCTACGGTTTGAATGCGGCGTCCAAGACCCCCGGGACCGACCCCGGTGCGCTGCTCCGGCCTCAGAGGCGGTCAGGCAACTCGATCTCGCCCTCAAAGACCCGGGTGGCCGGCCCGCTCATCAAGACCGGTGCCTGGGGATCGCGCAAGCCCTGCCACTCGATGTGCAAGGGTCCGCCTCGGGTCTGCACCTGGACCACCGGGTCCAGCAGGCCCTGCGCGATGCCAAGCACCGCTGCTGCACAAGCTCCAGTCCCGCAAGCGAGGGTTTCACCGGCCCCGCGTTCGTAGACCCGCAGCCTCAGGCCGGTGCGGCTGATCACCTGTGCGAAACCCGCATTGACCCGCTGCGAAAAACGCCGATGAGACTCGATCTTCGGGCCCCACTGCGCCACCGGGGCCGCATCCACATCCGCAACCCACATCACCGCATGGGGGTTACCCATGGACAACACGCCCACCTGAACCTCAGTAGCATCACCCAGGGTCAGGGGCCAGGTCTGGCCGGCGCCGGCCGGCTGTGGCTGCAAGCCGCTGGTGTCAAACGGCACGCTGGCGGGATCGAACACGGGTCGCCCCATGTCCACCTGCACGCGTCCACTGTCCAGCAAGCGCAGTTCCAGCAAGCGGTTGAGGGTTTGCACGCGTACGGTAGAAGCTTGGGTCAGCCCGCGGTCATGGACAAAACGCACAAAGCAACGGGCCCCATTGCCGCAATGCTCCACCTCGCCGCCGTCGGCGTTGTGAATGACATAGGCGAAATCAACCCCGACGGACCCGGGCGCGGGCGCGCGGACGCTCAGGATCTGGTCGGCGCCGACCCCGAAATGCCGGTCGGCCAGCAAACGGTAGTGCGCGGGCGTCAACCCAAGCAAGCCGCCGGTCTCATCCAGCACGACGAAGTCGTTACCGGCACCCTGCATTTTGGTGAAAGCAATACGCATAGCCTGATTATCCTGCGTGACAGGGGCCAGCCCGACGCAAGCCCGATTGACTTACCATCAAGACCCCCCGCTCCACACGCCGATCCCGATGCCTCGATCCTCGCAGCTGATCTATCCCCAACGTGAACCCGCCCCGCTCAAGGCGGCGGCCACTGTGATCCTGATGCGCGAGACGGCGCAGGGGCCAGAGGTTCTCATGACCCGGCGCTCACAGCAGGCCAGCTTTGCGCCGGGCGCCTTCGTCTTTCCAGGCGGCGGCATCGATCCGCTAGACGGCAACCGCGAAGCGCACGAGCGCTGCAGCAGGCGCCCCGACCAGGATGCCCAAGCCCTGACCCAGGCTCTGGCGGCCATACGCGAAAGCTTCGAGGAATTGGGCGTTCTGCTGGCGCGCAGGCCTGACGGTCAGCATGCCACGGTGGCCGACATTGCGGCCCTGGACCGGCAACAGCCCTTCTTGGCGCAATGCCAGGCGCTGGGGCTGGTGCCGGCCGCCGACGAAGTCTGGCAACTGGCGCACTGGATCACCGATCGCGATATGCCCAAGCGCTTTGACGTGCCTTTTCTGGTGGCGCGCATGCCAGAGGGGCAGGAACCGGTGGCCGATGAGAGCGAACAATTCGAGCCGGTGTGGGTGCGGCCGGCCGAAGCTCTGGCCCGCCATGCGGCTGGCACGATGTTCATGATTTTCCCGACCGTCCGCACCCTGCAGCGACTGCAGGCCTACCCCAGCGTGGGGGCCGTACTGCAGGCCTGCGCCCGTGGCCCGATGTGGACCTCCTGCCCGCGAGCCGGACTGCTGCAAGGCCATCAAGCACGCTACATGGAACACGAGTCGCCTTATGGTGAACTCGAAATGACCTGCCCGGATGGCCAGATGGTGCACACGCTGGACTGGCAGACCGAGCGCCCCGTACCCCTGCTCAGGAACCTGATGCGACTGACCGCTCCCAACCCGGGGGTGATGACCGGGCCGGGGACCAACAGCTATCTGGTGGGCACCCCCGACACCGGCTATGTCTGCATCGATCCTGGTCCTGGTGATGCGCAGCACCTGCAGACCCTGTGGCAGGCCGCTGGCGGCGATATTCGATTCATCGTCTGCACGCACTCGCATCCTGACCATTCACCCGGCGCCAAGCCCCTGCAGGCCCTGTGCAAAAACAAGCCCCCGATTCTGGGCCTGTCCTCGCTTCCAACCGCACGCGCGGCCAGCGAATTCACGCCCGATCGCGAACTCGCCCACGGCGAGCGCCTGGTGCTCGGCCAAGGCGAGCACACCCACACCCTGCGGGCGCTACACACGCCAGGCCACGCGGCCAACCATGTCTGCTTGGTGCTGGAGGAAGACGGTCTGCTCTTTAGCGGCGATCACATCCTCAATGGCAGCACCACAGTGGTCGACCCGCCCGACGGCAACATGAACCACTACTTGGACTCGCTGGACCTGCTGGCCAGCGCCTGCGCAGAGCACGCGATCGGCTTTATCGCCCCGGCTCATGGCTATGTGCTGGGCGATGCACCCGGAGCCATTGCCCGTCTCAAAGCCCACCGGCTCCAGCGCGAGGCCAAGGTGCTCAAAGTCATGCAAGCCCAACCGGATGGCAGCATGGACGACTGGGTCAAACTGGCCTACGACGATGTCGATCCGCGCATCTGGCCAGTGGCCAAGCGCTCGCTGCTGGCCCATGTGGAGCGCATCCAGAGTCTGGGCGGCTTCAACCTCTGAGACAGGCCCTCAGGGAACCAGGCTCAGG
>CAYPSU010000127.1:0-7445 GCA_964413475.1 uncultured Polaromonas sp. | reverse complement strand
AGCGCCGAGCTGATCGCAGAGCGGCATGCAGCGCCGGTGCGGTACAGGGGCTAAAAAAGCACCTAAAGTCGCCTTTAAGTGCTTAATCTACTTGGATAAATTTTGGTGGGCGGTACATGGATCGAACATGTGACCCCTGCAGTGTGAATGCAGTGCTCTACCGCTGAGCTAACCGCCCGAAGCCCAAGATTATAGCCGTGGCTCACTGGCCTGCATCCAGGCCCGCCAGACCGTCTTGCCTTTACTGGCCTTGTCCAAATCGCTCAGCACGTTTTCATGAGCCGCCAGTTCGGCTGAACTGGCCTGCAGCACCGGTAGGTCGAATGGACTGAGGTCCAGAGACTGCAGCGCTTGCGGGTCGGCCTCGGGCTCGTCGATATCCATGACCAATGCATTCTGGCCACGGGTGAGCCGGATGTAGACATCGGCCAGGAGCTGGGCATCGAGCAAGGCGCCATGCAAGGTTCGACCCGAGTTGTCCACCTCGAGTCGATCGCACAGCGCATCGAGCGAATTGCGCTTGCCCGGAAAGGTTTGCTTGGCCAGGACCAGGCTGTCAACGACATTGGCCACGAAAGTTCTCAAGGCCGGCCGGCCAGCCAGCTCCAGTTCGCGGTCGAGAAAGCCCACATCAAAGGGCGCATTGTGGATGATCAGCTCGGCCCCGCGAAGATACTCCACCAGTTCATCGGCCACCGCAGAGAACTTGGGCTTGTCCCGCAAGAATTCATTGCTGATACCGTGCACCTTGAGCGCATCTTCATGGCTGTCACGCTCAGGGTTCAGGTACATATGCCGGTCGTTGCCGGTGAGCTTGCGCGCCACCAGCTCTACGCAACCGATCTCGATGATGCGGTCTCCGGTATCGGCCGACAGGCCTGTGGTTTCGGTGTCCAGAACAATTTGACGCATGACGGAAATTATCATGCAGGTGAGCGGGTATCCGCCACATGGAATACTGAGCCCTTCCCATCATGAAAAGACACGTTGCGCTCACCCTTTTGATCGTGACCGCGCTGGGGGTGCTTAACGCCCATGTCGATCTGCCCCGCATCGACGGTCGCCGATTCGTGGCTGCCCAGGGCCAGCTCTACGATCCCTTAGGCTGGCTGGAGGACCAGGTCAATGCCTGGAGCCGGCAATGCCGATCTGTGCAACGGGTTGACCTGCAACACCCTGATGCCCAAACCGCGCTTTTGCGCATCGGCGCTTTCAGCCCGCCAGACTCGCACACCGCTCGCGCGCTCCAGGTGCTGGGCGCTGGCCCCTGGTGGCTGGTCGAGGTGTCTTTCGAAACGCTCAGCCCGGCGGTGGTGACGCTGCATGGCGAGGGCGACTCGATGAAAATTGTGGGGGAAGCAATCTGGAGCGGCAGCACCACCCCCTGGCGGCCTGCACCCCAGATTCGTCGCTATCTGCTGGCGGCCGCCCCTGCTCTACCGCCCGAGCTCGTGGCCTGCCTGGATCCTCAGTCTGAGTTGTTCAGACCCTGAGCCAGGGCGCAGCGATTCAGTGGTTTTCCCTGGCGTGATTGATGGAGTACCGGGGAATTTCAACCGTGAGGTCTTCCTGGGCCAGGATGGCCTGACAGCTCAGGCGGGATTGCGGCTCCAGCCCCCAGGCCCGATCAAGCATGTCTTCCTCGTTCTCGTCGGGCGCATTGAGGGAGGCGTAGCCCTGGCGCACCAACACATGGCAGGTGGTGCAAGCGCAACTCATGTCGCAGGCGTGCTCAATCGGAATGTCGTTGTCCAGCAAAGCCTCGCAAATCGAGGTGCCGGTCGGCGCATGGATTTGCGCGCCCTGCGGACAGTATTCGGGATGCGGCAGAACCTTGATGATGGGCATAGAGGGACTCAGAGTGCTTGAATATTTTTTCCGGTCAGGGCCTGCGCAATGCCCTGGTTCATGCGCCGGGCCGCAAAGGCCTCGGTGGCTTGGGCCAGGGCCTTGCATGCGGCCTCGATGCGGGCTGCATCAGTGCCTTTGCGCTCCTGGGCCAGGGCGGCCATCAGGTCTTCAATCTGCACCCTCTCCGGTTCGGGCAGCAATTGCGGATCGGCTGCCATGGCGCTGCGGGTGGCCAGGACCAGCCGATCGGCATCGACCTGGGCCTGTGCCAGGGCCCTGGCCTGCATGTCTTGTTCTGCGGTGGCAAAACCTTCCCGCAACATGCGGGCGATTTCCTCATCGGACAAGCCGTAAGAGGGCTTGACGTCTATTTGTGCCTGCACTCCACTGACCTGCTCGCGGGCACTGACGGTAAGCAGCCCGTCTGCATCGACGGTGAAGGTTACGCGGATTCGCGCCGCACCGGCAGGCATGGGCGGAATGCCACGCAGCTCAAAGCGGGCCAGGCTGCGGCAGTCGGCTACCAGATCACGCTCACCCTGCACCACATGCAGCGCCAGAGCGGTCTGGCCATCCTGATAGGTGGTGAAGTCCTGCGCCATGGCGGTCGGAATGGTTTGATTGCGCGGCACGATGCGCTCGACCAGCCCTCCCATGGTCTCCAGCCCCAGGGACAGGGGAATCACGTCGAGCAGGAGCAAATCCTCTGCGCCGCGGTGACCGACCAGCTGGTGGGCAGAAATGGCCGCACCCAGAGCCACCACCTCATCCGGATTGAGATTGGTCAAGGGCTCTTTGCCAAAGAACTCGTGCACTCGGCGACGTATCACCGGCATGCGAGTCGATCCACCGACCATGACCACGCCGTCGATATCGTCAGGAGTCAGGCGTGCGTCGCGCAGCACGCGCCGAACCGCCGCCATGGTCCGCTGCGTCAGGGCGTCGGTGATCTGCTCAAAGCGGCTGCGCTCCAGCGGCCACACCTGATGGTGGCCCTCGTGATCAAACACCACATCGACGGCTTCGCTCACGCTCAGAGCCTGCTTGGCCTGCCGCGCCTGCCACAGCAAGGCCGCACGCGCAGATGGGGACAGATTGCCCAGCCCGGCCTGGCTGAGCAAGGCTTGCGCCAAGGCATGGTCATAGTCGTCCCCGCCAAGGGCCGAATCACCCCCGGTGGCCACCACCTCAAAAACGCCACGCGTCAGGCGCAGCACCGACACATCAAAGGTACCGCCGCCGAGGTCATAGACCACAAACAGCCCCTCGCTCGCATGATCGAGGCCGTAGGCGATGGCGGCCGCAGTGGGTTCATTGATCAGACGCAGCACGTTCAGGCCGGCCAACTGGGCGGCGTCCTTGGTGGCCTGGCGCTGCGCATCGTCAAAATAGGCGGGCACCGTGATGACTGCCCCATCAATATCGGCATCGAAACTGTCTTCCGCGCGGTACCGCAGAGCGGCCAGAATTTCGGCGCTGACTTCCACCGGGCTTTTTTCACCAGCCACCGTCCGGATGGACACCATGCCGGGCTTGTCGATCAGTTCATAAGAGGGCAGCGAGGCCAGGTCCGACAAGCGACGCCCCATCAGGCGCTTGACCGATGCGATGGTGTTGGTCGGGTCCTCAATCTGAGCGACCTGCGCCTCATGACCGATCTGCCGCCGTCCCCCCTCGAGGTAGCGAACAACGCTGGGCAGAATCACCCGCCCCGCCTCGTCGGGCAAACACTCGGCCACGCCATGGCGCACGGCAGCCACCAGGGAGTGGGTGGTACCCAGATCAATACCGATACCGATCCGCCGCGCGTGCGGATCCGGGGCTTGACCCGGTTCGGAAATCTGCAGAAGAGCCATGCGAGAAGAAAGTCAGAAGATTGAAATAAGAAAACGATTCAGCGCAAAGCCTCAGGCCTGCGAGCGGCCGGCGGCACAAGCGCCGCGCTGGCCACAAGAGGCAGGCAGAGCCTCAGGCACACATGCGATCCAGGCGGTCATCAATTTCTAGCGCAAAACGCTCGATGAACATCAGGGCGCGCACTTGCTCGGCAGCCAGAGCCGAATCGCCCGTCCGATCCAGACAATCGGCCAATTGGTCAACACGCCGCTCCTGCTCGCGCTGGGTTTGTTGGGCCAACTCGATCAGTGCCGACGCATCACCAGCCTGATCAAGCGCCTCGCGCCACTGAATTTGCTGCATCAGGAAGTCGGCGGGCATCGCGGTGTTGTCATGCGCGCGCACGGGTGCGCCGCGCAGCTCACACAGATAGGCGCCGCGCCGCAAGGGGTCTTTCAGCCGCTGATACGCCTCGTTGATGCGCACCGACCACTGCATGGCCAGGCGCTGCGCAGCCTGGCCCTGATCAGCGAAGCGGTCTGGATGCGCCTGCCGCTGCAGCTGCTTCCACCGCAAGTCCAGATCGGATCGGTCTAGCTTGAACTGGGCAGGAAGACCAAACAGCTCAAAGTCGTCAGATTGCAGATTCACACGCGAAAGGATTCACCGCAACCGCAGCGATCCCGCTCGTTCGGATTGTTGAACCTGAAGCCTTCATTGAGCCCCTCACGGACAAAGTCGAGTTCGGTGCCATCGATGTAGGCCAGGCTCTTGGGGTCAACCAGTACCTTCACCCCATGGTCCTCAAAGATGACATCCTCGGCAGCCACCTCATCGGCATATTCGAGCTTGTAGGCCAAGCCCGAACAACCGGTGGTCTTGATGCCCAGCCGAATGCCTACGCCCTTGCCTCGCCGCGCCATGTAGCGGGTGACGTGGCGGGCGGCTGCATCGGTCAGAGTGACGGACATGGGGATCAACCAGTAAAAAAATGCTCAGGCGGCCTGGGTTTGACCGTGCCGCTGGCGGTAGTCATCTACCGCCGCCTTGATTGCATCCTCAGCCAGGATGGAGCAGTGAATCTTGACTGGCGGCAGGGCCAGTTCCTGCGCAATCGCGCTGTTCTTGATGCTCGCGGCCTCATCCAGCGTTTTGCCCTTGACCCATTCGGTGACCAGCGAGCTCGACGCAATCGCCGAGCCACAGCCGTAGGTCTTGAAACGGGCGTCCTCAATCACGCCAGTCTGGGGATTGACCTTGATCTGCAGCTTCATGACGTCACCACATGCGGGGGCTCCAACCATCCCGGTCCCTACGGAATCATCGGCCTTGTCAAATGAACCCACGTTGCGGGGGTTCTCGTAGTGGTCAACAACTTTTTCGCTATAGGCCATTTGCTATTTCCTTGAGGAAGGGCCGCCTGCAGGCGGCCAAAACAATGAACGAACTCTTCAGTGCGCTGCCCATTGAATGGTGCTCAGGTCAATGCCATCCTTGTGCATCTCCCAAAGCGGCGACAACTCACGCAAACGCGCCACGTTCTCACGAATGGTTTGTACGGCGTAGTCAATTTCTTCGGTGGTGGTCCAGCGGCCAATGGTCATGCGCAGACTGCTGTGCGCCAATTCATCGCTGCGGCCCAGAGCCCTGAGTACATAGCTCGGCTCCAGACTGGCCGAGGTGCAGGCCGATCCGCTGGAAACCGCCACACCCTTGATACCCATGATGAGCGACTCGCCCTCAACAAAATTGAAGCTCATGTTCAGGTTGTGCGGCACGCGCTTTTCCGGATGACCGTTGAGGAACACTTCCTCGATGTCGGACAGCCCTGCCAGCAGGCGCTGCTGCAAGCTGCGAATGCGCTCGTTTTCGGCATGCATCTCTTGCTTGGCAATACGGTAGGCCTCGCCCATGCCCACAATCTGATGGGTCGGCAGCGTACCGGAGCGCATCCCCCGCTCGTGGCCGCCGCCGTGCATCTGAGCCTCCAGTCGCACCCGGGGCTTGCGACGGACGAACAAGGCGCCGACGCCTTTGGGACCATAGGTCTTGTGCGAGGTCAGGCTCATCAGGTCAACCGGCAGCGTGCTCAGATCAATATCGACGTGCAAGATCACGCCCCTTTCACGGCAGATGGCGCCAATGGCGGCAATATCCTGAATGACACCGATCTCGTTATTGACAAACATCACACTGGCCAAAATCGTGTCAGGCCGGATCGCGGCCTTGAAAACCTCGAGGTCTACCAGGCCGTCGGGCAACACATCCAAATAAGTGACCTCAAATCCTTGCCGCTCGAGTTCGCGGCAGGTGTCGAGCACCGCCTTGTGCTCGGTCTTGACCGTGATCAGATGCCGCCCCTTGCTCTTGTAGAAGTGGGCCGCTCCCTTGATCGCCAGGTTGTTGGACTCGGTAGCGCCGCTGGTCCAAACAATTTCACGCGGATCGGCACCGATCAGATCAGCCACCTGTTCACGCGCCTTCTCGACCGCCGCCTCAGCCTCCCAGCCCCAAGCGTGGCTGCGCGATGCCGGGTTGCCGAAGTGCTCGCGCAACCAGGGAATCATGGCGTCGACCACTCGCGGATCACACGGGTTGGTAGCGCTGTAGTCAAGGTAGATCGGAAAGTGAGGCGTTTGCATGTCGATTCAAATCAGGGGTTCGTCGAGAGCCTTGGAAGGCTCTCGACGATAAAACCAGCGGCCTGTCGGCCGCATCGGGCTTAGGTCTTGGAGAAAGCCGCGCCCAAGGCGAACACCGAATTGGGGGCATTGACCCGCACCGGCTTGACGGCAGGGGCCGCAAAGACAGCCTTCTTGACCGGCGGGGTGTTCTCAATCACCAAACCCTTGGCCAATTGGTCATCGACCAGCTTCTGCAGCGTGACCGAATCCAGAAACTCCACCATCCGGCTGTTGAGGGAGGCCCACAGCTCGTGCGTCATGCAGCGCCCGCCCTCGCCGTTGCAATTTTCCTTGCCACCACAGTTGGTGGCATCGAGGGGCTCATCGACCGACACGATGATGTCGGCCACCGTGATGTCGCTGGCCTTGCGCCCCAAGGTGTAACCACCCCCAGGGCCACGGGTGGATTCCACGAGTTCGTGACGGCGCAGCTTGCCAAACAACTGCTCCAGATAAGACAAGGAAATCTGTTGACGCTGGCTGATGGCCGCCAGGGTCACAGGGCCGCTGTTCTGGCGCAAGGCCAGGTCAATCATGGCGGTGACCGCAAAGCGGCCTTTGGTGGTGAGGCGCATTTTCAAGCTCCTTTAAAAAATGGCTTGACTAACATTCCAAGGTCGCCGAGGCGACCGGCCTGATTTCCCCCTCCCCGCCTGGGCTCCCCCAGAGTCGCGGACTGCCTTGTCAGATTGCTTTATTCGGTGCTTTGTTGAGCATTTTCGTCGAGTATAGCGGAAAAATCCCACTAATTTGATGGGGCACAGCAACTGCTTGGTCGCAAGATGTACTGTGGAGTTTTTTGACTAGCACCACCCCGTCTTGTCATCGCACCACCCCCTGTCTTGTCATCGCACCACCCTGTCCTGTCATCGCGAGGAACGAAGCGATCCAGCTGCAGCGACCGCGAAGTCCTGGATTGCTTCGTACCTCGCAATGACGAGACGGTTTGCCGCGCACCATCCCTCGGCGTCAGCACCCCGCCTCACCCCGCGCCTCCACCGCACCACCCTGTCTTGTCATCGCACCACCCTGTCCTGTCATCGCACCACCCCCTGTCTTGTCATCGCACCACCC
>CAYPSU010000126.1:0-7505 GCA_964413475.1 uncultured Polaromonas sp. | reverse complement strand
AACTTGCCGTCGCGGTCGGCGAACTAGGTGAACATGAAGACGCTCAGCCAGTCGGGCGTGGCCTCGTTGAAGGCCTGCAGGATGCGCGGGTTGTCTTCCTGACCCGAGCGACGCTCAAGCAAGGCCTCTGCCTCCTCGCGTCCATCGCGGCCGAAATACTTGTGCAGCAGGTAAACCATGGCCCAGAGGTGGCGTCCTTCTTCCACATTGACCTGAAAGAGATTGCGCAGGTCGTACTGGCTGGGTGCGGTCAGACCCAGGTGGCGCTGCTGCTCCACCGATGCGGGCTCGGTGTCGCCCTGGGTCACGATGATGCGGCGCAGATTGGCGCGGTACTCGCCGGGCACATCCTGCCAGACCGACTCGCCCTTGTGGTCGCCGAAATGGATCTTGCGGTCCTGCTCACCCGGATTGAGGAAGATGCCCCAGCGGTAATCGGGCATCTTCACATGGCCGAACTGAGCCCAGCCCTGGGGGTCCACACTGACCGCTGTGCGCAGGTAGACATCAAAGTTCTGCGAACCATCAGGCCCCATGTCCTGCCACCAGCTCAGGTAGTTGGGCTGCCAATGCTCAAGCGCGCGCTGGAGTGTGCGGTCTTCGCTCAGATTGACGTTGTTGGGAATCTTCTCGCTGTAGTTGATGCCGGACATCAGAGGCTCCTGTCAGTGAAATCGGTGAAGGGATGAAGGTGAGTTGAAAAAATCGGACCGCCGCTGGCGCAGTGCCTAGGGCCTGGGAACTCGGCTAGCTCCTCAAACCCGGTTCCAGTCAAACTGGGCCTTGTCGCCCTTGCCATAAACCTTGAGGGCACCTCTCTCGCCCACCGCATTGGGGCGCTGAAAGATCCAGTTTTGCCAGGCGGTCAAGCGGCCGAAAATCCGGGTAATCATGTTTTCCCGGCCGTTGAAGCGCAGGTTGGCCTCCAGACCGGTCAGCGAATCGGGCGACATGGACACACGCTCCTCGATGGCGATGCGAATCTCATCGGCCCAATCAATGTCGTCGGGATTGCTGGTCACCAGGCCGACCGCAAAGGCTGCATCGGCATCGAGGCGGCGGCCGGCTTGGGCGCGCACCGCATCCAGAGCGGGCGCCTCGTCGTAGAAGCGGCGGGCCAAGCGACTCTGGCCGGTGGCCATCGGATACAGACCGAAGTTCACATCGCTGACCGTCAGCGTGGGCGCCTGGGCTTCATCGTCGGGCAGGGCCAACATATAGCTGCGGTCGCAGGCCAGCGCCAGCTCCAGATAGGTACCGGCAAAGCAGGAGCCCGGTTCGATCAAGGCAAACAGGCTGCGCGAGGACACATCGAGCCGGCTGAGGGTGCGGCGCAGATAGCCGATGGTCTGACGGGCCAGCCAATGGTCCTGGTGGGCCATCAGGAAGGCATCCATGGCCAGTACCGCCTGGGCATCGCCAGAGGTCTTGAGCAGCCACAGCCCGATGTCCAGCTCGTTGGTGCGCATGTGCAAGATGGCATCTTCCAGCTCACGCGCCAGGGCCAGCGGAAACCACTGATCGCCCAAGGCCTGCGCTGCAGCCATGTCGCCGGGCTGCACGCCTTCGGGGCTCTTGATCACAAAGGTGGCGGCGCGCTTGGCGCGATCGATCTCAACGGTGACATGGTCGTAGCGCAGCGTATCAGCCTCGAGGCTGCGCTTTAAGGGCGAGAGGATCACGGGCTGTGCATCGTCAGGACGCTGGCTGCTGGCGGCCAGAGCCAGGGCACGCTCGCGGACTTTTTCGCCAAAGACCGCCGGCTTGGCGATCTCGTCGACCAGGCGCCAGTCTTTGGCCTTCTGACCGCGCACGCCCTCCACGCTGGTGCAAAAAAGATCGGCCAGGTCATGGCGCACATGACGCTTGTCGGTGACCCGGGTCAGTCCTCCCGTGCCGGGCAGCACCCCCAGCAGCGGCACCTCGGGCAGACTGACCGAGCTGGAGCGGTCATCGACCAGCAGGATTTCGTCGCATGCCAAGGCCAATTCATAACCTCCACCGGCACAGGCCCCATTGACCGCGGCCAGAAACTTCAAACCCTCGTGGCGCGAGGAATCTTCCAGGCCGTTGCGGGTCTCGTTGGTGAACTTGCAGAAGTTGACTTTCCAGGCGTGGCTGGAGACGCCCAGCATGAAAATATTGGCGCCCGAGCAGAACACCTTGTCTTTGGCGCTGGTCACCACCACGGTCTTGACTTCGGGGTGTTCAAAGCGAATGCGGTTGATCGCATCGTTGAGCTCAATGTCGACACCCAGGTCATAGGAGTTGAGCTTGAGCTTGTAGCCCGGACGCAGGCCGGCGTTTTCATCGATGTCGATCTTGAGGGTGGCGACCGGGCCTTCAAAACCGAGCTTGACGTGGCGGTACTGATCCGGATGGGTCTGGTAGTCGACGATAGGGTTAGACGGACTGGGGTTCATGGGTGTCTCTCCGTGGAGCTAAGGCTGAGCAGCCGAGGCGAAAAAAAATGCATCTGTCAACGATGAAAGGCATAATAGTGCATATTTTTTTGACTGTCAAGCATTTTTTTGCATCTTTTCCATGGCGCTCAGCCAAGGCTGTTCACACAGGAAGTTGCAAGGCCTGACGCACCATCTGGCGCAGCAGCAAAAAGGTGGGCTGCAGAGGTTGCGCACTGGTGTTGAGGTGCATCTGGGCCTTGGAATAGAAAGCCGCACGGCCCGCCAGAATGCCGCGCAGGTCCTCCATCGCCTCCTTGCTGGCAGCCACTGGCCGCATGTCCCCCTGATCGATCACTCGCTTCATGTGATCCTGCGGATCGGCCTGCAACCAAACGGTGGTGCAGTGGGTCAACATCAGGTTGAAAGTGGCCAGATCAGAGACCAAGCCCCCCGGGATGGCGATAACGGCCTCGGGATAGATCTGTATGGCCTCCTCGAGCGCGCGTCGTTCGTAGCGACGATAGGCATTCTGGCCATACAAGGCTTGAATTTCAGAGACGCTGCAGCCGGCGATTTTTTCGATGGAGCGGCTCAGTTCGATAAAGGGAAAGCCCAGATCGTCAGCCAGCATATGCCCAAGCGTGGACTTGCCAGCCCCCCGCAGCCCGACCAAGGCGATGCAGGAGCGGCCGCTCTGCGGCGTGCCACCGAGGCCCAGCATCTCACCAATAGCCAGCCGGACCCGCCGCAAATCGGTATCCTCCCGGCCCTGCAGCAACTCGCGAATCAGAAGCCACTCAGGAGAGGAGGTACTCACATCGCCTATCAATTCGGCCAGCGGACACTGCAAGGCAGTGGCCACCTGCTGCAGCACCAGAATGGACGCATTGCCCTCGCCGTATTCCAAGTTGGCCAGATGGCGCTCAGAGACCTCGGCCGCCCGGGACAAGGCCTTACGGGTCATGCCTCGCCTGGACCTGAGCGAACGCACCCGCTCGCCCAGGGCGACCAGAAAGGGGTTCTTCTCACCTGCGCCGGGCGAATCTTCAGCCCGGCTATCAGAGGGTCGCAAAGAAGTTGGGGTTAACCCTGATTTTTGCAATATAGTGCTTGACACGGCAGAAGTGCAGATTTATCGTTCAGACACGCACAATAATTCATATTCGCGATCTTGGCAAGCGCCTGCGCTGAGCCGTTCGCCATCCCGGAGGCCCCATGTCCCCAGAACAGTTTCGTCAGGACCTTGCCGAATTGACCGCCCAACTGGCAGGCCGCCCGCTGAATGCCGAGCTGGACCGCTGGCTCAATGCAGCACACGGTCCCTCCAGTCCCACGTATGCCCGTCTACGGGCCAGTTGCGAGACCGGCGTGGCCCAGGGCTGGCTGGCCAACCGGGAAGGTGGCGGCCTGAAGTACGGCCGTATCTTCAAACCGGCCGATGACTTGCACCACTTTTCGGTGGATGTGGTGGACATGCAAGACGTCGCCGGGCCCCACCACCTGCACCCCCTGGGTGAAATCGATCTGATCATGCCCGTGGACGAAGGCGCGACCTTCGACGGTCGCCCCGCCGGCTGGCTGGTCTGCCCGCCGGGCAGCGCCCACCGACCCACCGTCAGCCGGGGCCGCGCTCTGGTGCTCTACCTGCTACCCCAGGGTCAGATCGAATTTACCGCGCAGCCCAACCGCTGATCCCAACAACCGCCCCGCACGACCGGGCAGGCACTGCGCGCGACCGGATCGCAGGGCTGGCCCTTCGGACCCGACCCTCGCAACGAAAGAATCACCATGATCGAATTGCTCTCCAACTACATGACCGGCCGCTGGCAGGCTGGCACGGGCGCGGGTACCGTACTGCTAGACCCGGTACTGGGCACCGAACTGATCCGGGTCGACGCCACTGGCCTGGACCTGGCCTCGGCGTTTGACTACGCACGCCAAACCGGTGGGCGCGCGTTGCGCGCCCTGAGCTATCGCCAGCGCGCCGACCTGCTGGCCCAGGCGCAGCAGTTGCTGCAGGCCCAGCGCCAGACCTACTACGAGATTGCTCAGGCCAACAGCGGCACGGTGAGGAACGACTCGACGGTCGACATCGACGGCGCTCTGTTCACCCTGGGGCACTATGCCAAGATGGGTCAGACCCTGAACGAGCAACAGCCCTGGCTCGACGGCGAGCCGGCGAGGCTGGGCAAGGATCCCTTGTTTCAATCGCAGCACGTGCGTGTACCCACCCGCGGCCTGGCCCTGTTCATCAACGCTTTCAACTTTCCAGCCTGGGGCCTGTGGGAAAAGGCCGCGCCAGCCCTGCTCTCGGGCGTGCCGGTGATCGTCAAGCCCGCCACGTCGACCGCATGGCTGACGCAGCGCATGGTCAAGGACGTGATCGATGCCGGTGTGCTGCCGGCCGGCGCCCTGTCGGTGATTTGCGGCTCGGCCCAGGGCCTGCTCGACCAGTTGCAGCCCTTCGACGTGCTGTCCTTTACCGGCTCGGCCGATACCGCCGAGCAGATCCGGTCGCACCCAGCAATCACCCGCCGGTCGGTGCGGGTGAACCTGGAGGCCGACAGCCTGAACTCGGCGCTGCTGCTGCCGGGCTCGAGCGACTCGGCGGTGGACCTGCTGGTCAAGGAAGTGGTCCGCGAGATGACGGTCAAGTCGGGCCAAAAATGCACCGCCATTCGTCGGGTGCTGGTCCCGCAGGAGCTCACCGCAGACATCGCTGCCGCCGTCAGCGCACGCCTGGCCAAGATCACCGTGGGCAATCCTCGCCATGAATCGGTGCGCATGGGAGCGCTGGTCAGCCGGGCGCAGTTCAAGTCGGTGCAGGAAGGTCTGAAGCTGCTCAAATCGCAGGCTCAGGTGCTGCACGATGGCGCCTCGCATGCGCTGATCGAAGCCGATCCCGCTGTGGCCTGCTGCGTCGGCCCGACCCTGCTCGGCCTGAAAGACGCGTCGGCCAGCGATGCTGCAGATCTCGTACACAATCATGAAGTCTTTGGCCCGGTGGCCACCCTGGTGCCGTATCGCGACCCGAACCACGCCTTGGAGCTGATTCGGCGGGGCCAGGGCTCGCTGGTGGCTTCCGTCTACGGCGACGACCCCAGTGCACTGGCTCGCGTCGCGCTGGAATTGGCCGACAGCCACGGTCGGGTGCATGTGATCAGCCCCGATGTGGCGGCCCTGCACACCGGCCACGGCAATGTGATGCCGCAATCAGTGCACGGCGGCCCGGGGCGGGCTGGCGGTGGCGAAGAGCTCGGAGGCTTGCGGGCGCTCCAGTTTTATCACCGCCGCGCGGCCATCCAGGCCAGCACAACCGTACTGCAGCCGCTGCGGACCCTCCAGACCGACTGAATGACCCCTCCGAGAAACACCTCATCCAAGCGCCGACCCGCACCCCTTGCGACGGACCGACAGGAGACACACGATGACCGGCACCGCACCGAAGCTCACCGCTAATCTGCCGCCAGCAACCGGCTCGGCATTTAACTTCGCGCAGCATCTCATAGCCCTCAACGCCGGTCGACCCGACAAGATCGCCTATGTCGACGATGCGGGCACGCTGCGCTACGGCGAGCTGGCCGAACGGATCGAGCGCATGGCCGCCGGCCTGCTGGCCCTGGGCCTGCGCCGGGAGGAGCGGGTGCTGCTGCTGATGCACGACAGCAGCGACTGGGTGGTGAGTTTTCTTGGCGCCGTGTATGCCGGTGTGGTGCCGGTGGCGGTCAACACCTTGCTGACAGCCGATGACTACGCGTATATGCTGCAGCACAGTCGTTCGCAAGCGGTGCTGGTGAGCGCGCCGCTGCTGCCGGTGCTGCAGCAAGCCCTGGAGCGCGGGGCTCATGAGGTGCGTCATCTGATCATCGCCCGACCGAGTGGCCCGGTGGCTGCGCCCCACATCGAGCTGGAGCACCTACTGGCCCGGCACGACAGGCTGGACGCATGCGCGCCCACCACCGCGGATGATCCAGCCTTCTGGCTTTATTCCTCAGGCTCTACCGGACGACCCAAAGGTACCACTCACACCCATGCCAACCCCTACTGGACGGCCGAGCTCTATGGCAAACCCGTTCTGGGACTGACCGAGCGAGATGTCTGTTTCTCAGCGGCCAAGCTCTTCTTTGCCTATGGCTTGGGCAATGCCCTGTCCTTTCCTCTGAGCGTGGGTGCCACCGTGGTGCTGATGGCCGAACGGCCTACCCCGCAAGCCGTATTCAAGCGCTGGGTCGAACAACAGGCTACCGTCTTCTTTGGTGCCCCCACCGGCTTTGCCGGTCTGCTGGCCGCGCCCGATCTACCCGCGCGTGAGCAAGTAGCGCTGCGGCTGTGTTCATCGGCGGGCGAAGCGCTGCCAGCCGATCTGGGCGAACGCTTCACCCGCCAGTTCGGGGTCGAAATCATCGATGGCATCGGATCGACTGAAATGCTGCACATCTACCTGTCCAATGTGCCGGGACGGGTGCGCTATGGCACCACCGGCTGGCCAGTGCCGGGCTATGACATCGAGTTGCGGGGCGAGAACGGGGCTGCCGTACCGGAGGGCGAACCGGGCGACCTCTACATTCGCGGGCCGAGCGCCGCCCTGATGTATTGGGGCAATCGCGAGAAAACGCGCGAGACCTTTCAGGGGGCTTGGACCAAGAGCGGTGACAAATACCTGCGCAATGCCGATGGTAGCTACACCTACTGTGGCCGAAGTGACGACATGCTCAAGGTCAGCGGCATCTATGTCTCGCCCTTCGAGGTTGAAGCCACACTGGTGCAGCATACGGCCGTCCTCGAGGCGGCTGTGATCGGCATGGTCGATGAGGACGGACTGACCAAAACCCGGGCCTTTGTGGTCCGCAAGCCCGGTGCTGAGGTTGACGAACGCGAGCTCAAGGCCTTCGTCAAGGAAAGGCTGGCGCCCTACAAGTACCCCAGGCGCATCGATTTTCTTGAAGAACTGCCCAAAACCGCCACCGGCAAGATTCAGCGCTTCAAGCTGCGCGAAATGCAGGCGACCTGCGCATGAGCAAGGCCACGGACCGGGTGGTGATCGGCTGGAACGGCAGGCCTGTGGCCATCGAATACCAGTGGGTCGGCGGCGCTGCCCAG
>CAYPSU010000125.1:3965-7515 GCA_964413475.1 uncultured Polaromonas sp. | reverse complement strand
CGGCTCCTGCAGCGGGCGCATCCCGGGTATGGCTTGTGGGAGCGCCGCCCTCGGCGCGATTTCGGTTTCTGACCTCAGTCAGACCTTCTGCTTGGGCACCCGGCCCATCAGATAAAACTCGGGATTGGGCATCATGCCCGAGAAACTGGCCATGCGGTTGGACAGTCCAAAAAAGGCCGTGATGGCAGCGATATCCCAGGCGTCTTCATCGTCCAAGCCGTGGGCGTGCAGGGCGGTAAAGTCCTGTTCGTCAATCTGGTCTGAATGCAGGCAGACCTTCATGGCAAAGTCCAAAATGGCGCGCTGTCGTGGCGTGATGTCGGCCTTGCGGTAGTTGACCGCCACCTGATCGGCGACCAGAGGCTTCTTTTCATAAATGCGCAAGATGGCGCCGTGGGCCACCACGCAGTACAGGCAGTGGTTGGCCCCGCTGGTGGCGGTCACGATCATCTCCCGCTCGCCCTTGCTCAGATGGCCCTCCTCTTTGAGCATCAGCGCATCGTGGTATGCAAAAAAAGCCCGCCATTCGGCCGGTCGGCGGGCCAGCGTCAGAAAGACATTGGGTACAAAGCCGGCTTTTTCCTGCACTTGCAGGATGCGCTCTCGGATGTCCTCGGGCAGGTCGGTCAGGGCGGGGTGGGGGTAACGGTTCATGGGGGGTGTGCTTGATTTGAGCCCCAAATGATAAGGCGAGGCCCGGACCAGGCCGGCTCAGCCGGCCGTTATGCTTTGGCCTGTTGCCACTACCCAAACCCATTCATCATGTCTGATCAAGATTCAAACGCTCCGTCCGGCAAGGGACAGGCCTACGATCGTGGGCTCAAGCTGCGCAAGCAGGTCATGGGCCAGGCTTATGTGGCCCGTGCCCTGTCAGGTGTCACCGGGTTTTCAGAGGCAATTCAGGACCACATTACCAGCAAGGCCTGGGGCGATGTCTGGCAGCGGCCGGGCCTGGACCTCAAGACCCGCAGCCTGATTACCGTGGCCATCCTGACCGCCCTGGGTAAGCAGCACGAACTCAAGGGCCATGTCCGCGGCGCCCTCAACAACGGCGTAACCCCGCAGGAACTGCAGGAATTGCTGCTGCACGCCGCAGTCTACTGTGGCATACCCACGGCGGTCGATGCATTTCGCACGGCGGCGGAAGTGGTGGACGGGCAAGGGCCAGGCTAAGCCCAGAGGGCGTGCCTGCACGGGCTCGGCGGTCCCCCGGTTTGGGACTTGTCAGCCAGAACCCGGTGCTTCCGTAGTATCGTTCGGGCCAGCCGTGACGGGCCGGATGCGCCCGTCACGCAGTTTTTAGGAGGTTTTCGTGAACAAGTTGTTTCCTTCGGCCGCAGCCGCGCTGCAAGGCGTGGTTGAGGACGGCCAATTGATCGCAGTCGGGGGCTTTGGCCTGTGTGGCATCCCCGAAGCCCTGATTGAAGCCCTGCGCGATTCGGGCAAAAGAAACCTGACCGCCATCTCCAATAATGCGGGCGTGGATGGCTTTGGTCTGGGCAAATTGCTCGAGACGCGGCAGATCCGCAAAATGATCTCCAGCTATGTGGGTGAGAACAAGGAGTTCGAGCGCCAGTATCTGGCCGGCGAGCTCGAGCTGGAATTCACGCCGCAGGGCACGCTGGCCGAGAAGCTGCGGGCCGGTGGTGCCGGTATTCCGGCTTTTTTCACCAAGACCGGTGTCGGCACCATGGTGGCCGAGGGCAAGGAAACGCGTGAGTTCGACGGTGAGATTTACGTGATGGAGCGCGCGCTTTTGCCCGATGTCTCCCTGGTCAAGGCTGATGTGGCCGACACCTCCGGCAATCTCCGTTTTCGCTACACCGCACGAAACTTCAATCCGGCCGTCGCCATGGCCGGCAAGATCTGTGTGGTCGAGGTCGAGAAGATCGTCCCCTTGGGGCAACTGCATCCGGACGATATCCACCTTCCCGGCATCTATGTGCACCGACTGGTGCTCAATGCCACGCCCGAGAAGCGCATCGAGAAGCGCACGGTCACCACGCAAGGAGCTAAAGTCATGCCCTGGACCCAAGAACAGATGGCCGCCCGTGCGGCGCAGGAACTTGAAGACGGTTTTTATGTCAACCTGGGCATCGGCATCCCTACCTTGGTGGCCAATTACGTGCCGGCCGACAAGGAGGTTTGGCTGCAGTCGGAAAACGGCATGCTTGGCATCGGGCCCTTTCCCACCGAAGACCAGGTGGACGCCGACCTGATCAACGCCGGTAAGCAGACCGTCACCACGATTGCCGGATCTTCGATTTTTGGCAGCCACGACAGTTTTGCCATGATTCGTGGCGGCAAGATCAATTTGTCCATCCTGGGTGCGATGCAGGTCAGCGAGCGAGGTGATCTGGCCAACTGGATGATTCCGGGCAAGATGGTCAAGGGGATGGGCGGTGCGATGGATCTGGTCGCTGGCGTACCGCGGGTGATTGTGCTGATGGAGCATGTGGCCCGCAAAAAGGACGGCACCGAGGACCACAAGATCCTGACGCAGTGCACGCTGCCCCTGACCGGCGTCGGGGTGGTCGATCGCATCATCACCGATTTGGGGGTGATGGATGTCACGCCCCAGGGTCTGAAGGTGGTGGAACTCGCCCCCGGCGTAAGCCGCGAACTGATAGCCTCCAAGTCCAGCGTGAACCTGATTTTTTGAGCCACGCTGACGGCCCGCCATGAGCGATGCGCTGATCGGCTATCTGATGGCTCTGTGCAGCCTGACGAGCTTTACCGTATCGATCATGGCTACACGCCTGGCCTTGCCTCATATGGCGATGGGGCTGGGCTTTGTGGTGTCCACTGGGGTCAACGTGGTGGTGGCCATCGTGTTGATACTGCTCGGTCAGTGGTGGCAGGCGCACCCGATTGGCTTTCATGCACGGGCCTTCTGGGCCTTCGCCGCAGCGGGCGTCTGCGCCACCTTCATGGGGCGCTGGCTGTTCTATGAGGCGGTCCATCGTTTCGGACCGGAGCGAACCAGCGTTTTCCAGATGGGCATTCCCCTGTTTACTGCCGCGCTGGCCTGGTTGCTTTTTGATGAACGGCTCAGTCCCTCTGCACTGTTGGGCATGGCAATGGCGATCATCGGCTTGCTGACCGTAGGACACAAGCGTGGTGGTCAACCGGTGCGTTCGCCGGGCGAGCGCTTTTCCCTGACGCATTCGCTGCTCATTTTGGGTTTTGGCAGCTCTGCGGCTTACGCTGCCGGCAATCTGATGCGTGGTTATGCGGTGCGCGAGTGGCCTGAGCCGGTGATCGGCGCTCTCGTTGGGGCGGTGGCTGGACTTGCCCTGCATCTGGCGGTCATGCCAGGCAAGCGTGAGCTGCCAGCTCAGATCAGAGGAGCTTCAGCACGCGGCCTGATCCTCTTTGCCATCGTCGGGCTCGGCAATATTGGAGGGCAAATTTTCAGCATTGCGGCGATGCGCGATATCCCCATCAGCATTGCGGTGCTGATCGGCATGTGCACACCCTTGCTGGTGTTCCCGCTCAGCCGCCTGATGTTCGACCAGAGTGAGCCGTGGACCTTCAAGCTGCTCGGGGG
>CAYPSU010000125.1:0-3865 GCA_964413475.1 uncultured Polaromonas sp. | reverse complement strand
TCAGCCGCCTGATGTTCGACCAGAGTGAGCCGTGGACCTTCAAGCTGCTCGGGGGCAGCGCCCTGGCGATGGCGGGCATTGTGCTGGTGGTGCTGCGCTGACGGGGTGTCGAGCAGGCTTTATGTCTTGCGGTGATCTTCCCCTTTGGGTGGGAGCCGCGCCCTCACGGCGATCTTGCAGTTTGTAGGCGCCTGGGCTCTCGGCCTTGTGGTCTTGGCTGACCACAGGACGGCCAATCCGCAAGCACCACCCGACGCCGCAGGGCTGAACATGAGAGTCGTTGAGGGCTTGCATGGGCAACACGGGTCGGGACCGCGATGCGGGCAGGTGGGTTCGATGGCGCGACTGAGATGTTCTTTTAGGCCAGCCATTAAAGAGGCTTTACGGCCGGTCTCGGTCCGGGCACACTGGAGCCTTTGCCGCCTTCCCCATGGAGACTCATTTCCTGATCATTGGTTTGCACCTGGCCCGCAGCACGCGGGGCCGGTCGGGTGCGCCGCCTGCAAAGAACGCCTGATCGCCTTTTTGCGTTTGTCGTTTTGCATGTCTGTTCAGGAGAAACTTATGCCGGATCTTTTTGAAAATCCGATGGGATTGTGTGGCTTCGAATTTGTGGAATTTGCCTCCCCGCAGGCCGCAGTACTGGAAACCCTGTTTGTGAAACTGGGCTTTTCAGAGGTGGCGCGTCACCGCTCCAAGGATGTGTCTCTGTACCGTCAGGGTCACATCAATTTCATTGTCAACCGTGAGCCGCGCAGCTTGGCGGGCTACTTTGCCGCTGAACACGGTTCTGGACCTTGCGCCATGGCATTTCGGGTTCGCGATGCGCACAAGGCCTACGCCCGCGCCCTGGAACTGGGCGCCCAGCCCATCGAGGTGCCCACCGGGCCGATGGAACTGCGCCTGCCAGCTATCAAGGGCATAGGGGGTGCGCCGCTTTACCTGATTGACCGCTTCGAGGAAGGCCGCAGCATTTACGACATCGATTTTCAATGGTTGCCTGGGCTCGACCGACACCCGGTCGGGCATGGCCTGAAATCGATCGATCACCTGACCCACAATGTGTACAGGGGACGCATGGCCTTTTGGAGCGGTTTTTACGAGCGCATCTTTAATTTCCGCGAGATCCGGTACTTTGATATCCAGGGGCAGCACACCGGCCTGACCAGCCGCGCCATGACCGCCCCCGACGGACTCATCCGCATACCGCTCAATGAGGAGGCCGGCAGTCAGGGCGGCCAGATTGAGGAGTTTCTGATGCAATTCAATGGCGAGGGCATACAGCACATCGCCTTGAGCACCGATGACCTTCTGGCCAGCGTGGATGCCCTGCAGATGGCAGGTATTCCCCTGATGACCGCGCCCAATGACATCTACTACGAGATGCTGGAGGAGCGCTTGCCCGGACACGGCGAACCGGTGCCGCAGCTGCAGGCGCGCGGCATTCTCATGGACGGGTCGACCGCTGAGGGCGACAAGCGTCTGTTGCTGCAAATTTTCAGTCAGTCCCTTTTGGGGCCGGTGTTCTTTGAATTCATACAACGCAAGGCCGATGAGGGCTTTGGCGAGGGCAACTTCAAGGCTCTGTTCGAGAGCATCGAGCGCGATCAAATACGCCGGGGCGTACTGACCTCGCCCAAGGTCTAACCGGTTCAGCGCTGGCGCAGTCGGGCGCTCTTGCGGGTGCGTTCGTTAAAGTCAGCGGGCTTGCGCTGCACCCAGGCCAGAAACTGAGCCAGCGGTGGATGGGACCGCAAGGCCTCGATGCTGTGGTATTGCCGGGCCAGTTCGGTTTCGGTGAGCAGCGCATGAATCTGCCGGTGGCAGATGCGGTGCAGGGTGCGGGTTTGCACACCGCCCTTGGATTTGGGCACCAGATGGTGAGCATCTTCCTGGCCGGGCGGTATGACCCGTTCGCACAAGGGGCAGATCAGGGTCTCGGTGCTGGCCTGTGCGGGGATGCGGGCCTCCAACAGTTTGCGGCGGATGCGTCCGGCCATGCGCGAGATTCTCAATACGCTGGGGTTGAGGCACAGCCCGATGGGCTTCAGGCCAGCGCTCGGCGCAGCGCAGCGCCGCCGACATCCAGCGCGGTGCGGGCTTCATCGATCAGCTTTCCCATGTTTAGGAAGCCGTGAATCTGCCGTTCGAAGCACAAATACTGCGCAGCCACCCCCGCGCTTGAAAGCGCATCGGCATAGAGACGGCCATCGTCGCGCAGCGGGTCAAAGCCGGCGGTGATGACCAGCGCCGGGGGTAAGCCCTGCAGACTGGGCGCCCGAAGCGGTGCCACGCGCCAGTCGTCGGGCGATCCGTCTGGTCCCAGGTAGGCGGTTATGTAGGCAGCCATGCCCGCCTGGGTGAGCCCATAGCCTTCGCCATGGGCCTGGTAGCTTGCCGTGTCGGTGCGCATTGAGGTGACCGGATAGACCAGCAACTGGAAGATCGGGGCATGGGGCTGTCCGCGCAGACTCAGGCAGGCCGCGGCGGCCAGATTACCGCCAGCGCTGTCGCCGCCCAAAGCAATGCGCCCTGCATCAAGATGCAGGGCATCGGCTTGGTCTACCACCCAGGCGTGGGCTGCCAATGTGTCTTCCAGGGCGGTCGGAAAGCGCGATTGCGGCGAGAGACGGTAGTCGACCGAGATCACCGCGCAGCCGGCAGCATTGGCCAGCGCTCGGCAGATCACATCGTGGGTGTCGATGCTGCCGACCATCCAGCCGCCGCCATGCAGGTAGATCAGCACGGGCAGGCGATCTTCGGATCGGGCCTGAGCCGGTCGGATCTCCCTCAGGGCGATGGTGTCGGAGCCCCGCCGCAGTGGGTGGTCACGGCTGAGCGAGACGGCCTCGGCCGGCGGTTCAGTCAAGGGCCGTCGACTCTGATAGAGCGCCCGCAATTGTTCGGGACTGGGGCTGGGGCCGGCCTGCGCGTTGTGCGCGGCCAGCATCTTCAGGGCCTTTGCGGCTTGCGGGTCGAGCATGGGCAACTGCCTTTGAATGGAGCGGGCGATGGGAATCGAACCCACGTCTTGAGCTTGGGAAGCTCAGGTCCTGCCATTGAACGACGCCCGCGTCGAGAAGACCGCGGGAGCTATCTTAATCGAGGGCCTTCGAACGCCCGTCAGACCCAGGCGTCACTGGGGTGGTTGCGGACTCGCTGGGGAAGGCTGAAACCCCGCGCCAGCGCCACCCCGCCCGCCCAGGGTGCTGCCGGCCCCGCCGCTGCTACCCCGGGTGAGACCGCTGGTGGCCATGTCAGTGCTCGCCGGGCTGGACGCGTTCTCGGCGGCGCGACTGGCGGTCTCGGCCAGAGATTCGCCCTGTCCGTACCAGCGTTGCACGATGCGTGCCGCCGTCTCGCGACCGCCCAGCCCAAAGGCCAGGCCCAGTGCCAGGGCCACCGCGCCCACCACCGCCATGAACAGGGTGTTCACCAACTCGGTGGCGATACCGATCTGATGAACCGCCACCACAATGGCAAACGCCCACACCAGGGTGGTGGCCACCTTGGCCAGGAACTGCGGATTGCCCAGGCCTCCCTCCGCTGCCGCGCCCCGCACCAGGTTGCCCAGGGCACGCGCCGCCAGACCGCCGATCACCAGCACCACCAGCGCCACGGCCACATTGGGCAGCCACAGCAACAGCTGGCGCAGCACGTCAGACACCGCAGTCAGGCCCAGCGCATCGAAGGCCACCACCAGCGCGATCAGGCGAATGAACCACTTGGCGATGGCACCGATCATCCCGGACGAATCGGTCTCGGCTCCCATCTTGCGCACGAAGTCAGCGAGGCCGGAGCGATCCGAGAGGTCGTTGAAGCGGATGGTGCGCAGCAGGGCCGCCACGCCTTTTTCCACCAGCGA
>CAYPSU010000124.1:0-7556 GCA_964413475.1 uncultured Polaromonas sp. | reverse complement strand
GTCCCGATGTCCAATCCAACCACCAGATCTTTGTATTCCTTGGCCATAGAGTCACCTTGTCGTTTTGTTCGCCTTGTCTGCGCTCAGGGTGGAGACACCATGCAAGCGCAGCGCATAGCCGTTGGGATAGCGCAGATCGGCCGACTCGATGCCGCGGCCGAAACGTGAGGAAGTCTGTGAAACCGTCGCCACGAAACGTTGTACCCGTGGCACGATCTCTTCAATCGATCCAGGTCCAATTTCAATGACGGCTGCACTCTCGAGCTGGGCGCGCCAGCCGCCACGGCCGGTCAGCTCCAGTTGCGCCAAGGTGTCGCCGAGACGGTCGAAAAGCGGGGCCAGTTGACGGTAAGCCGCGAGCACCAAGGCCGACTGGGCTTGCGGTCCGATGAGCCTGGGCAGTTTGTCGACTTCCACATCCCCCTGGTTGACCTCGAACACCTCGCCTTGCCGGTTGACCAGTCGAACCTCATCGTCCTGGCCCCAGATGGCCACCGCCTCATGCTCCTCGATCCGCACCCGCAGTCGATCCGGAAACTCGCGCTTGACCACCGCCAGCCGAACCCAGGGGATGGACTCGAAAGCGGCCTTGGCCTGCGCCAGATCGAGGGTAAAGAAGTTACCGCTCAAGCGAGGCGCCACATTGGCCCGCAAGGTCACTGCGTTGTTGTGAGTCAGCTCGTTCTCGACCCGGATTGCCGTCAGGCCAAAGGCCGACTGCCGCAGCAGCCACATCGCGATCACCGCCAGTACTGCCAGCAAAAAGAGGCCCAGCAAGACGGCAGTCAGCGCGTTCATCAAGCGCACATCCAGGGGCATCGGAGCGGCGGTCACGACAGCCTCCCTTCATGATCCAGAGTGGCCAGAGCCAGCACCTTCAGGCACAAATCTTCATAAGACAGGCCCGCGGCGCGAGCCGACATGGGTACCAGGGAATGGCTTGTCATACCCGGCGAGGTGTTGATTTCAAGCAGATAGGGACGACGGGTGGCCTCATCGATCATGACGTCGGCACGCGCCCAACCCCGACAACCCAGGCTATGAAAGGCCGCCAGCACCATTTCGGCAATGGCTCGCTCTTCCTCGGCGGGCAAGCCGCTGGGCACCAGATAACGGACCTCATCGGTGAAGTACTTGTGCTGGTAGTCGTAATTGCCCCCTGGGGCCACGATGCGGATCAAGGGCAGGGCCTGGGCCTGCTCGGCCAGACCAATCACCGGCACCGTCACCTCTTGACCTGCGATGAACTGCTCGCACAAGATATCGGCATCCAGCGCCCCTGCGCGCTCAACGGCCTGCAGCAAGTCCTCGCTGCGATCAACCCGCGTCAGGCCGAGGGATGAACCCTCGCGCGAGGGCTTGACGATCAGGGGCAGCCCCAGGCGCTTGACCACCGCCTGGAGGTCGGACGGCGCGAAATGGCGACGCCGCAGCAACACATGGTCGGGCGTACTCAGACCCTCGGCCCTCCAAAGACGCTTGGTCATCACCTTGTCGATGGCCAGGCTCGAAGCCATCACGCCCGATCCGGTATACGGCAGCCCCAGCAGCTCGAGGGCGCCCTGCACGGTGCCGTCTTCACCATAGCGTCCGTGCAGCGCAATGAAACAACGGTCAAAGCCTTCGGACTTGAGCTCGCACAAGGAACGCTGCGCCGGGTCAAAAGCATGGGCGTCGACACCACGCGACTGCAAGGCTTGCAAAACGCCTCGGCCTGACATCAGCGATATTTCGCGTTCAGCCGAACGTCCGCCCATCAGAACCGCCACCTTGCCCAGGGCGCTGGCTTGCGTCGTCATGGCGCAGCCCCCGTCATATCCATCACCCGAGCGGCCACCTGACCGATAGAGCCTGCTCCCATACACAACACCACATCACCATCGCGAGCGTTATCGACAATTGCGCGCGGCAAATCCTCCACCGCCTCCACGAACACCGGCTCGACCTTGCCCGCCATGCGTAGAGCCCGCATCAGGGCCCGCCCGTCCGCTGCAACGATAGGCGCCTCCCCCGCGGCATAGACCTCCGTGAGGAGCACCGCATCGGCCTGCCCAATGACTTTGACAAAATCTTCGAAGCAATCACGGGTGCGGCTGTAACGATGCGGCTGAAATGCCAGGACCAGACGTCGTCCTGGGAAAGCGCCGCGCGCTGCCGACAGCGTTGCGGCCATCTCCACCGGGTGATGACCATAGTCGTCGATCAGAGTGCAACGCCGTCCGCCGGCCAGAGCTGCGTCACCGTAGCGCTGGAAGCGCCGACCCACCCCACGAAACTCCGCCAGCGCCTTGAGCACCGCCGCATCCGGCAGGTCAAGTTCGACCGCCACACCAATGGCCGCCAGTGCATTGAGCACATTGTGCTGACCCGGCAGGTTGAGAACCACCTGCAAATCGGGCAAGGTCACACCGTTTCGCCGCTGCACGGTGAAATGCATCTGGCCCTGCACATGCCGGATATCCACCGCCCTGACCTGCGCCTGCTCGCTCAGACCGTAGCTGGTGATCGGACGAGAGATTCGCCCGGCGATGTCCTGCACGCCCGGATCATCGGTACAGAGGACGGCCGCGCCATAGAAAGGCATGCGATGCAAAAACTCGACAAAGGCCGATTTCAGGCGCCCGAGATCGTGCCCATAGGTCTCCATATGATCGGCATCGATATTGGTCACCACCGCCATCACCGGCAGGAGATTGAGGAAGGAGGCATCCGATTCGTCGGCCTCCACGACGATGTAATCGCCAGCGCCCAGCTTGGCATTGGCTCCGGCGCTGTTGAGTCGCCCACCGATGACAAAAGTCGGATCGAGTCCGCCCTCGGCCAGCACGCTGGCCACCAAGCTGGTGGTGGTGGTCTTGCCGTGGGTGCCAGCAATGGCGATGCCGCGCTTGAGACGCATCAACTCAGCCAGCATCAGGGCCCGCGGCACCACCGGTATGCGACGAGCCCGCGCCTGCACCACTTCAGGGTTGTCGGCCTTGACTGCCGTGGAAGTGACTACGGCATCGACTTGCTCCAGGTGCGAGGCATCGTGGCCGACGAAGGTGCGTATGCCCAGGCCGGCCAGCCGTCGCAGCGTTGCGCTATCGGACAGATCGGAGCCTGATATCTGATAGCCCAGGTTATGCAGCACCTCGGCAATACCGGACATGCCTGAGCCGCCCAGCCCGATGAAGTGAATACGCTGCACCGCGTGCTTCATGCGACAAGCTCCTCGCAGGCTTGCACCATCTGCTCGGTGGCCTGGGTCTGCGCCAGCGCGTGGGCCGCCTGTGCTCGGGCGAGCAATGAATCGCGGTCTGTCTGCTCGATCAGCTCAGCCAGATGCTGCGCCGTCATTTCAGGCTGCGGCAGCAACCAAGCCGCCCCCGCATCGCTGAGATAGCGGGCATTACGCGTCTGATGATCATCGACGGCAAAGGGGAAGGGCACCAAAATGGAGGCTGCACCGACAGCAGCCAGCTCGGTCACCGTGGAGGCCCCGGCGCGGCAGATGACCAGGTCGGCCTGCGCAAAGGCGGTAGCCGTGTCCTCGATGAAACCGATCAGCTCGGCCTGCACGCCGGCCTTCGCATAGGCCGCCTTCAAGGCCTCTAACTGGCGCGCACCGCTCTGATGCAGTACCTGCGGCCGCGATGCCTGCGGCATCAGGGCCAGGGCTTGCGGTACCGCCTCATTGAGCGCCCGCGCACCCAGGCTGCCGCCGACCACCAACAAACGCAGCGGTCCGCTGCGCCCGGAAAATCGTTGTGCTGGCGGCAGTTGCCGGGTAAACGCCGGCCGCAGCGGATTGCCCACGCAGGTGGCCTTCTTCAGCACATTCGGAAAGGCCGTAAAGACACGATCCGACACTTCAGCCAGCACCCGGTTGGCCCATCCCGCCACCGAATTTTGCTCATGCAAGATCAGCGGCTTGCCCAACAAAACACCCATCATGCCGCCCGGAAAGGTGATGTAGCCGCCCAGACCCACCACCACATCGGGCCGGATCCGCCGCAGCACCACCAGGGCCTGCCAGAAGGCGCGCAGCAGCCGCAAGGGCAACAAGAAAGTGGTGAGCAGACCCTTCCCGCGCAGACCGGAAAAGTCCACGGCTTCGAAGGGCAGACCGCGAGCTGGAACCAGTTCGCTCTCCATGCTCGGCTGGTCCTTCGAGCCACGACCGCCAAGCCAATGCACGCGCCAACCACGCTCGCGCAGCGCCTCGGCCAGCGCCAGACCGGGAAAGATGTGGCCTCCGGTTCCGCCGGCCATGACTACGGCGCAAGGGCTGTGACTCACGTTCGCCCTCCGCGCATCAGGATACGGTTCTCATGGTCGACTCGCAGCACCACCGCAAGCGCCAGCAGATTGAGCATGATGGCCGAACCCCCATAGCTCATCAGGGGCAGGGTCAGCCCCTTGGTGGGCAGGGCGCCCAAATTGACACCCACATTGATCAGCGCCTGAAAGCCGATCCACAGGCCCACCCCTTGGGCCACCAGACCGGAAAACAAGCGGTCCATCGCAATGGCCTGCCGGCCAATATGCATGATGCGGCGTGTCATCCAGAGAAACAGACTGATGACCAGCAAAACACCCACCAGTCCGAATTCCTCACCGATGACTGCCAACAGGAAGTCGGTGTGCGCCTCTGGCAGCCAGTGCAGTTTTTCGATGCTGCCACCCAAGCCGACCCCAGTGAATTCACCTCGACCGAAAGCGATCAGCGCGTGTGAGAGCTGATAACCCTTGCGCAGGGCGTTGGTGGGCGACCAGGGATCAAGATAGGCAAAGATACGCTCACGCCGCCATTCGCTGGTCCAGATCATGATCGCAAACGCCAGCACGGCAATGGCCGCTATGAAGAAAAACATGCGGGCATTGACGCCTCCGAGAAAGAGAATGCCCATGGCGATAACCACGATCACCAGGAAGGCCCCCATGTCAGGCTCGGCCAGCAGCAACAAACCCACCACGCCGAGGGCCACGCCCATAGGCAGCACAGCGCGGAAAAATCTTTCCTTGACCTCCATCTTGCGCACCATATAGTCGGCGGCATAGATCAGCACCGCAAACTTGGCCAGTTCGGAGGGCTGAAAGTTGAACAGGCCCAGCGGAATCCAGCGCCGCGCCCCATTGACTTCGCGTCCAATGAAAGGGATGAGCACAATCACCAGCAAGGCCAGTGCTGCAATGAACAACCAAGGGGCGAGTTTTTCCCACGTGGACATCGGCACCTGGAAAGCCAGCACCGCCACCACCAGACCCACGAGCAGCGAAAAGGCGTGGCGGATCAGATAGTGGGTGTTCTCCAGGCGAGCGAAACGCGGGTTGTCCGGCATGGCCACCGACGCTGAATAGACCATCACCAGCCCCCAGAGCAGCAAGGTCATGGTGACAAAGACCAGGGCCTGATCAAAGCCGAGCAAGCGCACCGGATTGAGCGGTCCGAGCATGCGCCGGCTACCTCCGGTGCGCACAGGCAAAGTCGCCCTGGCCGGCGAGCGCCAGTTCTCGACCATGCCCCGCCAGCGATCGACCCAGGCCAGGCTCACAGCATCACCCCCTGCTCTGCGGCCAGATCGCGGACCGACTGGCAGAAGACCTCTGCGCGATGCCCGTAATCGCGAAACATGTCAAAGCTGGCACAAGCGGGCGACAGCAACACCGCATCGCCAGGTCGGGCCATGGCCCAGGACTGCCGAACCGCCTCTTGCATATCTGCCGCCAAGTGCAGCGGCACAGCGGTCGAGGCCAGGGCCTGCTGCAACAAGGGCGCATCGCGCCCGATCAGGACCACCGCACGCGCATGTGCGGCCACTGGCCCGACCAAGGGGGAGAAATCCTGACCCTTGCCCTGGCCGCCCAGAATCAAAACCAAGGTGCGTTCTGCACCAAGCCCGCGCAGGGCGGCCACTGTGGCGCCGACATTGGTACCCTTGCTGTCGTCGAAGAATTCCACCTCGCCCACAACGGCTACAGGCTCTACCCGATGGGGCTCGCCGCGGTATTCACGCAATTCATGCAGCATGGGCGCCAGAGGGCATCCGGCCGTCGTGGCCAAGGCCAAGGCGGCCAGTGCATTGCAGGCGTTGTGACGGCCCCGGATGCGCAGGGCTTCGGCAGGCATCAGCCGCTGGATGTGAATCGGCTCTTCCTCATCCTTGCGCCGCTTGATCGTCTCGTCGGCCGGAGCGGCGCGAACCAGCCAGCTCAAGCCGGCGACTTGCTCCAGCCCCCAATCGCCCGCCCGCGTGGGCACATCAGCTCCGAAGGTCTCATAGGTACGCGCCGGCGCGGAGCGCGATTTTCCCTTGCTCACGGGGGCTGGCAACTGGGCCATGACCCGTGGATCCTCCCGATTGAGGATCATCACGCCACGCTGGCCGTAAATGCGGGCCTTGTCATCTGCATAGGCCTGCATCGAACCGTGCCAGTCCAGATGATCTTGGGACAAATTCAGCACGGTGGCCGCGTCGGGCTCGAAATCGTCTACCTCATGCAACTGAAAGCTCGACAGTTCAAGCACCCAGACTTCGGGCAATTCATTGTGGTCCACGACATCTATCAGGGTATCAAGCAAGGTCGGACCGATATTGCCAGCCACAGCCACCTTGCGACCCGTCCGGGCAACCAGACGAGCGGTCAAGGAAGTCACCGTGGTCTTGCCATTGGTCCCCGTGACGGCCAGCACGACCGGTCGATAGCCTCGTCGGATCGCAGGCGTCAAAGTTGGCTGGGCCGACTCGCTGTCAAGCTCTGCCGCCCGTCCTGTCGCAGCATCGCCATCCTGCGCTGAATGGACTGGGAGGTCCGACAGGTCCCGATCTTCAGAGGCCTCAGGTAAGTCCAGCGGCTCAACCGGTTCAATCGCTTCTGAAGACAGACGCTCGTCGGAATCTCCGGAGTCCTCGGCGGTCTGCCGCTTCAGGTCGGACAGGGCCGCCCAGAAGAGGGTCAGTTCATTGCCCACATGCAGCCCGATAGCACGCGCCGCCTCAATCACGGGGGCCACCTCGGCCGGAGCCAGACCCGGGCTCTTGAATACAGCCTGCTGACCTTGCACCTGCTCGGCGTGAAACGGCCCGCTGATGAAGGTCACCTCAGGCCACTGGTCGCGCAAGGTCTGCAACTGCGGTGGGTTTTCGCGTGTATCGGCCACCGTCACACGGGCACCACAACGCAGGCACCAACGCACCATCGCCAGACCCGACAGGCCCAGCCCAAGCACCAGTACCGATTGATCCCTCAGGGTTTTCATCTCAGTTTCAGGGTCGACAGGCCCACCAGACACAACAGCATGGTGATGATCCAAAAGCGCACCACCACCTGGGTCTCGGTCCAACCGCTTTTCTCAAAGTGATGATGCAGGGGCGCCATCTTGAGAATGCGCCGCCCCTGGCCGTACTTGCTCTTGGTGTACTTGAAGTAAGTCACCTGGGCCATCACCGACAGCGCCTCAACCACAAAGATGCCGCCCATGATGGCCAGCACGATCTCCTGTCGAACGATGATGGCAATCGTGCCCAGGGCCGCGCCCAAGGCCAGGGCGCCCACATCGCCCATAAAGACTT
>CAYPSU010000123.1:0-7698 GCA_964413475.1 uncultured Polaromonas sp. | reverse complement strand
CGCTCCCACATGCTCACCCGAGATCAGCTTGGGCAGGTACTTGGCGCGCTGCGCCTCGGTGCCGTTGCGCTTGATCTGATTGACGCAGAGATTGGAATGCGCGCCATAGCTCAGGCCCACCGAGGCGCTGGCCCGAGAAATTTCTTCCATCGCCACCATATGAGCGAGGTAACCCATGTTGGCGCCGCCATATTCTTCGCCCACCGTGATCCCCAACACCCCCAGATCGCCCATCTTGCGCCACAGGTCCATGGGGAACTGGTCGGTTTGGTCAATCTCGCGGGCTCGCGGTGCAATCTGCTCTTGCGCAAAATCGCGCACCGCGTCGCGCAAGGCATCAATGTCATCACCGAGTTGGAAATTGAGTCCGGGCAGGTTCATGGCAAAAGCTTAAAAGAGGGAAACAAATCAGGACGCTGAAGGGGCGCTTCAATAGGTCTTGCCAACCGCAGTCAGCGTCTGCTGCATGACTGCGCAATCCCTGAACTGCCCTTCATGCAGATGCACCACCTCGGCGGTGGTGACGATAACCCGGCGGCCAGCCTTGACCACGCGGCCAATCGCCCGCAGTTCGCCCCCCTGAAAGGCATTGAGAAAGTTGATCTTGTACTCGACCGTGGTGACCTCCATGCCCTCGGGGGCCACCGTCAGCCCGGCGTAGCCACCGGCAATATCGGCCATGGCGCCAATGGCCCCTCCATGAAAACCGTCTTGCTGCTGGGTGACCTTGTCGGAATAGGGCAGGGCCAACTCGCACAGGCCGGGCTCAACGCGTATCAACCGCGCGCCCAGGTGCTTCATCATGCCCTGCCGGGCAAAGCTGGCCTGCACACGGCTCAGGGCTGAGGCGGCAGGGTCGGTGGGGGCAAGGTTGGGCGAGTTCATGGTTCGTTAGGTCAGGTTGAGGCTCAAGGGGTCTGTCGTCTGGCAGCGCGACCGAGCAAAGCCCGCGCCTCCTTTTCGTGAGCCTTGATCTCCTCCAGATTGGCCTGCAGATCGGCCATCTGCTCCTCGATCTGGCGCTTGTGCCCCTCCAGGATGACCAAGAACTTGCGCAACTGGGGAACGGTATCACGCGGGCTTTCGTAGGTGTCGATGATTTCCTTGGCCTCGGTCAGGCTCAGGCCCAGACGCTTGGCGCGCAGCGTCAGCTTCAGACGGGTGCGATCACGCGCGCTGTATATGCGATTGCGACCGCCCGGTCCCTCCCGACGCGGCTGCAGCAAACCCATGTCTTCATAAAAGCGCATGGCCCGGGTGGTCAGGTCAAATTCCCTGGCAAGATCGCTGATGGTGTAGGTCGTGACCATGGATGGAGCGGATTCGAGACATTCGATGGCAACCCGCGCCTCGAGCATGCGCGACAGGCTGGCGGCCTTGGGATGCCTACAATGGATTCGCTGACGTTTACGTAAACGTCAACAAACCCGCAATATAACGCAGTTCCTGCGCCCACTCATGAATCACCAAGAAGACGCCTTGCAATACCCCTGGGGCCAGGACCTGCCTGCACCGGGAGACGCACGGGGGGTGGCGCCGGGAGTGAGCTGGGTGCGTATGGGCCTGCCTTTTGCGCTGGACCACATCAATCTCTGGTTGCTCGAGGACACGCTGGACGGCCGCCAAGGCTGGACGGTGGTGGACACCTGCGTGGATCGCGCCGAATCGCGCACGCAATGGGAGCAGCTGATAGACCGCGCCATGCACGGCCTTCCGGTCCTGCGCGTGGTAGCCACCCATATGCATCCGGATCATCTGGGGCTGGCCCACTGGCTGGGCGAGCGCTTTGGCGCCCCCTTGTGGATCAGCATGAGCGACTACCTGCTGGCACGGCTGGCCGTCAACCAGCAGGACTCCTTCGGCGGTCAAGCCACCGCCGACTTCTTTGCACGCCACGGCATGACCGACCCGCAGGTGCTCGCTGCGGTGGTGGCGCGCAAAAACCACTATGCCTCTCTGGTGCCCGAGGTGCCAGGGCACTATCACCGACTGCAAGACGGACAGGTGCTGACCATCGCAGGCCGAGCCTGGCGTTGCATCAGTGGCTATGGACATTCGCCCGAACACATGGCCTTGTACTGCGAAGACCCGCAACTCGAGCGGCCGGTGCTGATCAGCGGCGATATGGTGCTGCCGCGCATCTCCACCAACATCAGCGTCTACGAAACCGAGCCCGATGGCAATCCCCTCCAGCTGTTCCTCGATTCGCTGGATAAATTTCTCCACCTGCCCGCGCAGACGCTGGTCCTGCCCTCGCACGGACGACCTTTTGTGGGTCTGCACGAAAGGGTGCGGCAGTTGCAGCAACACCATCAGGAGCGTCTGGATGAGGTGGTGCAAGCCTGCAGGCATCAAGCGCAGTCGGCCGCCGACGTGGTGCAAGTGATGTTCAAGCGCAGCCTGGACCTGCATCAGACCACTTTTGCGCTGGGTGAAAGCATGGCACACCTGAACCTGCTTTGGCATGCTGGACGGCTGCAGCGCAAGACCGACCCTCAGGGCACTTTCCGCTTCGCCGCCGCCTGAAGGGCCGGGCACCCCAGGGCCCCTCTGCGGCGCCTCAGCTGCAGGCTGCGGTCTCGTTGACCTCCAGCCAGAAATCAACCAGCCCGCCTATCTTGCGGCGGTACTGTGCAAATGAAACCGGCTTGGATACATAACCATTGGCGCCGCTTTGATAGCAGGCCAGAACATCCTGCGGCAGCCGCGAAGAGGTGAGCATGACCACCGGCAGCACCGCCGTGGACCGATGACCCCGAAGCAATTGCAGCACCTGCAGGCCAGGCAGGTCTGGCAGATGCATGTCGAGAATCACCAGGGCCGGCTGCTCGCCTGGATCGCGGCAGGCAAAGTCTGCTCGCGCCCAAAGATAGTCCAGAGCCTGGCGACCCTCACGGGCCCATATCACCTCGCATCCGGGCGCGGCAGCCTCGATCGCACTGCAGGTCAGCAGCTTCAGGTCTGGCTTGTCTTCCACCAACAAAATTTGCTTGTCCGCCATGATGGGTCCCTACTTGCAAAGGAGACACAGTCTAGGAAGCAAATCGGCCACGAAGGCTTAAGAAACGTTAACCGTTATGAGACGTATATGCAGGTGATCACCAACTGGCGATCGGGTGGTCGCGAAGCTGGCGACGCAGGTCCGCATAGTCGGGCACCACCGAGCCCACGGTCTCCCAGAACCGGGGGCTGTGGTCCATGACCCGCAAATGGCTCAGCTCATGCACCACAACGTAGTCAATCAAGGCCGGGCTGAAATGAATCAGCCGCCAGTGCAGTCGGATGGATCCGTCGGCGCCGGCACTGCCCCAACGGGTGGCCGCACTGCTCAGCGACAAGCGGCTCCAGCGCACGCTCAGCTGGGGCGCGAAATGGTTGAGTCGAGACTCGAACCAGAGCTTGGCCCGGCCCATCAACCAGGCCTGGGCGGCGTCACGAATCTGATCGGCGCTGGCCCCCGCGGGCAGACCCAGTCGCATCACGCCTTCATGGAGCAGCGAGTCCAAAGTGCCATCGACGGGTGAGGTGCGCTGGAACGGGTCAAGCTCAAGGATCAGGTTTCGACCCAGAAAAGGCACCCGGGCGCCCTCACGCCAAACCAGACGGCTCGACTCAATCTGCTGTGCCCGCTGCTGGGACTCCTGCAGCTTGCGCACGATCCACGGGCCTTTCTCGGCCAGGGCCTGCTCAATCTCGCGCTGCGGCACCCAGCGTGGGGCGCTGACGCTCAGCCCACGGGCATCGACCGCAAAGCCTATGGTGCGCCGGCGCGCACGCCGGAAGGCATAGGCCACCGGCACGCCCTCAAGGCAGACCTGCCGGTTGGCCTGCGGATGACGATAAGAAAGACCGGCGCCGGCGCGTTGCAGTTGCAGATCTGTCTGCTGGGCTTGTGGCGAAAAGGGCCGGGCCGCAGGAGCCTCGGTCTCAGAGGGGTCTTGGACCCATAGGTCCGGGGTATGTCCCCCACTGGCGCGGGGTGCAGGACCGCCGCGATGACGCGGCTTGCGCGCTGGACCCGGCGAGCGGGCCGCCGGCGACGTAGCCGCATCGAATGAAAACAGATCGAGCGTAAGTTGCAGCAAGCTGCGCATGGGTCCAGTGTAGGGCAGGACGCCTCTAGGACCCCGGATAAGCCTGGGGATCGAGGCGCCGCATCTCGGCCTCGATCCAAGCCTGAACCTCGGCCATCAGTTCCTCCGGCTTGCGGCCCACGCTCTCGATGGGCGGGCCCAGCGAGACATCGACCAGGCCGGGTCGCTTGATCAGAGCCTTGCGAGGCCAGCACTTGGCCGAGGTCACCGCCACGGGAATCACCGGGACACCGCACTCAATGGCCAGCCGCGTGCCGCCCGTCTTGTAAGCCCCCTGCTGCCCGCGCGCAATACGGGTGCCTTCGGGGAACATGATCACCCAAACGCCCTGCTCCATGAGCCGCCGACCTTGCTGGACCACCCTGGCGAATGCCTCGGCGCGCTTGCTGCGGTCGATGTGGATCATGTCGAGACGACCCATCGCCCAGCCGAAGAAGGGCACATACAGAAGTTCCTTCTTGAACACATAGGCCAACGGGTGAGGCATCAGCGTAGGCATGAGGAAGGTCTCGAAGGTGCTCTGATGCTTGACCAGCAAGACCGCCGGACTGGTCTGACCCTGCGGCAGATTCTCCCAGCCCGTCACTCGGACCTTGATGCCGAGAATCACGCGCGCGCCAGACACCGCGCATCGCAACCACCCCACACACATCCAGTACAGCGTGGTGCTGCTGACGAACAGCGAAGCCAGCAGAACCGCCATAGCCCAGGGCACGACAGTGACCCCCATCCAAATCAGATGCAAGACTGAGCGCAGCCAGGCCATGTCGATCAGGCCCCTTGGCCAGCGTACCCGATCAGCCGGTCGGCCAAGGCCGACAGATGGGGGTGAACGATCGCCCCGGCGGGCATGGCCAGCCGTGCCTGCTCGGCCGTCAGGTCCGCCGATTTTCCAGTCAGCACCAGATGCGGCTGGCAACCGGCGCTGATGGCTGCCGTCAGGTCGCGCAGCGAATCGCCGGCTGCAGGCACGCCCTGCAAGGAGGACAAGCCCATGCGCTCGCCAATCTGCTCAAACAGGCCGGGCAAGGGCTTGCGGCAGGCGCAGCGGTCTTCCGGCGTGTGGGGGCAGAAAAAGATGGCGTCGATACGCCCCCCCACCGCCGCCAGTTGCTGATGCATCTTCTCGTGCATGGCATTGAGCGCGGCCATATCAAAAAGACCTCGGCCCAAGCCCGACTGATTGGTGGCCACCACCACATGCCAGCCGGCGTGATTGAGCCGTGCAATGGCCTCCAGCGCGCCCGGCAGGGCTTCCCACTCCTGGGGGGACTTCACATAGTCGTCCCGGTCCTGGTTGATCGTGCCGTCACGATCGAGGATGAGCAGCTTGCTGCTGCGCTCAGCCATGATGGCCCCACCGGATCGAGAGCCGGTGCACCAGCGGGTCTGGAGCCCGAGCGGCTTGTGCCGATTCGGGCGCCCGATGGGTCATTGCAAGACGCGTGTGCATGGGCTCAGGCCGCCAGTCGCGAGAGATCGGCCACCCGATTCATGGCCAGCTGCAGGCTTTTGAGCAGGCCCTGGCGGTTCAGGCGCAGGTCCATCTGCTCAGCGTTGACCATCACATCATCGAAGAAGGCATCAACCGGACCGCGCAAGGCGGCCAGCATCTGCAGACTGGCGGTGTAGTCGCCCGCCTCGAACAGAGCCTGCGATTGAGGCAGCAGCTTTTGCATGAAGTTATACAGATTTTTCTCGGCCTCTTCTTGCAGCAAGGCGGTGTTCACATGCGCGTCCACCTCACCGGCCTTTTTCAGAATATTGCCGATGCGCTTGTTGGCCGCAGCCAGCGCCGCACTTTCGGGCAAGGCTGCAAAGGCGCGCACAGCCTGGAGTTGCCGCGCCACATCGGCCAGACGCCCCGGCTTGAGGGCCAGCACTGCCTCGACTTCCTGGGCGCTGTAGCCTTGCTCGCGCAGGCTGCCCGCCAGACGCTCATAGATGAACTCGCCCAGGACTTCGCGAGGGTCGGCGATCTGGGCGCCGAAGGCCGGCACCGCCAGGGCCAGCAAGACCGGCAGATCAAGGGCCAACTCACGCTCGATCAGCATGCGGATCACACCCAGGGCATGCCGTCGCAAGGCAAACGGGTCTTTGTCACCGCTGGGCAGATTACCAATGCCAAACATCCCGACCAGTGTTTCGAGCTTGTCGGCCAGCGCCACCACCACGCCCACGGAGTTGCGCGGCAGCTCGTCGCCAGCAAAGCGCGGCTTGTAGTGGTCCTCAATCGCCTCCGCAATCTCGGCCGACAGCCCGTCGTGGCGTGCGTAATAGCCGCCCATGATGCCCTGCAGCTCCGGAAACTCGCCCACCATATCGGTCAACAGGTCAGCCTTGGACAGACGGGCCGCACGTTCGGCCTGGGCCGCCAGGTCGGCGCCACCGACTTGCTGGCCGATCGCCCGGGCTATCAGGCAGACTCGCGCCGTGCGCTCACCCTGACTGCCCAGCTTGTTGTGATAGACCACAGCCGACGCATCATCCGGAGAGATGTTGCTGACCACCAGGAAGCGGTGGGTCAACTTGCCCGTAGCATCGAGCAGCGGAAAGTACTTTTGGTTGGCCTTCATCGTCAGGATGAGGCATTCCTGCGGCACCTCGAGGAACTGCTGCTCAAACTGGCAGATCAGCACGTTGGGCCGCTCGACCAGAGCGGTCACTTCGTCGAGCAGGGCTTCGTCCTCGATCGGGCGCACACCGCCACCGACCTTGGTGGCGGCGGCCTGTAGCTGGCCCTCAATCTCGGCGCGGCGCTCGGCAAAACTGGCGATCACGGCGCCGTCAGCCCTCAGCGTCTGGGCGTAGTGGTCGGCTTGGGTCACCACCACTGGGTCGACCTTGGCCTCAAAGCGGTGGCCCCGGGTGGTGTTGCCCGCGGTCAGGCCCAGGGCCTTGACTGGCACCACCGCATCGCCATGCAGGGCCAGCAGTCGGTGCGCCGGCCGCACAAAGTTGACGCTGCTCCATCCCGGCAGTTCGCAATCGGTCTCCAACTGGTACTGCATCACCTTCGGGATAGGCAGCTTGTCCAGCGCCTCATCCAGCGCCTTTTGCAGGCCAGCGGCCAGGGTCGAGCCTTTGGCCACACGGTCGTAAAACAGCGCTTCGGCCTTGCCATCGGGCGCGCGTTTGAGCGCAGAGACGACCGCCGCCGGGCTGCTCACGTCCGCGCCGAGCGCCTGCAGTTTTTTCAGCAGAGCGGGCGTGGCATTGCCGCCGGCATCCAGGCCCACGCTCACCGGCATGAGCTTTTGCTGGACCGCCTGGTCGGCGGCCATGGGCAGCACCTGCGTGATGTGCGCCGCCAGTCGGCGCGGGGAGGCATAGGGCGTGGTCTGAGCGCCGGCCTGCAGCAGCCCCTGAAGCCGCAACTGCTCGGCCAGCGCGCTGGCAAAAGACTCGCCCAATCTCTTGAGAGCCTTGGGCGGCAGCTCTTCCACAAATAGTTCAACCAGAAGGCTTGAGCTGCTCATGATTCAGGCCGCCTTCTTGGCCATCTGCGCCACCCATTCCCGCGGGGCCATTGGAAAACCCAGACGCTCGCGGCTGTCGTAATAGCTCTGCGCCACGCTGCGCGCCAGATTGCGGATGCGGCCGA
>CAYPSU010000122.1:0-7918 GCA_964413475.1 uncultured Polaromonas sp. | reverse complement strand
TGAATTTGCCGCGCGGAATATCGACCGACAGGCTCTTGAGGTTGTTCTCCCGGGCGTTGACGATTTGTATGGCCTGCGGCCGCGCAGAAGGGGCGGCAGCCAATTCCCGGTCGGAATCTGAAGCCTGTGACGCCCCCACAGCCTCACCAAGCCCCGAGCCAGAGGCGCCATCAGCGCCGACGACATAACCCGAGGCTGCCTTTTCCTCCACGCCGTGCACCTCTCCCATCGACTGGGCATATTCGCGCAAAGCCTGGGCGGTGTACGAAGACGGATGCTGACGTAAGTCTTCGGGGGTGCCCTCGGCCACCAGCAGGCCTCCAGCCTCGCCACCGTCCGGGCCGAGGTCGATCACCCAGTCGGCGGCACGAATCACATCGAGATTGTGTTCGATCACGATCAGCGAATGCCCGGCCTCGAGCAGCTTGCGCAGCGCGCGCATCAGCTTGGCGATATCGTCAAAGTGCAGGCCAGTGGTGGGCTCGTCCAGCAAAAAGAGCGTGCCGCGATGCTGCCGCAGGGCCAGGGGCTGACGACTGGCGCTGGCTGGCGTTTTGCTTGACTTCTGGCCCTCACCCTTGCCGGCCAGAAAGCCCGCGAGCTTCAGGCGCTGCGCCTCGCCACCCGATAGCGTGGGCACCGGCTGACCGAGCTTGATGTATTCCAGGCCCACATCCACGATGGGCTGCAAGGCACGCAGCACATCGCGGTCGGAACGAAAAAGCTCGCAGGCCTGGCTGACCGTGAGCTCGAGCACATCGGCCACGCTCAAACGATGCGAGGTACCGTTGGGGGCTTGGCGCTCGATCTGCACTTCCAGGATTTCCGGGCGATAACGCTTGCCGTCGCAGTCGGGGCAGCGCAGATAGACATCCGAGAGAAATTGCATCTCCACATGCTCAAAGCCCGAGCCGCCACAGGTGGGACAGCGACCGTCGCCGCTGTTGAAGCTGAACTTGCTGGCGGTGTAGCTGCGCTCACGGGCCAGGGGCGCATCGGCAAAAAGTTCCCGGATGGCGTCCCAGGCGCCCACATAACTGGCCGGATTGGATCGAGCGGTTTTGCCAATGGGCGACTGGTCAACAAAGACCACATCCTGGAGATGGTCGGCGCCCAGCACCCGGTCATGCGCGCCAGGGGTCTCAGTGGCCTTGCCCATCTGGCGCAGCAGCGCCGGCGCCAGAATGTCCTGCATCAGGGTGGACTTGCCCGAGCCGCTCACCCCGGTCACGCAAACCAGGCGCTGCAGCGGAAACTCGACACTGATGTTCTTGAGGTTGTGCTCACAGGCGCCTTCAAGAATGAGGCGCGGGGTGTGGTCGGAGACGGGGCGCTTGAGGCCCATGCCCACCTGCTTGCGGCCACCCAGGTAAGCGCCGGTCAGGGTATCGGCCTGCCGCATTTGCGTCGGCGTCCCGTCAAAGACGATGGTGCCGCCCTTCTCCCCCGGCCCCGGCCCCATGTCGATAAGCCGGTCGGCAGCGAGCATCACCGCCGGGTCGTGCTCGACCACCACCAGGGTGTTGCCGGCATCGCGCAAGCGGCCCATGGCTTGGGTGATGCGATTCATATCACGCGGATGCAGGCCAATGCTGGGCTCGTCGAGCACGAACAGCGTGTTGACCAGCGAGGTCCCCAGCGCAGTGGTGAGGTTGATGCGCTGCACCTCGCCACCCGATAGGGTGCGGCTTTGCCGGTCTAGCGTGAGGTAAGCAATGCCGACATCGCACAGGTACTTGAGCCGGGTACGGATTTCTTCGAGCAGGAGCTTGAGGGCCTGGCGGTCGGCACCGCCGGTCTGCAAGACGGCCTCAGCCAAACTCTCGCTCGCCAGCTCGTCGAAGAACTGGCGCAGCCTGTCGATGGGCAGCTGCATCAGATCGTGCAGACACAAGCCCGGCAGCGATTCCAATTGCTGGCGACTCCAGGCTACGCCCACGGGCATGAAGCGCTGCGCGGGCGGCAGCACCGCATCGGCCGACTTCTTGGAACCCAGTCGCCAGAGCAGCGCCTCCGTCTTGAGTCGGGCGCCGCCACAGGTGGTGCACGGCGTGTAGCTGCGGTACTTCGACAGCAGCACCCGAATGTGCATCTTGTAGGCCTTGCTTTCCAGGTATTCGAAGAACCGGCGCACGCCAAACCACTGCTTGTTCCACTGGCCTTTCCAGTGGGGTGATCCGTTGATGACCCAGTCTTTCTGCTCTTGGGTGAGCTTGTACCAAGGGGTGTCGCGCGGAATGCCAGCGGCCTCGGCATGGCGCATCAGATCATCCTGCGCCTCTTGCCAGGCCGGGGTTTGCATCGGCTTGATCGCGCCGGCGCGCAAGGTGAGCTTGTCGTTGGGGATCACCAGTCCCATATCAACGCCAATGACCCGTCCAAAGCCGCGACAGGTTTCGCAAGCGCCCATGGCCGAGTTGAATGAAAACAACGAGGGCGTAGGCTCGGTGTAGCGCAGCTGGCTGTGTGGATCCTGCAAGCCGGTGGCATAACGCCACAGCGTCTCGGCGCGGCCTTCGGCCTGTACAAAGACATTGAGACGACCGCCGTGCTTGAGCGCCACCTCAATGGCCTCGATCGCACGCGCCTTCTCGGCCCCTTGCAGGCGAAAGCGGTCGGCCACCACATGAACCCCGCCTTCTGTCTTGAACGCAGGCTCGGCCGGCTCGTGCACGCGGGTAAAGCCGCTGGCTTGCAGCCACTGCTGCAGCTGCTCAGCGCTGGTGCCGGCAGGCAGCTGCACCGGAAAGGTGAGGATCAGGCGCGGGTCGTCCTGCGCGGTGCGAGCCTTGAGTTCAGCGTAAATGGTTTCGGGGTTGTCATGGCGCACCGGCTGCGCGGTTTGCCGGTCATAGAGCTGGGTCAGCCGCGCAAACAGCAGCTTGAGGTGGTCGTTGAGCTCGGTCATGGTGCCCACTGTCGAGCGCGAGGACCTGACCGGATTAATCTGGTCGATGGCAATGGCCGGTGGCACCCCTTCGACCTTGTCGACCGCAGGCTTGTCCATGCGATCGAGAAACTGCCGCGCATAAGCCGAGAAGGTTTCGACATAGCGACGCTGACCTTCGGCAAAGAGCGTGTCGAAGACCAGCGATGACTTGCCCGAACCGCTGGGCCCGGTCACCACGGTGAGTTCACCCGTGCGCAAGTCAAGATCGAGGTTCTTGAGGTTGTGCTGCCGGGCGCCGCGAATACGGATCCATCCTTGCGACATGAGAGGGCCTGAGAAAAAGAACCCGACATTCTAGGGATCCCTCCTTGGCCCAGTGTTTAAGGAGGGCATGGGGCCGTTGCTGGTGATTTTTAGGGGCCGCGACCCTGCGGCGATGGGGCCTTATCGAGATGACTGGCTGAGGCGCAGCCAGCGTTGGTCCCTGGCTCTTTGCGTCAGGTCGGCCCAAGACTGCAACTGCTGCGCCTGCCACTGCGGCCAGGCCTTGAGAAAGAGCTGGGCGGTGGCCCAGACGTCCGCGATGGCCTGATGGCGACGCACGCATTGCACATCCAGACGCTGCATCCACTGGTCCAGACTGCGGGCTTCAATCGCGGGAAAGGCCGCTGGCAGCAGGTCGGCCATGTCCAGCCACTGCCAATACGGCTGCTCGAGCTTGCCGCGCTTGTAGGCTTGACGCAGCACCTCCTGGTCAAAGGCGGCGTGGTAGGCCAGAAGCGGGGAGTCTGCGATCCAGTTTGACAGGCCCTGCAGGGCCTGGGCCAGGGGCTGACCCTGCCGCTGCTGGCCCCAGCCTATGCCGTGCAGCAGTATGTTGTCGTGCGTGGCTCTGAGCATATCTTGCCGGATCACCACCTCAAAGCTGTCGTCTGCCATGAGTTGCGGCGTCGGTCCACGCAAGTCGATGGCCATGGCGGCCACGCAGAGCAGCGCATCATTTTGGGGGTCGAGGCCGGTGGTTTCTACGTCGATCATCACCCAACGCTGCGCGCTGGGGGGCCGCTCAGGCCTGAAGCGGCGCCACCAGTTAGCCAGCATAGGAGGCAGAGCAAAGGCCGCATCCCGCCGAGGGCGGCGCTCCCACAGGAAGCACTGGCTTGTGGGAGCCGCGCCCTGGCGGCCATGGGATCCGGGTGATGCATCGATCCTTCCTCAAGCCGCACATCGCGCCGAGGCAGCGCACCCCGATCGACAACCGATCAGCGCCCATAGTCCAGACTGAGCCTTTGCTGTAGGGTCCGCACCGCGGCCAGACCGGCCTTGAGGACACGCCTGTCGACCTGATCGAGCGTATCGACCGGAACCAGATTGGGTTTTCCCGCACCGGGAGGTAAGGCCACCTGGTGCCGCAAACGCAGCGATTGCAAGTAATCAAAGGCGGTGATCCAACCGCGGTATTCATCGGGCGGAATGCCCAGGGCCGCACCGGCCTGCTCCAGCCTGTCGACGGTGGATACGGCATCGAGCCCCCTTGAGAACGCCAGAATACGCGCTGCATCAACCACCAGGGCGGTACCGCGGAGCTTGATGTCGATCACTTCGTGCTCGCCCTCTCGCTGGGTCTCCAGGCCACCATGCCAATTCAGCGCAACCGACATGCGCAGGTGGTTCTGCACCCATTGGTGGATGAATCGCGGGGTGTTCATGGCCTGTCGGCGCACCGCCGCTGCCAGCTCAGCCAGCCAATCGGCTCGACCAGCCAGCGCCCTGAAGTCAAAAAACACGCTGGCCTTGAGCAGGTCTTGCGGACTGCCCTTGTCAATCCACTGGTCAAACTGATGGCGCCACTGCGCCTGCGTCAAGCAGCAGGCGGGGTTGGAAGCCATGACGCCGCCAGTGCACAGGGGATAGCCGCAGGCATCAAGCGCAAGGTTGACATCCTTGGCGAAGGCCAGCCAGCGCGCTTGATCTCGCTCGGGCTGGTCGGACTCGTAAATCAGGGCGTTGTCCTGGTCGGTCGCAATCGTCTGCTCGCCGCGGCCTTCCGAGCCCAGCGCCACCCAGCACATCTGCGAGCGACTCAGGCCGTGCTTTTCAAGCTCGATGTCGATCAGCCTTTGGGTCAGGCTGTCATTGAGCTGGCTGATCAGGCGCGTCAGCGGTCGCGACTGCATGCCCTGAGCCATCAGGTGCGCGGTAAATTGCCGAATCTGCCGAGCCGCCTGCTGCAGTTGTTCGAGCGTGCGAGCCTGCGCGATGGCGCCGCTGACATGCTTGATCGATAAATTCTGCAGGGCAAACAGGTCCCGCTCGGAGACCACGCTGAGCAGGCGTCCGTCCGAGAGCACCGGCAGGTGACGTACATGGTGACGCGACATCATGAGAGCGGCCTCAAACACCGTACTGCCTGCATCGATGGTGAGCACCGGCTGGCTCATGACCTGCGCGACAGGCTGGTCCAGGGACAAACCCGACAGAGCCACCCGATCGAGGACATCGTTTCGGGTGAGGATGCCGCTGAGTCGGCCCGCCTCATCGGTGAGCAGTACCGACCCAATCTTGCGCGCATGCATGAGGCCCAGAACCTCGCGCAGGCTGGCGCTGGCCGGCCGCGTCAGCGGTGTGCGCACCGGCAAATCCAGCAGCCTGGCCTCCAGGTTCTGTTGCTGCTGGGCCTGAACCTGCAATTGCTGCTGCCAGCGCTGACGCGAAGCCTCGACGAAAGCGAGCATGCGCTGATTGAGGAAGTCGGCCCAGATGACACTGCGGGCCATCAGATCGCGCGCCACCGGCCAGGAAATGAAAAGGCAGAAGCAGTCCTCCATTGCGGTGTAGGTGCTGCTGACCGGCCGCTGGGCCATGAGCGCGGCCACTGGCATGAGACTGCCCGTCTCCACCTCAAAGCCTGGATCCGATTCGGCGCTGGACATGCGCCGTCCCACCACGCGGCCTTGACGCAGAAAGATCAGCGCGTCTGGAATGCCGGACTCGGGCTTGAGCAGCACGCCCTCCGGCGGAAAGTAGCGCTCGGAGGCCGCACGGGCCAATTGCTCGACGTGGGCGCGCTCCATGCGCGCAAACGGCAGATGAGCGGCCAGGCTGCGTGTCCAGTGGTCGATCAATTGGGCCGAGGGCTGCGCTTGCATGGGTCAACCATACCAAAGGCAGGGGGTCGGGGCCATCGAGAAACCGTCCAGCTCTTGAGACCTCACCGCAACAACAAGGGAGTGGGCCTATTGGGGTTTGCCCGTACGAATCGATCCTAAGTCGGCGGAGAAGGGCTTGGAGTAAGCTCAGAGTCAGCCCAGAAACCATGATGGGAACTGTATAAAAAGACGCTCGCAACCTGGGGCCGGTCCAAGACGTCCGCATGCTTCAACTTTTGAACATCCTTCAACTGCTGCTCTACATCGGCTTGCTGGCCCTGGCGGGTCAGGGCCTGCTCTTCCTGTTGGCAGGCCAAAAGCGAGACAGCAATCTGTTTTACCAGTTGTTTCAGGTGCTCAATCGCCCCTGGCTCGGCATCGCTCGCCTGGTTTCGCCATCGCGCATCGATCCGCGCCACCACGGCTGGGTGGCTTTCTTCGTGACCTCGGTGCTCTATATCGCCGTCACGCTGGCCAAGATCGAACATTGCGTCAGCGTGGGCATGGAGAGTTGCCGATGAGCCCGACCTGGACTCTGCTTTGGTATCGGCTGCTGGCTTTGTGCCAGCTAACCCTGGGGCGGCAAGAGGCGGCGTTGACCTGTCTTGACCGCATGCTGCAGATCGACACCCACAATCTTTACGCGCTTTCAAGCCGGGCCCACCTCAAAGCCCAGCTCGAAGACCGCAAGGGCGCCTTGCAAGACTACGCTCGCCTGACGGCCCTCCCAGAGGCCAGAGCCGCCGACTTCTTCAACCAGGGCTTCCTCCAGGAAGCCGGTGGCCAGCTCGAGGCGGCAGAGGCAAGCTTTCGCCGCGCGATAGCACTGAACGAACAACTCGATCGGGCCTGGTTCGGCCTGGGACTGGTGCTGATCCGCCAGTCCCGGCTGGACGAGGCCATCACTGCGCTCAAGCGCAACACCCAATTGCAGCCCATGAGTCCGTATGCCTGGTATGAACTGGCACGGATTCATGTCAAGCGCCAGGAGCCCGAGGAGGCGGCGAAGATCATTCGCCACCTGCAAGGGTTTGAGCCCAAGGTCGCCGCCCAACTGGCACGCGAAACCGGGATCAACGTGAAAGCGAACCCGGTCTAGTTGCGATCCGGCTGCAAGTTGGAATGAGGGCAGTCATTCCTTCGGATCGCGGGTTGAACGGCCCCTCAGGGTCGGGAATATGAGGAGATTGTTTTCATGCAATTGACTGAATCGCACCGCCAGTACTGGCGGAAAAACCTCAATATCACGGCCTGGCTTTTGCTGGCGTGGTTTGTGGCGACTTATGTCGTGAGCTTTTTTGCGCGCGACCTGAGTTTCACCTTCTTTGGCTGGCCTTTCAGTTTCTGGATGGCTTCCCAAGGGTCGCTGATCATCTATGTGGTGATCATCTGGTTCTATGCCCGCTACATGAACCAGCTTGACCAAGAACACGGCGTAGCCGAAGTCGAGGAGGACTGATCATGGCCGGAATGACTCCTGAAACTAACGGCGGCATGTTCGGTGCCTCGAGCAACGCCGCCTTCAGAAAGCAGCTCAACAAGGTGTACACCTGGTACACCGGCGGCTTTCTGATCTTCATCGTGGTGCTGGCCATCCTCGAACAGATGGGCCTACCGCGTAACTGGATCGGCTTTATCTTCCTGGTGGCCACCGTACTGCTGTATGCGGGCATCGGCATCATGAGCCGAACCAACGACGCCGCCGAATACTATGTGGCCGGGCGACGCGTTCCAGCCATGTACAACGGCATGGCCACGGGTGCCGACTGGATGAGCGCGGCCTCCTTCATCGGCATGGCCGGTACGCTCTATCTGCAGGGCTATGGCGGCCTGGCCTTCATCATGGGATGGACCGGCGGCTACTGCCTGGTGGCGCTGT
>CAYPSU010000121.1:0-7924 GCA_964413475.1 uncultured Polaromonas sp. | reverse complement strand
GGTTCTCCTCGCTCAAGCGAACGGTGATCGGGGGCTCAGCTTGCCCGCCGGCGATGATTCGCGCCTTCCGGGAGGACTATGGGGTGGAGGTGCTCCACGCCTGGGGCATGACCGAAATGAGCCCCCTGGGCACCGTCTGCACCCTCAAAAACAAACACCAGAGCCTCGACGACCAGGCACAGATGCAGGTTCGCCTCAAGCAAGGCCGGGCCATTTTTGGCGTGGACATGAAAATCGTCGACGACGAGGGCCGGGAACTGCCCTGGGATGGCCAGACCTTCGGCAATCTCCTGGTCCGCGGTCCCTGGGTCATCCAGGGTTATTTCAAGGGTGAGGGGGGAGACCCTCTGCAGGACGGTTGGTTCCCGACCGGCGATGTGGCCATGATTGACCTCGATGGTTATATGCAGATCACCGACCGCAGCAAGGATGTGATCAAGTCCGGCGGCGAGTGGATCAGCTCGATCGACATTGAAAATCTGGCGGTGGCTCACCCCGCAGTGGCCATGGCGGCCTGCATCGGGGTGCCGCATCCCAAGTGGGATGAGCGGCCGATTGTGATGGTCGCGCTCAAGCCGGGTGCTGCGCTCACGCGCGAGGAACTGCTGGCTTTCTATCAAAACAAGATCGCCAAGTGGCAAATTCCAGACGATGTGGTGTTTGTCGACAGCATCCCCTTGGGCGCAACCGGTAAGATCCTGAAAACCAGGCTTCGCGAAAGCCTCAAAGGCTACCGCCTACCGGGGCTCTAAACGGCCCGTCTTATCAAGCCTTCCATGTCCGGCGACCCCCCACCGAAATCCATCACACCGCGCATTGATGCGGCCGAACGTTTCTTTTTCGAGCCGGGCAAACCGCCGGTTGGATTCGTGGACTCCTTTGTGGCCCGCACGCTCGAGGTCGAACTGGCCCGAGCCCTGGCGCAGCTGGCCCAGCTCGGTGGTCAGCCTCCGGAACCGCTGGACGCCAAAACCCTGGCTTTGCTGCAATCGACTCACCGGCCCAAGCGGGATGTACTTAGCCGGATCGATGCCAAGGCCTCTCTGGCGGTGCATGGCGCGCCGGCCTCCGAAGTCCAGGTCAGTCTGCTCGCAGCCGCCCTGGCCGACGCATCGGTGGGCCAACTGCAGTCGTATGCCGATGGCCAAGCCCTTTACAGCGTGGGCGAGCAGGCCGAGCACAGCTTTTTAGTGCTATCGGGCCGGATTCGGGTGACCGAGCGGCGCGACAAGGGGCCGGACTGCACTTTGTCGCAGGGGCAGGTTCTGGCCGAGCAGGGGCTTTTCGATGCCCAATTGCATGGCGAGACTGCCACAGCGCAGGGGGATGTGCAGGCCATTTTGGTCAAGTCGGAGAGTTTGCGTGTACGTTTGGCAGCCGACACCAGCGTCCTGCCTTATGCCCTGATGGGTCTGGCCCTGCAGCAGCGAATGTTCCGAGAAATTGCCGCTCAGACCAACGATTCCGGGATCAGCAGTTTTTCCTTTCTGGGCGACCGCACCTTCACCGGCCCGGAGCTGCAGCGGCAAATTTTCGATGCCAAGAATTCAAACGGTGCCGATGGTCTTGGCCTTCATCAAGTCATGTGCTTGCAGATGCAGGCCAGCGATCACCTGCCCACTCGCGTCATCCGCACGGGTGAAACTCTGGGGCGCCCCGGGCAAGAGCACAGCGGCCTGGCGGTCATGGTGGTTTCGGGCAAGGTGCGCGCCAAGTGGCGCGACCACAGCGTGGAGCTGGGGCAGGGCAGTCTGATTGGGCTGGCCGAAGGGCTGACCGGCAAACCCTATCTGTGGGAATTCACGGCTGAACGGGACATCAATGCCCGCGTCATTCCCATCGAGCGCGTGCTGCAGCAGTTCGAGCGCACAGACCCGGCGCTGCGTCATTGGGCCAGCCACTGCTGCGCCGCCATCCTGATGCGACAGCAGGAGTCGCTGGGCTGATGGGCTCGGGCCAGGTTTGGGGAACAATCGCCCCCAAACCCTGAGCCCTGGCATGGATGTCTTTCTGGTCTTTCTGGTCAATGGACTGAGCTACGGACTGCTGCTTTTTCTCTTGTGCAGCGGTCTGACTTTGATCTACAGCCTCATGGGCGTGCTCAATTTCGCCCATGCTGCCTTCTATCTCTTGGGCGCCTATCTGGCTTATGCCCTGAGCCAAGGGCTAGGCTTCTGGCCGGCCCTGTTGCTGGCCCCCTTGATGACGGCAGCCATCGGCGCGGTGGTGGAACGATGGGCCTTGCGTCCGGTCCGATCGCAAGGGCATCTGGCTGAGATGCTGGTCACTTTCGGTGTATCGCTCGTCGTGCTGGAGGTGATTCGTCTGATCTGGGGCAGCCTGCCGGTCAACTATCCGGTCCCAGCCCAACTCAATGCGCCGCTTTGGCAGGTGGCCGGCGTGAGCCTGCCGACCTACCGGCTGTTCATCGTGGCGGTTTCAGCCCTGGTGCTGGCCGTGCTGGGCGTTTTTCTGCGCTACTCGCTCTCGGGGCGGGTGATACAGGCGGCCTTGACCCATCCCGAGATGGTGCAGGCCCTCGGTCATGATGTGCCCGCGGTGTTCATGCGGGTGTTTGCAGTCGGCTGTGGCCTGGCTGGGCTGGCGGGTGTGTTGGGCGGCCATGCATTCGTGACCGAACCCGGCATCGCGGCCACCATCGGGGCCATGCTGTTTGTGGTGATCGTGGTGGGCGGCTTGGGATCGCTGCCGGGCACCTTGGTGGCGAGCTTGTTGATCGGCTGCCTGCAAACCCTGGCCGTTGCGGTTGATGCCAGCCTGGGCTCGGTGTTCGGTATGACCCGGCCGGCGGTCTGGGCTGACCTCAAAGTCAGCCAGCTGGCGCCCCTGTTGCCGTACCTGCTGATGGTCTTGGTGCTGCTGGTCCGACCGCGAGGATTGATGGGGCAGCGCCCATGAAGTGGTCCAGCTCGGGCCCGGCCTCCTGGCTCTGGATCGGCCTGGTGCTCTTGGCTGCACGGGTGATGGACGATCAGATCCTGGGGCTGATGGTTCAGATGGTGGTGGCCATCATTTTTTGCCTGAGCTTCTGGTTGCTCATGGGGCAGGGCGGCATGGTGAGCTTCGGGCAGGCGGTCTACAGTGGAGCCGGCGCATTTGCAGCGGTGCATCTGATGCGCGGCATTGAAAACGGGCTGGGCTTTCCGATGTTGGCTGTGCCCGGTGTGGCCGGACTCGCGGCAGCTGCGCTGGCCTGGCCCTTGGGTTGGCTGGCCACCCGGCACCACTCGAGCACGGCTTTCGCCATGATCACCCTGGGCACGGGTGAATTGGTGTGGGCGGCCGCGCAGATGTTCCCTTCGGTTTTTGGCGGAGAAGCCGGACTGACCGCCAATCGTGGGGCCGGTCTGAATTGGGAGCCCGATTGGACCCAGATGCCGGCCTTGTACCTATTGGCCTGTGTCTATGGGCTTGCAGTCCTGCTGCTCATCCGTGCCTACACCCGCACCCCCACCGGGCGCCTGTTGCAGGCGGTGCGCGAGAACGCCCAGCGAGTGGCCTTTCTGGGACAGGACGCCCGCCGTATCCGTCACCTGACCTTTGTGGTGGCGGCGTTCTTTGCCGGCCTGGCCGGTGGGCTGGGGGCACTGTTCAATGAGATCGTCAGCACCGAGGTGCTCTCCAGTCATCGGTCGGCAGCGGTGCTGATCTTCACCCTCATGGGTGGGGTGGCCTTGATGAGCGGTGCGGTGGCCGGGGGCGTGCTGATGGTGCTCGGTTCGGTGGTTTTGTCGGCCTGGACGCCTGCCTGGTTGCTCTACCTGGGGCTGGCTTTCGTGGGGGTCTTGTGGTTGCTGCCCGGCGGCTTGATTCCAGGCGCCCCCGTCGTCATCCGATCCCTGCGCCGCAAACCGTGGCTTGCCTTGGCCGCCGTGTTGTTTGCGTTTGGTTTTGCGGCTTTGGTGGAGATGGCTTACCAATGGCGCCTGGCCGATACCCTGGGCTCAAAGGTGCCCTACCTGGGCCTGCAGCTGGACACCGCCATACCCTGGCACTGGATGGCCGGTCCCTTGACCATGCTGCTGGCCTTGTTGCTGGCCTGGGTGGCCCGCCGCTGGCAGCCGCACGACCGGGGGGCCTTATGACTGCCCTGGAAGTTCGGGGCTTGCAGGTGCAGTTGGGCCCGCACCGCATCCTTCAGGGGGTGAACCTGGAGGTGGCGGCCGGCCAAAGGCTGGCCCTGATCGGCCCCAATGGCGCCGGCAAGTCCACGCTGTTCAACGCGATCACCGGGTTGCTGCAGCCTCGGCACGGGCAGATCAGCCTGGAGGGACGCTCGCTGCTTGGACTGGATCCGCATCAGATCGTGCGTCGGGGCTTGGGCCGCAGCTTCCAGATCAGTCAGTTTTTTGGCCGCTTGCCGGTGGCCGAACATCTGCAAATAGCCTGTCTGGCCGCGCTGGGTTACCAAGCCGGTCGCTGGTGGGATCTGACGCGTCGGCTCGACCGTCTGACCGATGTGCAGCGACGGGTGGAACGCTTGCTCGATGAACTGGGGCTCAGTGATGTAGCGCAGACCCCGGTGGGGCAATTGCCCTATGCGCGTCAGCGCATGCTGGAGCTGGGGATGGTGCTGGCCGTTGACCCGCGGGTGATGCTGCTCGACGAGCCCACCGCGGGCATGAGCCGCAGCGAGACGCGGCAGTTTGTGCAGCGCATCGACCAGCTCTCGCGGGGCCGGACCCTGGTGCTGGTGGAGCACGACATGTCGGTGGTGTTCGAACTGGCCGACCGGGTGGCCGTGCTTCACGAGGGCCGCGTGCTGGTCTGTGATTCGCCGCAGGCGGTTCAGGCCCATGAAGAGGTGCAAAGGATTTACCTCTCGGACCGGGAGGCCACATGCTGAAGGTTCAGGGGCTCAATGTCTGGCACGGGCCGGTACAAGCGTTGCGCGAGGTCGACCTGGAGCTGGCGCCCGGACAGGTGTTGGCGGTACTCGGCCGAAATGGTTCGGGCCGCTCCAGCCTGGCGCGGGCCCTGATGGGGCTGGTAGCGGCCAGCGGGCAGAGATCCTGGAAGGGGCAGGAGCTGGGCGGACTGGCGGCGCATCAGATTGCCCGGCTGGGCGTGTCCTATGTCCCGGAGACACGCGATGTGTTTCCCCTGCTGACGGTCAGGGACAACCTGCGCCTGGCCGCGCGCGACGTGGATGTCTCGGCACGCCTGGCCTGGGTCTGTGAAATGTTCCCGCAACTTTGCGTCCGGATGCATCAGCGGGCCGGTGTGCTCTCCGGCGGCGAGCAGCAGATGCTGAGCCTGGCGCGAGCCCTGATGGTCGACCCGCAACTGCTGATTCTCGATGAGCCCACCGAGGGGCTGGCGCCGTACTGGGTTCAAAAAGTCGGCCAGATCCTGCAGCAGCAAGCCCGGCAGGGCGCAGCCATCTTGCTGATGGAGCAAAAGCTCGACCTGTCGCTGCGGCTGGCCGACCGCGTCATGGTGCTGGGGCGCGGGCAGCTTGTCTTCAGCGGTCCCGCTCGGCAACTGCAAGCACAGGAAACCCTGCGGCGCCAATGGCTGGAAATCTGAAAACCCCAATCTATGAAAGAGCTTCTACGGTCTAAAATGATCGGAAAATAGAACGACCGTTCTATTTGACTGCGCTGACGGCGGTTTTGATGCCGCTTCCCCTTTACTTTTGAGCAGAGGCACCGCCTATGACGGCACGCTATGAAAAGCACGGTTCGGTGGCCGTGATCACCCTGGACAACCCACCCGTCAACGGCTTGGGCTACGCAAGCCGCAAGGCGGTGACCGACGGGCTTGCACAAGCCAACGCGGATGAGGCGGTGCACGCCATCGTCATCACCGGAGCCGGCAGGGCCTTCTCCGGCGGGGCCGATATCCGTGAATTCGGCAAGCCCGCCGCACTGGCCGAGCCCAATTTACTCAGCGTGATCCGGGCTTGCGAGTTGTCCGAAAAACCCATCGTCGCCGCCTTGCATTCGGTGGTCATGGGCGGCGGGCTGGAGCTGGCGCTCGGTTGCCACTACCGCATTGCCGCGCCGGGCGCTCAGGTGGCCTTGCCAGAAGTCAAACTCGGCCTGATTCCAGGGGCCGGCGGCACCCAGCGCCTGCCTCGGGTCATCGGCGTGGAGCCGGCGCTCAACATGATTCTCAGCGGCGATCCGGTCAAAAGCGAACTGCTGGCCCGTTTGCCGGGGCAGAAGCTGTTTGATCGCATGGCCGATTCACCGGCCACGCTGATGGCTCAGGCCTTGGCCTTGGCGCAAGAGATCGCTCCGGTGCGGCCCTTGCCCCTGGTGCGTCATCTCAAGTGCGCCCATCCGCAGGGCGAGGCCTATTTTCAGTTTGCCCGCAACACGGCTACGGCCATGGCGCGCAACCTGCCGGCACCCGTCAAATGCGTCGACGCGGTGCACAACGCCACCCGTCTGAGTTTTGAGGAGGGCATGCTGCGCGAGCGGGAGATGTTCATCAACCTGATGTGGACACCGCAGTCGCGCGCCCTTCGCCACTTGTTTGCAGCCGAGCGTGCGGCAGCCAAGATTCCCGATGTCCCCGACGACACCGCGCTGCGCGCGGTTCAGTCGGTGGGTATCGTCGGTGCCGGCACCATGGGCGGCGGCATCGCCATGAATTTCCTCAATGCAGGCATACCGGTGACGATTCTGGAGACCAGCCAGGAGTCGCTGGACCGGGGCCTGGGCATCCTCAAAGGCAATTACGAGGCGCAGGTGCGCAAGGGCAAGCTCCAGCCCGAAAAATTGCAGGAACGCCTGGCCTTGCTCAAGCCCACCTTGAACCTGAGCGACTTGTCTCAGGCCGATCTGGTAATCGAGGCGGTGTTCGAAGACCTGGGCGTGAAGGAAAAGGTGTTCAAGCAGCTCGACCAGGTGTGCAAGCCCGGAGCTATCCTGGCCAGCAACACCTCCACCCTCGATCTTGACCGTATCGCCGCATTCACCCAGCGTCCTCAGGATGTGATCGGACTGCATTTCTTCAGTCCCGCCAATGTGATGAAACTGCTGGAGGTGGTGCGCGGCAAACAGACCGGCAAGGATGTGCTGGCCACGGCCATGAGTCTGAGCAAAAAAATCCGCAAGACGGCGGTCGTCTCCGGTGTCTGTGATGGCTTTATCGGCAATCGCATGATTGAGCAGTACGCCCGCCAGGCCGGTTTCCTGCTCGATGAGGGCTGCACGCCAGCGCAGGTGGACAGGGCCATTGAAAAGTTTGGCTTTGCCATGGGTCCGTTTCGCATGGGAGATCTGGCCGGCAATGACATCGGCTGGGCCATCCGCAAGCGTCGCCATCTTGAAAAGCCGGGCCTGCGCTACAGCAAGACGGCCGACCTGCTCTGCGAGGCCGGACGTTTTGGTCAAAAGACCGGCAGTGGCTGGTACGACTATGCGGCCGGTCGGCGCGAGGCTCAGCCCAGCGCCTGGGTGGTGCAGATGATCGAGCAGCATCGCGCCAGCCTGGGCATAAAGCCGCGCCGGATCGACGAGGATGAAATCGTGCAGCGCCTGGTGTTTTCGCTGGTCAATGAAGCCGCACACATCCTGGAGGAGGGCATTGCGGCCCGAGCCAGCGACATCGATATGGTCTATGTCACCGGCTACGGTTTTCCGCTGTGGCGGGGCGGGCCCATGCACTACGCCGACAACCTCGGCCTGTTCAACGTGGTGCAGGCCATGCAGCGCTTTGCGCGCAACCCTCTGGACGATGCGGCCTTCTGGCAGCCGGCACCGCTGCTGGCCCGCCTGGCCGCCGAGGGCAAAACCTTCAACAACGCATGAGACCCCAACCCCAGCATATCCAGGAGATTTCTTCATGAGCCGAGCCGTCATCGTATCGACCGCCCGCACGCCCCTGACCAAGAGCTGGAAGGGCGCCTTCAACATGACCCACGGCGCTACGCTGGGTGGCCACGTGATCA
>CAYPSU010000120.1:5274-8213 GCA_964413475.1 uncultured Polaromonas sp. | reverse complement strand
GGAGCCGCGCCCTCGCGGCGATCGGGCCTGAATTCGACAACAGAGGCCCTGTCCGGGCACCTGAGCCGGCTAGACTTCGGCCATGGAACGTTCATCCGCACGCACGACCGAGGCGCCTGAAGGTTGGTCTGGAAAAAGCCTGCGCGCCGGTCTGGCCCTGATCATCGGCATCGCCTTATGGACCACCGGAGCGGCGCACGCTCAGGCACCTTATCCCAATAAACCGATCCGATGGATCGTGCCCTTTGCCCCCGGCGGATCGGGCGACCTGATTGCACGGGTGCTGGCCGAGCGCATGGCCCCAGCGATGGGCCAGCCTGTGATCATTGAAAACCGCGGTGGCAACGGATCGGTGCTGGGCACCGAACTGGCTGCCAAGGCAGCACCCGATGGCTACACCTGGGTGCTGAGCAATGGCGCGGCCATCACGACCGGCCCGCTGATGGGGCAGTCCCCGAGCTACAAGCCCCTGGAAGACTTCATCCACATCAGCCTGATTGGCAGCTTTGCCAACGCCTTGATCGTGCGCAACGACCATCCGGCCCGCACCGTGCAGGATTTGCTGGCCCTGGTGCGTGAACAGCCCGGGAAACTGAGCTACGGTTCGGCCGGCGTAGGCTCGGCCGGCCATCTGACCGGCGAACTGCTCAAGCAGCTGACCAAGACCCAGATGCTGCATGTGCCCTACAAAGGATCAGGGCCGGCCCTCAACGATCTTTTGGGTGGTCAGATCGACCTGATGTTCAATGCCCTGATCGCTTCGGCCCCGCATATTCGGGCGGGTCGGGTGCGAGCGCTGGCCATCAGCGGCGCGCAGCGTGACCGTGACTTTCCCCAAGTGCCCACGCTGGCCGAAACGGTGCCCGGTGCAGTCGGTGAGGCCTGGTTCGGCCTGTCGGTGCCGGCTCGCACCCCGGCCGTGGTGGTCGAACGACTGCGGCTTGAGATGATGCGGGTGCTGCAGCAGCCCGAGACCCGGGGCAAGCTCTCTGAAATGGGCATGCAAACCCTTAACCTCGGGCCGCGAGAGTTTCAGGATTTCCTGGTACAGGAAAACCGCAAATGGGCCCCGGTGATCCGGACGGCGCAGATCCGCATCGAGTAGACCCGGGCCAAGGAACCCACCGCAGTCAAGTCGTACCCTGATCTGACGGGTCTGCCTGCAGCCACCCCATCCGGGACAGCCTGCAGTTGCGCAAGAGGCAAAGCGCCAAGCGCGCCGTTTTACTTCGAGAGCGGCGCCCCCACGCAAAACCCCATCGCGTCGAGAGCGGCGCCCGCACACGGCGTCGATCCTACTGCGTCAGAACCACACGACCCTGGGTGAAGTTGTGGGAGCCGCGCCCTCGCGGCGATGGAGCTTGCACTGGCCCTGCGCCGCTTTGAGTGCTGAGCTCAGGCGTCTACTTGATCAGCCCCTGCACCGCCTTGAAGGCCGGATGCTCCGCGGTGCGCAGCCATTCAAAGGCCACCATCTCGGTGGTGACCAGCTCGGCACCCGCGCCAGCGAGCCGGTCAAAAGCTGCATCGCGGTTGCGCTCGGTGCGTGAACTGCAGGCGTCGGTGACCACCCAGACCTCAAACTCCTCCTGCAGTAAATCAAGTGCGGTCTGAAGCAGGCACACATGGGCCTCGCAACCGGCCAGCACCACCGTCGAGCGGCCTTCATCAGTCGGATCTGCCTTTTGCAGATGGCGCGGCAGGCTGCGGGCATTGCCTGAGGGCTTGCGCTGCGGCGGACGCAAAAGCTGGGCGAGTCCATCAGGTACCGCACTGAAATGCATCTTGGACAAATGGCGCGTGCCGGCTGCATCCAGTGCGGTCTGCAGTTCGGGCATCTGCCCGCCCAGACGATCCGGGTTTTGCGCTGTGGCGACCACCGGCACCCTCAGTGCATGCGCCATCTGCGCCAGCCGAACGGCATTGGCCAAAACGAAAGGCGCCTCATGCATGGCCGGCATCAAGCGCGTCTGGTAGTCCACCAGCACCAGCTGGCTGTCGTCAGCGTCGAGCAACATGTCAAAACTCCTGCTGTGTAGCCGGGCCGGCAGGCCCTGCGAAGGGGCCCCACTATAAGCCCTGGGCAGCCACCGGCTTCTTACAATGATCATCACAAAACCTGGAGAGCCCACATGATCGTCGAACGCATCTGGACCGCAAACAGCCTGCGCAACTACAACTATTTGGTGGCTTGCCCCGACAGTGGTGAGGCCCTGGCCATCGACCCGCTGGACGCTGAAAAGTGCCTCCAGACGGCTCGGGTCAAGGGCTGGCAGATCACCCAGGTCCTCAATACACACGAGCATCACGACCATACCGGCGGCAATGCGGCAGTGGTGGCCGCCACTGGCGCCAAGCTGATCGCGCATCACAAGGCGGCCGGCAAGATTGCTGGGGTAGACCGGGGCGTAGGGGCGGGCGATGTGATCAAGGTGGGCCGGCATATCGACCTGCAATGCCTGGACACACCGGGCCACACGATGTGCCACATCTGCCTGTTTGCGGCCGGCGAGCAGCCGGCGCTTTTTTCGGGGGACACGCTATTTAATGCCGGGGCCGGTAATGTGCACAACGGGGGCAGCGTCGACGCGCTGTTTGACACCTTTGAGCAGCAGCTGGCTCAACTGCCGGGCAACACCCGCTTGTTTCCCGGGCACGACTACCTGGAAAACAACCTGCGATTCACCCTCGACCGTGAGCCTGACAATCGGGCCGCGCAACAAAGGCTGGACCAGGCCAGCGGCCACGACCCGGCGCAGGCGGCTCCCACCACCCTGGCCCAGGAACGCGAGCACAACACCTTCATGCGCCTGGACAGCCCCAGCCTGATCTCGATGTTGCGCCATAGCTTTCCAGACCTGCCTGAGCAAGCGGACCGCCGAACCGTGTTCGCACGGTTGCGGGAATTGCGAAATCGGTGGTGATGAAGGGCACCCTCA
>CAYPSU010000120.1:3142-5174 GCA_964413475.1 uncultured Polaromonas sp. | reverse complement strand
GGCATCCCATCAGGCCTTGGACTGGTACAGCTCCCCAAATTCGGATGCGGTTGGCCCTTAGACCGTGGGAGCGCCGCCCTCGGCGCGATGGGGTCGCCATGAAAGGACGACGGGATTGCAAGGGCCCCTCAGCCCAAAGCCGCCTTCAATCGCTCCACACCCTCTTCGATGCGCGCAACATCCGCTGTGGCAAAGCTCAGCCGCAAGGTGGAGGGATCAGGATTTTGCGCAAAGAACGGAGCGCCCGGCACAAAAGCCACGCCCCGCTCGATCGCCTTCTTGGCAAATTCACCCGCATGGGCCGTCTGCCCGCCCGCCCCGGTGAGACTGGCCCAAAAGAACATGCCGCCCTGAGGCTGGGTGAAGGCAAGGGCTTGACCGAGTTGACGCTGCAGGGCCTGCCCCATGGCGCGCGCACGTTCGGCATAAGTGCGGCGCACCTGGGCTAAACGCTCGGGCATGCGACCGGACTGCAAGTAGCAGGCGGCCGTCACCTGAGAAAAGGTGCTGGTGTGCGCATCGCTAAATTGCTTGCACATGGTGGCCCGGGCCAAGAGTTCGGCAGGGGCCATCAACCAACCCACCCGCAGACCAGGGCTGAGCACCTTGGAAAGGCTGCCGCAGTAAGCCAGCCACGGCCGGCTCTGCGGCCGCTGCACCGACAAAGCCATCAGGCTGGGCGGCGGGGGCTCGCCGAAGTAAAGATCGCCATAAGGGTCGTCTTCCACCACCAGGACCCCGTACTGCGCGGCCAGCTCCAGCACCCGCAGCCTGCGCTCGAGGCTGAGCATGGCCCCGCTGGGGTTCCCGAAATTGGGAATCAGGTAGAGCATGCGCGGCTTGTGCTCGACGATAAGCTGCTCCAGGCGATCGACCTGCACGCCCTGCGCATCAATGGGCGCGCTGACCAGATCGGCGCCGTAAAGCCGAAAGCACTGGATGGTGGCCAAAAACGTGGGGCCCTCCACAATCACTTTGTCGCCCGGGTTGATCATGACCTTGGCCAAAAGATCCAGCGCCTGTTGACTGCCGGTGGTGACGATCAAGTCTTCAGCGCTGGCCACGATGCCCTTGCCGCCCATGAAATGGGCCAGTTGCTCGCGCAAGGGGCCATAGCCTTCGGTGGCGCCGTACTGCAAAGCCGCACCCGGCTGCTCGCTCAGGGCTTTTTGCGAGGCCTGGCTCAGGCCTTCGACATCAAACAGGGCACTGTCAGGAAAGCCCCCCGCAAAACTGATGATGCCGGGCTTGCCCAGCAGCTTGAACAATTCACGGATGGCGGAAGTCTCGACATGACGCAGACGGTCAGCAAATTCGATGGGCATGATGTGCTCAGGAAAAATTCAGGACAACATGTTAGCGCTTGCCAAGATGTACGGCGCCCAATCTCCCCAGCACCCGCGCTCCATGGACGCTGGCAAACCTTTCAGGAAGTCGAAGCTGAACCGACTTTCTCGCGCCAGGCCAGGACACTGGCCGTTCCCGCCAACACCAGCCCGGTGAGGACCTCCAGCCAGATCGTCAGGTTGGACGCCAGGCTGTGCTCGGCGCACAGGGCCAGGGCGTAATGGCCCAAGCCATACAGACCGAGGGCGCCGTAAAGGGCCAGCACCATCGCGCCCAGGGCCTGCCAGCCGATAGCCCTCATACCGATACCCAGCGCGCCCACAGCAGCTACCACCAGCCAGGCTTGGTAGACCGTTTGCCGCGTGATCCAGCCGGGCATGTTGGGATAGAAAGCCAGATATTCCGCGTTGTGCACAAAATGGGTCAGGCTGGCGGCGGTATACGCCAACAGAACCGGTCCAAGCGGCCAAGGCAGGATCGTGCGCAGCAAATCGCTCATGACAACAGCGCAAGCACCCGATCAGGATGACGGCCGGTGGCAGTGGTACATCTGAAATTGCGAGTCACCCACCCAAGCTCGCGCTTCATACAACTGCTGGGCCGAACGATTAGACCGCGCCACATTCAGGCTTACCCGACAGGCCCCCAGAGACCACGCGTAAGCCTGCACCGCCTCCAGCAAGGC
>CAYPSU010000120.1:0-3042 GCA_964413475.1 uncultured Polaromonas sp. | reverse complement strand
CTGGCGGTAGTCATCAAACAGACCGGCCAGATCGGGCAAATCGGCGAAGACGGCCTGGCGAACGGTAAAGGTGTGCATGGTGGCGTGTGGAATCGGAGTTTGGGCCGGATCGGCAGGCGGCTCAGACCTCATTGGCGATCACCGCCAGCAAATCGGTCATGCCCACATCCACGCCGGCCTGAAACAGCAGAGTACTGGCCTGACCGCGGTGGTGGGTCTGGTGGTTAAAAAAATGCTGAACCAGGGCGCCCAACCGCTTGCGTTGCGGCTGGCCGGTCGTATTGACATAGGCCAGAGTTTGCACGAGCTCAGACTCGGTCAAGGAGTCAGCCCAATCGGTGATGATCTGATCGAGCGCAACCCGATACACCTGCAGCGCCGGCAAAGAAGTGGCCAGTTCCTGACGCAGCGATGTGGGCAAAATGTAAGCCTGCATCTCCGCGCGCAGCGCAGCCGCACCCGGCATCTGCGCAAAGCGGTGCAGCCACAGGGTGTCGCTGACGGCGATGTGATTGAGCGTGTGAAACAGCGAGCCAAAGAAGGCTCCGCGATCCCGCATCAATTCGGCCGAGCTCAGGCGAGCGGCAGCCTCATAGATTCGGTGGTTCATCCACCGGTTGTAGCCGGCCATCCGAATAGCTGCCGCTTGGTTCATGTCTTGCGCCTTGAGCCGGCCGGCCGACTCGAAAGGATGACCGGCGCTGCGCTGGCAAGGCAGGCCGTCTGAATCAGCCCCTGCGCCACCTCATGGATGCAAAGCATCTCTAGAGTCCCCCGGTCTTCGGGAAAGTTGCGGGTGATGCATTCGTGATCGACCCCCACCGCCCCCATCACCGTGCGGGACAGCAGGCGGTCGAGATCTCTGACGTTGCAGGCCAGGCGCTGATCTTGGACAAGGGACTCAGGAGACGCGGGGAGTTGCATGACAGAAGCATCGCCTCGGTCGGAAAAAGGAAGCATCGATGCTACCCCAACGCTTGCCTGGGAACTTTAAAAAATGCGACCCAAGGTCCCCGGCAAGACCGCCCCGCGCACAAAAGGACGGATCATCGGCGCTAAGGGAGCAAATGCACAAGGGGCCCAGCGCGCCAAAGTCGGTACCGAAGCTCTACGCCCTCCGGCGTGTACACCACCAGGGGCAGACGACTGTTGTACCCCAGCAGTAAAGGTTCGCCACCCAAGGTGACGAATCGGCTGACGCGCGGCGCCTTGGGATCGGGGGCGATGCGCGTGCCGGCCATCGGCCCCAGAGGATCGACCACGTATCGAGGGAACCCCCAGCCTTCGATGATTTTTTCCTCGATCTTGCCGATAAAAAAGTACCGGTTGACCGAATCGAGCTGCATCGTACGACCCACCATCAGCTCCACACGGATCGTCGACTCATCCTCTTGAGCCGGCAGCCACAGCACATGCCGCACCATTCCACCGTCGGCCGGAGGAAACGCCTGCAGGGGGTCTGCCGCATACGCCGAGCACGCAACAGCCAGCCCAAGCTGGGCAGCGAAGCCGGTGACCCAGACGGCAGAGGCCGAACAAGCCCGCGCCACCCAAGAAATTCGGATACGGTCAAGAAGTCGCATGAGAGTCGGCTGCTCCTGGCAATGGGCCTATCAACAAGGCGCAAGTTTCGCTGCGATCCTGCCCGCGCATTGCAAAAAATCCATTCAGTCGGCAGCCTTAAACGGTGCGGATGGCTCAAGAGCGCCTGATCCACGCACCCCTCGGGCCGCCCCTGCCTGGTCGGTCAATCGGCACCGAATGCATCTGGCGACTCGGATGAGGCAAAGAGCACAGAGGCCCCGCCCCGGATGGCCGGAATCCGGTGAGCCCAACCACAGCCATTGACAAAGCCCAGCCTAGGGGCCATCAGGCCCCATGAGCGGACTGGTCAAGCTCTGGACATGCAGGGGCAGCCGCATCAGGTCGGACAGCCACGGCATGGCCGAACGGCCCCAGATTTGGACAGTGGGGGCCAGGCGAGCCCTTTCGTCGATACAACCCACGCGCAGATTGAGCACTTTGGCTTGTTCCACGTCGCAAGAGTAAAGATGGGTGCCGCACTCTGGACAGAAGGCCTGCGCTCTTCGATTGCCGCTGTCAGCCGTCTTCACGTAGTGCTTGGGCGTACCCCTGATGTAGACCTGCGAAACCGGCGTGGGCAACACTGTCCGAAAAGGCGCCCCTGAAAACTGCTGGCAATCCGAGCAATGGCAGGCGATGACCCGGGCAGGGTCAACCTCGGCGGTGAAGCGGACGGCGCCGCAGTGGCATTGACCCGATACCTGCATGGGGACACTCCCTGAAAAACAGCATCTCGCAGCGTTCAGCGGTCGCTTGCGCCCAGACCTGCGAGTCAAGTTTGAAACGCGACCCATCTTACAAGCCCCAGCTAGCCTGACCCGGCCTGGCTAAACTCAGCGCATGAACCGGCAAGCGATCGAACACTTTTTCTCGACCCTGCGTGCAGCCAACCCGCTGCCCGTGACCGAGCTGGAATACACCACGGTGTTTGAGTTGCTGGCAGCCGTGCTGCTATCGGCCCAGGCCACCGATGTGAGCGTGAACAAAGCCACGCGGCGGCTTTTCCCGGTGGCCAATACGCCAGCCAAAATTCTGTCGCTGGGCCTGGAGGGTCTGGAGTCCTACATCAAGACCATTGGCCTGTACCGAAGCAAGGCGCGGCATTTGATGCAGACCTGCCAGATCTTGCTGGATCAGCACGGCGGCCAGGTTCCGCGGGACCGACAAGCGCTGCAAGCCTTGCCTGGCGTGGGCCGCAAGACGGCCAATGTGGTGCTCAACAGCGCCTACGGCGAAGCAGTCATGCCCGTTGATACGCATATCTTTCGCGTGAGCAACCGCACCGGCCTGGCGCCGGGCAAGACCGTCGATGCGGTAGAGGCGGCCCTGCTTCGCCGGGTACCGCCGGCCTATCTGGTGCACGCCCATCATTGGCTGATCCTGCATGGGCGCTATGTCTGCCAGGCGCGCAAGCCGCTGTGCGGCTCCTGCGCAGTGCGCCCGTGGTGCGATTTCAAG
>CAYPSU010000119.1:0-8218 GCA_964413475.1 uncultured Polaromonas sp. | reverse complement strand
CCAAGCCCGCAGCCAAGCCCGCAGCCAAGCCCGCAGCCAAGCCCGCAGCCAAGCCTGTAGCCAAGCCTGTAGCCAAGCCCAGCCCTGAGCCGGTTTCGGCGCCGGCTCCGGCCGTAGCGCAGCCGCTGATGCCCGGTTCGGTGGTGACGGTGGCTGCCTCACCCTCAAGTCGCAAAACCAAGGCTGCCGCCGCAGCGGCTGCAGCCCCAGCGCCAGTCGCCCCGACACATGCTCCAGATGCCGCCAAGGCCAGCTATGTGTCGGCCACTGAGCGCGCCATTGTTCCGCCACCGTCGGTGGCGGCCATACGCAAGGACCCTAAATTGGCCAATAACTGGAAGACCAAACGACCCGATGATTTGACTGACGACGAAGTCAAGTCCATGCCCGACAGCGAGTACATGAACGATGTGCAATTGGCCTTTTTCCGCCTGAAGTTGCTAAAGCTCAAGCAGGATATCCACAACAGTGCGGGCGAAACCACTGAGCACCTGCGCGAGGAAACGGTGGTGGTGCCCGATCCGGCTGATCGCGCCACCATCGAGGAGGAACACGCGCTCGAGTTGCGCACGCGTGACCGTGAGCGCAAGTTGCTCAAGAAGATCGAGCAGTCCATTGCGCGTATCGACGCCGGCGATTACGGCTACTGCGACGAGACGGGTGAGCCTATTGGGGTGGCCCGCCTGATCGCTCGGCCCACGGCCAGCTTGTCTTTAGAGGCGCAGCAACGCCGCGAACTCAAACAAAAGATGTTCGGCGACTGAAGCCGACTTGCACACGGTCTGGCCATGCAGGGCTCCTTCAGGAGCCCTGTTTTTTTCCCGTTTCGGGCTCTCGGCCAGACCCCGCCGGCCCACGCATCGCCGATCCGGCTCACAAAGCACTTTCATTGATATCGCTAAGTGCTTCATTCTGAATGACTTTTGCATTCTGAAGGCTTGCTGAAATCTGCTCTAAGTGCTTGATTTCATTGAAAAATTTTTGCTCCAGCCCCCCTTGTGGTGTTTCAATTTCCTGATAAAGTGGTGAAAAGTGCATTTTTGTGGTGAAAACTACCTTTTCAGGGATTTAATCGGTGTTTCAGGGTGCTTCGTCCATCGTTCTCGACAGCAAGGGTCGCTTGGCGGTGCCAACGCGGCACCGCGATGTCTTGCTGGCCACCGCGGCCGGGCACTTGACGATCACCAAGCATCCTCATGGCTGTTTGATGCTCTTCCCACGCAATGAATGGGAGAAATTTCGCGATCGCATCGCAGCTTTGCCCATGCAGGCGCAGTGGTGGAAGCGCATTTTTCTGGGCAATGCCATGGATGTGGAGATGGATGCCAGCGGTCGCGTGCTGATCTCTCCTGAACTGCGACAGGCCGCAGGTCTATCGCGTGAGTCGGTGCTGCTGGGGATGGGCGCGCACTTTGAGTTGTGGGACGCGGCTACTTATGCGGCGCAGGAGGCCGAGCAGATGAAGGGCCAAATGCCCGATGTCTTCAAGGACTTTTCTTTCTGAAGCCCGCACGGTGACGCAAGCATGGGAACACCACACCGTCCTGCTCCGTCAAGCCGTAGAGGCTTTGCAGGTGCAAGCCGAGGGCCGCTACGTCGATGCCACCTTCGGGCGTGGCGGACACTCGCGGCTCATCCTCGATGCGCTGGGACCCAAGGGACGCCTGCTGGCTTTCGATCAAGACCCGCAGGCGGTCGAGGCAGCCGATCGGTTGTTGGCTCGCGATCCGCGGTTTTCGATTCGTCACCAGAGCTTCTCGCACATCGGCGACCTGGAACCTGCCAGTGTCGATGGCTTGCTGATGGACCTGGGGGTCAGTTCTCCGCAAATCGACGATCCGCAGCGTGGATTTTCCTTCCGGCACGACGGGCCCTTGGATATGCGGATGGACACCTCCCGCGGCCAGAGTGTGGCCCGCTGGCTGGAGCACGCGAGCGTGCAGCAGATGGCAGAGGTGATTCGTGACTACGGCGAGGAACGGTTTGCTGGGTCGATTGCAAAGGCGATTGATCGCCGCCGGCGCGAGCATGGTCCCTTGGCCCGGACTGCCGAGCTGGCCCAGGTCGTGGCTGGCGCGGTCAAGACCCGCGAGCCGGGCAAGGATCCTGCCACGAGGACGTTTCAGGCTTTTCGGATTTTCATCAACGCCGAGCTTGAAGAGCTGCGGCAGGCGCTAGAGGCTTCTCTGAGAATTTTGAGACCGCGAGGTCGTTTGGTTGTGATCAGTTTTCACTCGCTCGAGGATCGTATCGTCAAGCAGTTCATGGCGCATCAGGCTCGCCAGGTCTATGACCGTCGCGTGCCCATGGCCGCTGTGCAGGCTGTGAGACTCAAGTTGTGCGGTCGCGAGATGCCCTCGCAGGACGAGGTTGCTGCCAACCCGCGCGCGCGCAGTGCGGTGATGCGGGTGGCCGAGCGCACGGAGGTCGCCTGATGCGGCTGAACCTTCTTCTGGTGCTGGCCGTGCTGGCCCATGCGCTGTATCTGGTCCATGTGCAATACGAGTCGCGCCGGCTGTACGTGGGGCTTGAGCGTGCGGGTGCACAGGCTCGCAAGCTCGAAATCGAACATGAAAGGCTGCAGGCTGAAAAGCGGGCGCAGGCCACGCCCCTGCGCGTAGAGCGCCTGGCCAAGGAGAAACTGCAGATGCGCACGGTGACACCGGCGATCACGCAGTATGTAACCGAATCACGCAGTGCTGCCGGGGGCCGGCCGTGAGCCGCAGCGTCAGTTACAGCGCAAGTCCTCTTCTGGCCAGCCGCACGCCGGTCTGGCGCAGCAAGTTCGTGGTGGCTTGCATTGCCATTGGTTTTGCGGTGCTGGCGGGACGCGCGGTTTATGTGCAGGTGCTCAACAATGACTTTTTCCAGAAGCAGGGTGAGGTACGGTTTGCTCGCACGCTGGAATTGCCGGCCAGCCGGGGTCGCATCATGGATCGCAACGGGCTGGTGCTGGCCTACAACGTCCCGGCCCCCAGCCTTTGGGCCATTCCAGAAGATGTGCAGGCGAGCCCGGCTCAGTTGGCCGAGCTATCTCGTCTGCTGGAGATTGCGCTGCCCGATCTGAAGCAGCGCCTGTTCAACGAAGACAAGACCTTCGTCTGGGTCAAACGACAGGTGGATGAGGCGGTGGCCCGCAAGGTGGCCGAGCTTGGCATCAAGGGCATTTATCAGCGCAGCGGCTACAAGCGCATGTATCCCGATGGCGAGGCTGCTGCCCATGTGGTGGGCTTTGCCAATGTCGAAAACCTGGGTCAGGAGGGGGTTGAACTGGCCTTTGATAAGCAACTGGCTGGTCAGGCCGGTTCGCGCCGTGTCATCAAGGACCGTTTCGGTCGGGTGGTCGAGGATGTAGGCGAACAGACCCCACCGGTCGATGGACGGGACCTGCAACTGTCCATCGATTCGAAGGTGCAGTTTTTTGCCTATCAGAAGCTGCGCGATGCAGTGCAGGAGCACAAGGCCAAGGCGGGCAGCGTGGTGGTGCTCGATGCGCAGTCTGGCGAAGTGCTGGCCCTGGCCAACTATCCGAGTTACACGCCAGATCGGCGGATTCATCTCAGCGGCGAGCAGCTGCGTAATCGGGCCCTGACCGACACCTTCGAGCCAGGCTCGACCGTCAAGGCCTTTGCGGTCGCAGCGGCCCTGGACAAGGGGGTGGTTCGCACCGACACCACCATCGAGACCGCGCCCGGTCGCATGATGCTCGGTGGGGTCACCATCAGCGATACCCATCCCAATGGGCTGCTCACCGTGGCGCAGGTCATCCAGAAGTCGAGCAATGTGGGCACGGTCAAGATGGCCATGCAGATACAGCCGCGAGACATGTGGGAGTTTTACGCCCGGGCAGGCTTTGGGCAAAAGCCGCAGATTCCCTTTCCGGGTGCTGTCAGCGGCAAGCTCAGGCCCTACAAAACCTGGCGGCCGATCGAGCAGGCCACCATGAGCTATGGCTACGGTCTGTCGGTTTCCCTGTTTCAGCTGGCACACGCTTACACCGTTTTTGCGCGGGACGGTGAATTGGCTCCGGTTAGTCTGCTCAAGACCAATGACCCTGGCGCTGGAATCCGTGTTTTCAGCGAGAAAAATGCAATTGCGATGCGCCAGATGCTGCAGCTGGCGACCCAGCCCGGCGGTACGGCCCAGAAGGCGCAGACCATCGGTTATTCGGTTGGCGGAAAGACCGGCACCGCTCGCAAACAGGAGGGTAAGGGCTATTCAGACAAGAAGTACCGGGGCTTCTTTGTAGGCTTGGCACCGGTTGAGAAGCCGCGCATTGTGGTGGCGGTCATGATTGATGAGCCCAGCGCTGGTCGCTATTACGGGGGCGAGGTTGCCGCTCCGGTGTTTGCTGAAACAGTCCAGCAGACGCTGCGCATGATGGGACTGCCGCCGGACCTGAGCGTCAAGCCCCAGATCGTCGCCAAGGCTGTGCAGGAGTCGTTTTGAGCACCGTACTCCACACCCCTGCGCAGGCGTTTGAGTGGCTGCGCCATCGCGGTGCGACCGGCCTGCATGCCGACAGCCGACGCCTGACCGCCGGTGATGCGTTCTTGGCTTGGCCGGGCGCTGCCTCGGACGGTCGCCGATTCGTACCGGCGGCCCTGGCCGCCGGCGCCTCTGCTTGCCTGATCGAGCATGAAGCGAGCGAGCAGGCCGGGCTGGATTTGCAGGATGAGCGGATTGCGACCTATGCAGGCCTGAAAGCCGCTGCATCGGTGATTGCATCGACCTTTTACGGTCACCCCAGCGCGCAACTGCAGATGATGGCGGTGACGGGTACCAACGGCAAGACATCGACCGCCTGGTGGTTGGCGCAGGCACTGACGGCCGCTGGCCGCCCTTGCGCATTGGTGGGCACCCTGGGGCTGGGTGACCCGGGGAAGCTGCAATCGCAGGGATTGACCACGCCCGACCCGTTGCTGTTGCAGCAGCACCTGAGGCAATGGGTGGAAGCAGGGCGCCGCGCTTGTGCGATCGAGGCTTCTTCGATCGGCCTGGCCGAGTGGCGGCTGGAGGGCCTGCAGATCCACACCGCACTCTTTACCAATTTCACACAGGATCACCTTGACTACCACGGCACCATGCACGCCTACTGGCAAGCCAAGGCGCGGCTGTTTGATTGGCCCGGCCTGCGCGCCGCGGTGCTCAATATCGACGACCCCAAGGGGGCCGAATTGGCCAGCTATCTGGCGGGGCGAGCCGGCTTGGATCTGTGGACTGTTTCTATCGGGGGGCCAGCTCGCTTGCGCGCCCAGGACGTGCGAACGGTCGATGCCGGCACATCCTTCGAGATTCTCGAGGGGCAGCAGTCCTGTGCCGTACAAGTACCGGCTGCGGGCCGTTACAACGTGAGCAACCTGTTGGGCGTTGTCGCCGGCTTGCGCAGCCTGGGGCTGAGCCTTTCGGAGGCTGGGGCGGCCTGCGACCACCTGACGGCCGTACCTGGTCGCATGGAATCTTTAGGGGGATCGGGCGAGCCCCTGGTGGTGGTGGACTACGCGCACACGCCGGATGCGCTGGAGCAGGTGCTGCGTGCCCTTGGGCCAGTGGCCGACGGCCGCGGCGGCCAGCTTTGGCTGGTGGTGGGATGCGGTGGCGACCGGGACCGGCTCAAGCGTCCGCTCATGGCCGCAGTCGGTGAGCGCCAGGCGGATCGTCTGGTGCTCACCAGTGACAACCCGCGCAGCGAATCCCCATCGGCAATCCTCAAGGATATGGTGGCTGGTCTGCAATATCCGGATCGGGCCGTCCTTGAGGACGATCGTGAGCGTGCGATTGCGCTGGCCGTCGGGCAATCTGCGGTTGACGATGTGGTTCTGGTGGCGGGTAAGGGCCACGAGGACTACCAGGAAATCCAAGGGCGGCGCCAGCCCTTTTCGGATCGCCAAGTGGTGCGTAACGCTTTGCAGGCGCGTCGGTCGGGCGCGCAGGAGGTGGCCGCATGATGACGCTGACCCAGGCCGGCCAGTGGCTGCCCGGCTCGCAGCGGGTGGGCGATGGCGCGGTGCGCATTGAGCGCGTGCATACCGACACTCGCAGTCTTCGCGCGGGCGATCTGTTTGTGGCTTTGCGCGGTGATCGCTTTGACGGCCATGATTTTTTGCCGCAGGCAGCTGCTGCGGGTGCGGTGGCCGCTCTGGCCGAGCGGGGTCTGCTGGCCGCTGGTTTGCCGGGGCTGGAGGTGGCGGACAGTCGCCTGGCGCTGGGGCAACTGGCTGCGGGTTGGCGATCCGTTTTCACCGGTCCCTTGATCGCAGTGACCGGCAGCAACGGTAAGACCACGGTAACCCAGATGATCGCGGCCATCTTGCGGGCCCATCTGGGCGAACAGTGCCTGGCCACGCAAGGCAATTTCAACAACGACATTGGGGTGCCTCTGACCCTGTTGCGCCTGCGCCCCGAGCATCGCATGGCTGTTTTGGAACTGGGCATGAACCACCCGGGTGAAATTGCACAGCTGGCTCGCATGGCTCGCCCCACCGTGGCACTGGTCAACAACGCGCAGCGTGAGCACCTTGAGTTCATGGCCACTGTGGAGGCGGTGGCGCGTGAGAACGGGTCGGTGATCGGCAGTCTGCCATCGGACGGCGTGGCGGTGTTTCCCGCCGACGACGACTACACGTCGATCTGGCGCCAAGCAGCGGGTTCCCGCAAGATCCTGACCTTCAGCTTGACGGCCCCGGCCGATGTGCAGATCGAGAAGCTGCAGCCGCAGGCCGCCGGGTGGCAGGTGCGGGCCGCCACGCCGCAGGGGGCACTCGAATTTAACTTGCAGCAGGCGGGCCGGCACAACGTCAAGAATGCCCTGGCTGCGTGTGCCTGTGCTTTGGGCGCCGGCGTGCCCCTGACCGCGATTGCGAAAGGGCTGTCTGCCTTTGAGCCGGTGCAGGGACGGTCACGTTCCATGCGCCTGATGTTGGCGGGGCCGCTGCCGCGCAGCGTCTTCTTGGTCGATGACAGTTACAACGCCAACCCGGATTCGGTTCGCGCCGCTGTTGAAGTCCTTGCAGATTTACCGGGCCCGCATCTGCTGGTGCTGGGTGATATGGGCGAGGTGGGTGAGCGCGGTCCCGAGTTTCATGCCGAAGTGGGCGCGCATGCCAGGGCCGTCGGGATCGAGCAGTTTTGGTGCGCCGGTCCGCTGATGCGTCACGCGGCGCAGGCCTTTACCGGGGCGCGCCACTTCGAGCAGGTGGACGATCTGGTTGCCGCGCTGCAGCCGCTGTCCCCGGTGATCAACAGCGTACTCATCAAGGGATCGAGATTCATGCGCATGGAAAGAGCGGTGCAGGCTGTTGTGGGTCAATCCGAGGCACAACCGAAGCAGGCAGAGAAGGAGCCCGCATGCTGATCTGGTTGGCGCAGTGGTTGCAGAGCCTCTCACCGGAGCTGGGTTTCTTCCGGGTGTTCCAGTATCTGACCTTCCGCGCGGTGATGGCCGCCATGACGGCGCTGCTGATTGGTCTGGTGGCTGGGCCTTGGGTGATTGCCCGCTTGACATCCCTGAAGATCGGGCAGCCGGTGCGTGCCTATGGGGTGCAAGCCCATCTGGCCAAGAGCGGAACGCCCACCATGGGCGGTGTGCTGGTGCTGCTGTCGATTGCCATCGCCACGCTGCTCTGGTTTGACTGGTCCAATCGCTTCGTCTGGATTGTGTTGATCGTGACCCTGGGCTTTGGCGCCATAGGCTGGGTGGACGATTGGCGCAAGGTGGTGCGCAAAGACCCTGAGGGCATGCGCTCGCGCGAGAAGTATTTCTGGCAGTCGGTCATTGGTCTGCTGGCCGCGCTTTATCTGGTCTTCAGCATTTCCGAGAGCTCCAATGCCCGGGTGGTCGAGCTCTTTGTCAACTGGGTGCAGTCGGGGTTTGATGTGGACCTGCCGCCCAAAGCGGGCCTGATGGTGCCTTTCTTCAAGGAAATCAGTTACCCGCTGGGTGTTTTCGGTTTCGTGATCCTGACCTATCTGGTGATTGTGGGATCGAGTAACGCGGTCAACCTCACGGATGGACTCGATGGGCTGGCGATCATGCCCGTCGTGATGGTCGGATCGGCCCTGGGCGTATTTGCCTATGTGACCGGCAGTGCGGTCTACTCGAAGTACCTGTTCCTGCCCCACATACCCGGCTCGGGTGAGCTCTTGATTTTCTGCGCTGCCATGGCTGGCGCCGGTCTGGCCTTTCTGTGGTTCAACGCGCACCCGGCGCAAGTTTTCA
>CAYPSU010000118.1:0-8232 GCA_964413475.1 uncultured Polaromonas sp. | reverse complement strand
CCGACACAAGGATTTTCAGTCCTCTGCTCTACCGACTGAGCTACCGGGCCAAGGGGCGGGAGTATAGCAGAGGGGGTCGCTCAGCCGCCTCGCTTGCCGCGTGTCAGGTCAACGCCCAGCTGCTTGAGCTTGCGGTACAGATGGGTTCGCTCCAGCCCGGTCTTTTCGGCCACGCGGGTCATGGAGCCGCCTTCCCGGGCAAGGTGAAATTCAAAATAGGCCTTTTCAAAATCATCACGGGCCTCGCGCAAGGGCTTTTCCAGCGAAAAGCTTTGTACCGGCTGGGGGCCAGCCTCAACTTTGGGCGACACAGCCGCGGCTGGTGCGCCTTGTGCCAATGTCACCACGCCGGCCATGACGGCCGGGGGTGGCTTCTTGGAGGCGCCACGATTGAGCCCCTGGTCAACCGCCTGCAAGAGTTTTTGCAGGGTGATGGGCTTTTCCAGGAAGGCCATGGCTCCAATGCGGGTAGCTTCGACAGCGGTGTCGATCGTGGCATGCCCGCTCATCATGATGACCGGCATGGTGAGTTGCCCGGTCGTGGACCATTCCTTGAGCAGGGTCACGCCGTCGGTGTCGGGCATCCAGATGTCCAGCAGGACCAGATCTGGGCGCTGGCGCTGGCGCGCTGCACGAGCCTGCGCGGCGTTTTCGGCTAACTCGACCTGATGACCTTCGTCATTGAGAATTTCAGACAGCAGGTCACGTATGCCCAATTCGTCGTCGACCACCAGAATATTTGCCATGAACCTGCTCGCCCGTGATGAGATGTGGATTGTGACCGGGTGGGTGCCGCCTCAGGCTGTCGCCTCGAGCGGGAATGATAACGAGACTTGGGCTCCGCGCAACTGGCCCTCGCTGATGCGATTGCCGATATCGATGCGCGCATGGTGCTCGTCGGCGATTTTCTTGACCACCGCAAGCCCCAGACCGGTGCCCTTGGACTTGGTGGTGACGTAAGGCTCGAAGGCGCGCTTGAGGATGTTCTCGGGAAAGCCACAGCCGCGGTCACGCACCAACAGTCGCACCCTTCGGCCAGGCTCGGAGTATTCGGTCTGCAGCAGGACCAAGGGGCCGGGCTCATCTGGCGCAAACACCTTGCCCTCATGCGCGTCCTGAGCGTTCTGCAACAGGTTGTGTACCACCTGGCGCAGTTGCTGCGGATCGCCTTGCACCCAGGGCAGATGCTCGGCCAGCTCAAGGCGGATGGGCACACCGCCCTGATCCTGCGGGTAGAGCTGCATGACATCGTTGACCAATGCGTTCAGATCGACCGGCCGCAATTCGGCCTTGGGCAAGCGGGCGAAATCGCGAAACTCGTTGACCAGGCGCTTCATCGCATCAACCTGATCGACGATGGTGCGTACGGATTTGCCAAGCACCTGCTGCTCGGCCGGTTCAAGCTTGTCCGCGAGTTTTTTCTCCAGACGCTCGGCCGACAGCTGGATCGGGGTGAGGGGATTCTTGATCTCATGGGCCAGCCGGCGGGCGACTTCGCCCCAAGCCTGCGCCCTCTGAGCCGAAACCACCTCGGTGACATCGTCAAACACCAGCAGGCAGTCCTGGGTGCCAGGCATGCGGGTGCCGCGGGCAATCAGGGTGACCGCATTTTGGCTCGCCCCGCCCACGCCGCCGTATAGCTCGAAAGACTGCTGCCAGTGCTCTTGACCGTGGTCGTCCTGCTCGTGCAGATAGGACTCAAACTGCGACTGAACACCTTCACCAAAAGACTCAAGACCCGGGACCTGCGCCAGGGTCTTGCCGATCTGCGCGGCCAGCGGTGCGCGCAGGATGCGGGTGGCGCCGGGGTTGCTGGAGATGATGCGCCCCTGAGCATCGAGCACCATCACGCCGGCCGTCAGATTGTCCAATATGGTTTGCAGGCTGGCTCGGGCTGCGTCGACCTGGCTCATGCTGGCCTGCACCGCATTTCGCGCATCGGCCAGTTGCTGGGTCATGTCGGCAAAGGAACGCGTCAGGCCGCCGAGTTCATCGCGGGTCTGCAGGGCGACCTTGGGTCGCAAGTCTCCACGGGCCACCTGGCGCACGCCATCGGCGAGCAGCAGCAGGGGCTTGGCCAGTTGGGTACCCAGCACCACCGCCAGCAATACCGCGCCGAAGACCGCCAGGAAAAGGGTCAGGGTCAGAGTGCCGATGTACATGCGGCGCAAACCGCTGCGCGCCAGGGCGCGCTCCTGGTACTCGCGGTTGGCCTCTTGCACCGCCAGGGCGTTGATGACCAGGTTAGCCGGCAGTTCCTCGGTGATTTGAAGGTAACGCGGTGGACTGCCCAAATTGAAACCCGGACTATTGACCACGGCCAGGGCCCGCACCCGAGCACGTGGCACCTGCCCCGAGGTGGCCGGCGATGCGTCATCGAGCCCCTCGATTTGGGTGATCACGCCCTGGCTGCGCGCCTGCCGCATCTGCTGTGAGGGCGGCCTTTCGGTTTGCTGTAACAGCAAGGTGCGGCTCTGGCTCGCGCTGGCCAGGGGCTGACCAGCGCCGCTCCAGACCGTCATGTCCCGTACGCCCAACTGTTCGCGCAGACGCTCCAGAGCCAGACCCAATCCGGTGTCGGGCACCGTGGCGATCTGGTCGGCTGCCGAGCGGGCACGATTGCCCACCTCGGTCTCCACCCGCTCAAGAGTGACGCGGGCCAGTTGCAGCCCCGAATCCAGCGCACTCTCCACCCGAACATCAAACCAGCTTTCAATGGAGCGCGAAACGAATTGATAGGAGACAACGTAAATCATCAGACCCGGCAGCAGGCCCACCAGCGCGAAGATGGCCGCCAGCTTGACCAGCAAGCGGCTGCCAAACTTGCGCTGCTTCAGACGCACCCCCATGCGCAGCACCGCCCAGAGGATGACCAGCGCCAGCAACACGGCCACCGCCACGTTCAGAACGAACAGGATGGGGTAGTAGCGTTCATAGAGTTCGCGGTTGCCGGTGGCCTGGGCCAGCATGAACAACAGCACCAGACCCAGGGCCGCCATCACGCCAAGCCCGATGCCCAGAAACCATCGCCCGGCGCGGCTGCCACGCATGGACAGGGCCGCCTGGCTCACGGGCGCGCCTCGGGCGGACTCAGCCGCAGGGGCTGGCGCTGCTCAATCAAGACCTGCCAATCGCGCTGGCCGGCGATGCCAATCTGAAATGGACGCGGTAGCTGGCCGGCATCGAGCCTGAAGCGAAAACTCAGCAGATGCGAGGCGCTGGCCTCAAGATCGGCAGCTTCGGCAATGCGCCAGCCAGCCATGCTCTCCAAGGCCGCCACCGCCTCGGCCAGGGTGCCGAAATGCTGCGCCAGGGTTACCCGGCCCGCTTGGGCGGCGGTATCGTTTCCGCCCTGACTGAGGCGCCAGCGCCGGGTCAGCGGCTGGTAGGCCAGGCGCATGCTGCGGCTGGCCAGGGCAACCCGCTTGTCAGTCCAGTACCAGCGCTCGCGAACGATTTCAGCTTCGGCCACAAAAATCAGCGCGATGCCCTTGAGCAGGGCGTCCTCAACCGGCGGCGGAATTTCAAGCTTGAGATTGACCGTCAGGTAAATGCCATCATCGACCCGTTCGGCCCGCAGCGCAGACACCTCGGCCGCCTGGGCCCAGGACAGCAGGCAGCCCAGCACAAGCACAGCCCAGATCCGGGGCAAGACACCCCGTAGCCCCAGGTGTCGATCAGGACGACCCACGCTGAAACAGGGCATAGAAAAAACCATCATGCTCACCCTCCGGATTGTCCGGCATGGCAACGCTCAAGGCCGTCCGGCCAGGCAGCAAATGGCCAGGCGAAGGCTTCAATTGCGCCTCCTTGTGGCGCGCAAGAAACGCTTGCACCTGTTCCTGCCCCTCGGCCTTGAACACCGAGCAGGTGCAATACAGCAAATGCCCACCGGGCCGCAGCAGGGGCCAGAGCGCGTGCAACAGCCTGGCCTGCTGCTGCGCCAGCGCACTCACGTCGCTCTCGCGGCGCAGCCACCGCACGTCCGGATGACGGCGGACGATGCCCGAGGCGGTACACGGGGCATCGAGCAAGATGCCGTCAAAAAGCTGCCCATCCCACCACACCTGCGGCTCGGCTGCATCGGCCACCTGAACCTGAGCCTGCAGGCCCAGACGGCTGAGGTTTTCCTCGATGCGGCCCACGCGTTGGGCATCGATATCGAGGGCCAGCACCTGGGCATCGACCCGCTCCAGCAGATGGGCCGTCTTGCCACCCGGTGCGGCACACGCATCGAGCAGTCGCAAGCGCGGCCCGGCGGGCTGCAGGCCTTCTAGCAACAGCGGGGCCGCCTGCTGTGCCGCCCAATCCTGCACCGAAAACCAGCCTTCGGCAAAGCCTGGCAGCCGGGACACCGGGTGCGAGCGGGTCAGTTGAACGCCGCTGACGCCCACCGCAACGGCGTCAATACCAGCCTGGGCCCACCGTCGCAGACATTCCTGAGGCGACACCCGACGCTCATTGATGCGCAGCACGATGGAGGCCGGCCGGTCGCCCGAGGCGAGCACGTCCTGCCAATGCTGGGGGTGGTCCTGCTGCAGGCGCGCGATCCACCAATCGGGATGGTTCCAGCGCGCCTGCGGCTGCTGCTTTGCTGCGGCCTGCAGCTGCGCCTGTTCTCGCAGCACGCGCCGCAGGCAACCGTTGATAAAGGAGGCCTGATGCGCGGTGGCCGGATTTCGCTTGGCTGCCTCCACCGCCTGAGCCACCAGGGTGTGCGGTGCGTAGGGGGGCGGATCGGCCACCAGCAAGGCCAGGGCGGTACACAGCAACGCATCGGCAGCCGCAGGCGGCTCGCGCCGCGCCAACTGCCGCCGCAAGGCCAGCGCCAGCCCCAGGCTGCGCAGCACCTGCAAGGACAGGGCTTGAACGCCGGCGCGCAAAGCCGGATCCAGGCTGTCGAAAACGGTTGTGGTGGAGCGGCCAGCACGCACCGCAGCCAGCACCTGAGCGCTGGCCTGCAGGAGCTGCCAGAGGGCTGGAGCGACTGGGGTCATGATCAGGGGCGGCCCGGACAGGCCGGCCCCCGAAGGCAAGATCAGGCCAGCGAGTCAGCCCAGATATTGCTGGCCCAGCTCAGGGCGTAAACACCCTCCAGCTCGGTCGGACCGGTGCTTACCCCACCAGAGCCAGCCACCGTCTTGAAGGTCCGCTCAGCTGCCACGTACTCATGCACGCTGGCCACATGAATGGCCATCTTGGGGTCAATGAAGCTGTAGCAGGTGTTGGTGAGCATGGGGGCCGGGTTGATAGGCCAACCCGAAAGCTCGGCCACGATGGCCGCGGCGGCCACTTTGGCATGGCTGTTGGCCATATGCCCGCTCTTGGGCATGGCCGGTGCAATCTGGATCGAGTCGCCGAGCACATGTACGTCCTTGGCTGCGGTGGACTCGAAGTTGAGGTAATTGACGCCGCACCAGCGGTTGCTGCCCTGGTTGTTGAGCCCGGTTTGCACCGCGATGGCGCCGGCGCGCATGGACGGCAGCACATTGAGCACCTGCGCCTTGACATCGTCCTGCACATCGAACTTGATGACGCCGGCCCTGGCATCGACAGCCGTCACCTTGTGCTGGGGTCTGTATTCGATGATGCCTTTGTACTGCTCGTTCCAGACGCGCTTGAACAAAGGCCCCTTGGACGTGACGTCCTGGTTGGCATCGAGGATGAGCACTTTGCTGCGTGGCTTCTGGGCCTTGAAATATCCAGCGATGACACTGGCACGCTCGTACGGTCCGGGCGGGCAGCGATAGGGAGCCTCGGGGATGGCGATAGCAAACACGCCGCCATCGGGCATGGCCTCAAGCTGGCGGCGCAGGGCCATGGTCTCGGGGCCAGCCTTCCAGGCCTGAAGAATCTGGCCTGAAGCGTTGGCAGCGCGCAGACCTTCAATGCTGTCAAGCTGCAGGTCGATGCCAGGGGAGACGATGAGCTTGTCATAGCCAATGGTCGCGCCGCCACCCAAGGTCACCGTCTTGGCGCGGGTGTCGATGCTCTTGGCCATATCACGCACCACAGTCACACCATGCCGCTTGGACAGGGCGGTGTAAGGCGTGGTGATGTCAGCCATCTGCCGCACACCGGAGAGCACCAGGTTGGAGATGGGACAGGAGATGAAAGCTTCCTGCGGCTCAATCAGCACCACATCGATCTTGTAGTCGGAGAGCCATCGCACATACTTGGCAGCAGTAGCGCCCCCATAACCACCGCCCACCACCACCACTTTGGCGCGGGTGGGAATGGAGGTGGTGGCGCAAGCTGACAGGCCCAGCAGGCTCAGGGCAGCGGCGCTTTGCAGCACATGACGACGGGAGAGGGAACGGGCGTTCATGGCGGGCTCCTTATTTTTTCTGGGCGGCAAAGTAGGCGGCGATGGCATCGATTTGCGCATCGCTGTAGCCCTTGGCCAGTTGGTGCATCACTGTGGCCGAACGCGCCCCGCTCTTGAAGGCACGCATCTGGGCTCCAATATCGGTGCGCCCGGCCAGCGTGGCGTTGGCCGAACCGACCACCGCCTGCCCGGCCGTGCCGTGGCAGTTGGCACAAGTGGCGGCCAGAGCTTTGACATAAAGAGCCTCTTGGGGCGAAACGGTCTGCGCTTGAGCGGCACCAGCCATCAAGCTGCCCAACACAACCAGCAAGGCTGGCCAACGGCGAAGAGTCATGAGCATGTCTCCTTTAGGGTGAGGGTAAGTCCGGCTGCAACAACCCACAGAGAGGCTGGCGCGCAGGATACCCCCCGAATATAAACGCTAGTGCGCGCTCATCTTCCTCGGGTCGACCCTCAGGAGCCCGAGTCGCCCGCCGAGCTCAGGCCAAAGGCATGCAGGGCCTCGGGCGCCAGGCCATCGCCCAGTCCGCTGAGCTGCGGTAGAGCTTGCAGCCCCGAGACGCGCGCCATCAGCACGGCCGGGAATTCCAACACCGCCTCGTTGTGAGCCCTCACCGCGGCCCAAAACGGCCCCAGCAGAAAGACCATTCGATCCTGCCATTCCAACAGGTCGCTGGCCCATCGCGCCAGATCCGGTGGCGTCGAGCCCGCCGGCAAGGCGGCAGCCTGAGCCCAAAACCGCTGCATCTGCTGGGCAAGCGCTTGCTCGGCTTGCTGCAGGCGATCGAGCTCGGCCACCCCAAGGTCGCGACGACTGAGCGCCTCCAGGGCCTCCTGCAAGCTTTGGACCGCTTGGGCCAGCGCTCCAGACCCCTCGCAGTGGGGCCAAGCGGCAGAAGCGTCCAGGCCTCGGCGAAGGAGGCTCTGACGGAGCATCAGGTGCGCCTGCAGGGCAAGATATTCGTCGGCCACCGCGCCGCGCAGACGCACCAGCCGGTTGTGGGCACCAACGGCCCAGCACACCAGCAGTGCGGCCAGCGCAAGAATCGACAGGGTGACCGGGGTCATAAGTCGCGCCACTTTAGCGCAGGCATGGACCCCGATAAAGTGATTCGGGCCAGCGCGCGAGGTCACCCCACAAAAAAGCCCGCGCCATCTCTGGCGCGGGCTTTTGAAGGGGCAGCCCTCCGGCTATCAAGCCGCGGGCGTCGAACTGTCAGCGGCGCCCTCAGTGGCCGCCTGTAGCTCGGCCGCCTCGGCGTCGGCAATCTCGCGCCGCTCGGCCTCGTCCATCGCATCTTTGACTTTGCGAGCCTCGTGATAGGCCAGCCCGGTTCCTGCGGGAATCAGACGGCCGACGATGACGTTTTCCTTCAGGCCGCGCAGCTCATCGCGCTTGCCCATGATGGCAGCCTCGGTGAGCACGCGGGTGGTTTCCTGGAAGGAGGCGGCCGAGATGAAGGAGTCGGTCGACAGCGAAGCCTTGGTAATGCCCAGCAGCAAGTTGGTGAAAGTGGCCGGAACCTTGCCATCGGCACGCAAGGCATCGTTGGTATCGAACAGAGCCGAACGCTCGACCTGCTCGCCTGCGATGTAGCTGGAGTCACCCGGGTTGTCGACCACCACACGGCGCAGCATCTGACGCACGATCACCTCGATGTGCTTGTCGTTGATCTTCACACCCTGCAGGCGGTAGACATCCTGAACTTCATCGACGATCTAGTGCGCCAATTCTTCCATGCCCAACAGGCGCAGGATGTCCTGCGGATCGGCCGGTCCGTCGACGATGGTCTCGCCCTTGTTGACCACCTGGCCCTCGTGCACCAGGATGTTCTTCTCTTTGGGCACCAGCTCTTCCCAGACCTTGCCTTCGGGGTCAGTGATCTGCAGCCGTACTTTGCCCT
>CAYPSU010000117.1:0-8298 GCA_964413475.1 uncultured Polaromonas sp. | reverse complement strand
ATTTTCTGAAAGCGCCGCTCGAGAGCAGCATCCTTCTCCACGTATTTTCGGTATTCATCCAGCGTGGTGGCACCCACGCAATGCAACTCACCGCGCGCCAAGGCGGGCTTGAGCATATTGCCAGCGTCAATCGCACCCTCTGCCTTGCCCGCACCGACCATGGTGTGAAGCTCGTCTATAAAAACAATGGTCTGGCCCTCGTCCTTGGCCAGCTCATTGAGCACCGCCTTCAGGCGCTCCTCGAATTCGCCGCGGTACTTGGCGCCAGCCAGCAGGGCTGCCATGTCCAGGGACAGCACGCGCTTGCCCTTGAGTGAATCGGGAACCTCGCCGTTGACGATACGCTGGGCCAGGCCCTCCACAATGGCCGTCTTGCCCACGCCAGGCTCGCCTATGAGCACCGGATTGTTCTTGCTGCGTCGCTGCAAGACCTGAATGGCACGACGAATCTCGTCGTCACGGCCAATGACTGGGTCAAGCTTGCCGGCGCGGGCCCGCTCGGTCAGATCAAGGGTGTATTTGCGCAGGGCCTCACGCTGGCCTTCGGCATCGGCGCTGTCCATCTTCTCGCCGCCGCGCACGGCGATGATGGCCGCCTCCAGCACCTGCCGGGTCATGCCGCTCTCGCGGGCCATGCGGCCGATATCGCCTTTGTGGTCGGCGCAGGCCAGCAGGAAAAGCTCGGCCGCGATGAAGGCATCGCCGCGCTTGATGGCCTCCTTCTCAGTGGCCTGCAGCAGCTTGCTCAAGTCGGGGCCAATCTGGATCTGCTCCTGGCTCTGCACTTCCGGTAACTTCTTCAGGCCCGCCTCCACCGCCGATTCCAGGCTGCCGAGATTGACCCCGGCGCGCTGGAGCAAGGCGCGCGGACCCTCATCCTGCGACAACATGGCGGCCAGCACATGCACCCCTTCGATATAGGGATGATCACGGCCGAGGGCGATGGATTGGGCATCACCGAGGGCTTGCTGGAATTTGGTGGTCAGTTTGTCTTGGCGCATCACAGCTCCCGAAACGAGTCCGTCTGTAGCTAGGGTCGGTACACGACATTTTCAAGGCTTGCCGGCCACAGCCCTGGCCGCAGCCCGCCGCCGGCTCGGCATCCGGCCGGGCCGGCGCATCCACACGCCCCAGCCCGGCCTGGATCCCGGATCCTTAGAATCGTGCCATGAATATCCATCAGGTCAATGTGAGCTATGTGGTCGAGCAAGACCGCCTGCTCGTCCGAATCAACAGCCAGGGTGGCGAGGAATTTCGCATCTGGCTGACTCGGCGACTGGGCCTGCAGCTGCTGCCGGTGCTGCAGCGCAGCTCCGAGAGCCAATTACAGGCGCAGTTGGACAAGCCCGATCCGGCCGCGCCGCCGAGCGAGCAACGCCATCAGCTGATGCGCAATTTCCAGAAAGAGGCCGCTGCCTATCAGGGTGACTACGAAACACCGTTTAAAGATCAACCCACCGCTCTGCCGCTGGGGGAAGAGCCGCTGCTGGTGACCGAACTCAAACTCACCCCAATGGCCGACGGCAAGCTGCAAGTCACCCTGCTGGAAAAACTGCCACAGCGCCAGCGCGACATGCAGATGCTGATGGATGTCACGCTCACGCAAGGACTGATCCGGCTGATTCATCAGGCCATCAAGGGCTCGGGCTGGCTGCGGGGGGCCGAGCTGCGAGCCCTGCCAGAAGAGACGACCCAAGAGACCCATCCGGGCGATGAAGCCGAGGGCAAGCCGCGGCCAACCAAGCCGCGCTACCTTAACTGAGCTGAGGCTCGCCTTCGCGCCGGGGGGCGGCCCCCCGCTCAGGCCCTGACGGCCTCCAGGGAAAAGCCGGCGATCTTCTTGTAGTTGTCCGAAAGCGCCCGCAACTCGTCCTGGCTGATGATGTCATCAATATGACGATAGGGGCGGTCACCGCTGAGCTCCTCGACCCGGATATTGATCAAATCAGGCGGCTGGCTGCGGTTGGTCAGCACCACCTTGGCCGTGGCCTCGCGGCGCTGCGCCTCGTAAGCTGTCAGAGCGGCCACTGGATCGCCCCCACGCGCCAGCTCGGTGGCCAGGGTGCGCGCATCGATCAGGGCCTGGGCCGAACCGTTAGAGCCCCGCGGGTACATGGGATGGGCCGCATCGCCCATCAACGTGACCCGGCCAAAGGTCCATTGGGGGACCGGGTCCTTGTCGACCATGGGGTACTCCAAAATCTGATCGGCATTTCGGATAAGTGCTGGCACGTCCAGCCAGTCAAAGGTCCAGTCCTTGAAGATTGAAATGAAGTCCTCTGCCTTGCCGCCCTGATTCCAGTCATTCATGACCTGGCTGCTGCCCTCGATCTCGGCCATCCAGTTGATCAGCTGATAGCCCCGATCATCCACCTTGTCGACGATCGGATAGATCACCATCTTTCCGGTGCGGATCGAGCCCACCCGCATATAGCTCTTGCCCGTCAGGATGGGCTTGTGGCGGGTCACACCACGCCAGGTGTTGATACCCGCGAAAGCCACCGTCTCCTGGGGGTAAAACTGTTTGCGTACCGCCGAATGAATACCGTCACAAGCCACCACCACTGCGGCGCGCACCGGCGGCAAGACCTGTCCCTGCGCATCAGTGAAATGGACGGTCACTCCAGCCTCGTCTTGCTCGAGCCCAGCGCAGCGATGACCGGTATGGATATGCGCCGGCCCCAGCCGATCGAGGGCCGCCTCATAAAGAATGCGGTGCAGCTTACCGCGGTGGATGCCGATTTCGGGCAGCGGGTAGCCCGCATGCCGGCCGCGCGGCTCGCGGTAAATGAACTGACCGAAGCGGTTGAAAAAAACGCTTTCCAGGTTCTCGATGCCCACCGCCTCCAATTGCGGCTGCACACCCAGCGCAGAGAGTTCGCGCATCGCATGAGGCAACAAGGTGATGCCCACGCCGAGCTCCCTGACCTGCGGCACGCTTTCGTAGACCTCACAGGCAACACCCCGCTGATGCAGGGACAGGGCAAAGCCCAGGCCGGCAATGCCGCCGCCGACCACCACAATGCCTGCTTGGCTCATACTCACTCGGCTGAAATACCGTTGCGCTTGATCACTGCGCCCCAGCGCGGGTAATCCTTCTGGGTGATCAGCGCCAGCTCATCAGGCGTCGAAGCTGATGCGTCCATGCCGGCGCGGCCAAGGAGGTCTTTGACCTCATTGCTGCGGACGATGCCGGCAATCTCGGTGCTCAGACGGCTGATCACCGCAGCAGGGGTGCGCGCCGGCGCGTAGAAGGCATACCAGAGGTCCACCTCCACGCCCTTGATACCCTGCTCTTCAAAAGTGGCTACGCTTGGCGAGACAGGATGGCGTTTGGCACTGCCCACTGCCAACGCATTGAGCCGGCCATCGCGCACAAAGCCCTGCGCAATATGCACCGGCAAGAAACCCACATTGAGTTCGCCCGAGAGCAGATCCTGGGTATAGCCTGCCGATCCACGGTAAGGCACATGCAACATGAACAGCCCGGTCTGTACCTTGAACAACTCCATCGCCATGTGATGCGGCGTGCCCACACCGGGCGAACCAAAAGAAATCGATCCAGGTCGGGCCTTGGCCTGGGCGATCAGCTCGCCCATGGACTTGATCCCGGTCTTGGGGTGAGACACCAGCATCAAGGTGCCATAGGCCGCCATGGAGATCGGCGCGAAGTCTTTGACCGGATTGAACGGCACGTTCTTGTACATCTGCGATGCCATCAGCATGGTGTTGGCGCCCATGAGCAGCGTGTGACCGTCGGTGGCCTTGGCCACTGCATCGGCGCCGATATTGCCACTGGCACCAGGCTGATTGACGATGACCACCGGCTGCCCAAGCCGCTCACTGAGACGGGGGCCGACGGCGCGAGCGATGGTGTCCATACCCGTACCCGGGGTAAAGGGCACGATGATGCGCACACTCTGTGTGGGCCAGGTCTGCGCCTGAGCGCCCAGGCCCAGAGCGGACGCAGCCATCAAGAGCAGCGCACGTCGGACGAACATATGAAGTTTCATGGTCTTGTCTCCTGAGGGAATCAATCAGAGCGGGCCTATGCCAAACAGCTTCTGGGCATTGGTCTGAAAAAACTTCTTCTTGTCTTCAGCGCTCATGTCCATGCGTTCGAGCAGGCCAACTTCTTCGACAGCATACTGATAGGGATAGTCCATCGCATAGAGCACCCGGTCTGCCCCCACGATGGACTGGGTGAACTTGATGGCCGGCTCCCAGGCCACACCGCTGTTGGTGATATAGAAATTCTCACGCAAATAATCACTGGGCTTCTTCTGAAGCGGCCCAATGCTTTCGTAGCGCTTGGAACGCACCGTGGCCTGATGCATATAGTCGAGCCGATAAGACCAGAAAGGCAGCGCCTCTCCCATATGTCCAATGATCATCTGCAGTTTGGGAAAGCGGTCGAACACCCCGGCAGTGATGATGCGCAGCGCATGCAGACCGGTCTCGACGCCAAAGCCGTAGATCGCTCCGTCCAGGCCGCACTCCTGAAACGGCTCGATCATGTTGCGCGGCAGCGAGTTGGGGTGCAGATAGATCGGCACCCCATGCTGTTCGGCCGCCGCAAAAATGTCCCAGAACTTGGGGTCGGACAGATACTCGCCATGCGTGTGGGAGTTGATCACCACCGCACGGATGCCCAATTGGCTCACGCCACGATCGATCTCGCGGGCGGCCGCCTGCGGATCCTGCACCGGCACCGCCAGCATGCCGCTAAAGCGCTTGGGATGCCTCCGGATCGCATCGGCCAGGAAATCGTTGGCCACTCGCGCAAACGAGACGGCAGTGTCCTTGTCCATGATCTGCACACCCGGCGCGGTGAGAGCCAGCACCTGATGATCAACCCCAGCCTCGTCCATATGAGCGAGCCGAAGCTGATCGAGGTCCTGCAGGCAACGCATGATGTGACGCGCCCGCTCGCTGGGACTGCTCATGTAGAACCCCATCAAGCCCTTGAAGCCGGGATCGACCTGGCTGCCGGCCAGGATCTTCTCGTAGATGCGGATCATCTCCGGCGGCGCAAAAGCCTCTTCGGTGGCAATGCGAAGGTGAGGCCTATCGTTTGAGACAGTCATGTTGGGAGATCGTAAGTTCACGCAGCATCCAATCTTAGGTCAGATCTCGGAATCAGGCATGCGGGCCAGTCATTCCCAGGGGCATGGACGGCCAGCTCGTGGCCGCATCGCTGCGAGGGCGCGGCTCCAGGCAGCGATGCCAAGCCTGGACAGTAAGAGCGCCGCCGCCCTCGGCGCGATCAACCCTGCGGGGCACCCGGCGTCAGGGCCCCAAGTTGCCCGTCGTCAAACCCCAGCGCGCCAGCGCAGCATCATCACTGACCCGTGCGTCGACCCAGCGCGAGCCCTCGGGCGTGACTTCCTTTTTCCAGAAAGGCGCCTGAGTCTTGAGATAGTCCATCAAAAACTCGCAGGCCTGGAAACTTTGGCCACGGTGGGCCGAGCTGACCGCCACCAGAACAATCTGGTCGGTGGGTAACAAAAGGCCTACTCGGTGCACCACCCTGGCGGCATAAATGTCAAAGCGCGCCAGGGCGGCATCGATCATGCCTTCGATGGCTTTTTCGGTCATGCCGGGGTAATGCTCGAGTTCCAGGGACTGCACTTCACCCTGGGTCACAGCGGTGCTGCGCTCCAAATGCATGTGGCGGTCGCGCACGGTGCCAATGAAGCTGCACACCGCCCCCACCCGCCGGTCCTGCGCTCGCAGCGCAGCGATCTCGGCGCTCAGGTCAAAGTCAGCCGTTTGCAGGGACACCCTTGGGGACATCTTCAGCCCCCCGTCACAGGCGGGAAAAACGCGACCTCACAAGCCTCGCTCAGGCGCTGGTGCTCCTCGCTCATCACCTGATTGAGCGCAGCGCGCACGGGCCGCTGCCGGGACAGCGCCTGCGCGTGCGCCGCGTCCAAGGCAATCAATTCATCGCGCAACTCACCCACGGTCTGGGCCTGGGTCTGGCGGATTTCACCCGGCCCCAAAGCCTCCCGCAGCGAAGCAAAGTACTTGATGTGTACTTGGGTCATAGCAAGTCCGTCAGAGAAATAAAGGGCAGCAGATCGCCTCGCGAAATGCGCTGGCCCGCAGCCACATCGATCAGGCCATCGGCCCACACCACCGAAGTGAGCACGCCCGAGCTTTGGTTGGCAAACAGATCCAGCCCTCCCTGGGCGTTGCGTCGGACCCGAAAAAATTCGCGCCGCTTGTCGGGCTTGGGACCCTCAAAATGCGCGGGCAGCATCATCGCGGCCGGTCGCAGGCCGCTGGCCCCCTGAAGTCGCAGCAGAAACGGCCGCACCAGGAGCAAGAAAGTGACGAAGCTCGACACCGGGTTGCCCGGCAGGCCTATGAAATGCGCATAACCCCGCGCACGGCCAATCCGGCCATAGGCAAAGGGCTTGCCCGGCTTGATGGCGATTTGCCACAACTGCAGTTCTCCCAGGGCCTGCACCGCCGGCTTGATATGGTCTTCTTCGCCCACCGATACGCCGCCGCTGGTCAGAATCAGGTCGTGGTCCTGCGCTGCCTGGGCCAAGGCTCGCAGCGTGGCCTGTCGGTCATCGGGCACGATGCCCAGATCGCTCACCTCGCAGCCGAGTCGCGCCAGCAAAGCGCGCAAAAAGAAACGGTTGGAGTTGTAGATCGCCCCGGGTGGCAGCGCCTCGGGCGCCACCTCACCAGGCATCACCAGTTCGTCACCGGTCGACAGCAGGGCCACGCGAACGCGCCGGGCTACGGTCAGGCGGTCAAAGCCGATGCTTGCTGCCAGCCCCAACTCGGCCGGGGACAAGCGCTGCCCCCGCTGCAACACCACCGCGCCCCGCGCCACATCCTCGCCTCGCCGGCGTATCCATTGACCCGCTGCGGGCATGGCCTGAATCTGAACCCGGCCCTCATCGAGCACGGCAACCTCTTCCTGCATGACGATGGCATCGGCTCCCTCGGGCACCGGCGCTCCGGTGAAGATACGGGCCACCGATTGCGCTTGCAGGGGCTGCGCAGCGCTACCGGCAGGGATGCGCTGCGAGACTGGGAACACCTGATGCTCACGCAAGTCCGCCACGCGCACTGCATAGCCGTCCATGGAACTGTTGTCATGACCGGGCACATCCAGCGGCGAAACCAGATCTTGCGCCAGCACCCGACCATCCGCCTCGAAGGTGGGGACGCTTTGCGGGGGCAGCGTGGGCTCTGCGCGGGCCAGCAGGTCCTGCAAGGCCTCATCCAGCGGGCGCAGGGGCGATCGGCTCGCAGCAGGGGGGGCGGAAGAACTCATGGCTTAAGCGTACATCGGCGGCCAAGGTCACAGCGGAAAACGGGCATTGCCAGCACGGCCCGCGCCCACACCTTCAGAGGGCAGCGGCCAGCCCTCGGGGCTGGGCATGCGCTGCAATATAGGCCTTGACCTGGCTCACATCGGCCGGCAGCACCCTCACCCGGCGCGGCTGGTCCTCCAGGCCTTCAAAGCCCGGCGGTCGTAGCGGCAGACGGCCCAGGGCCTCCTCGATGGTCGCTGCAAACTTGATCGGCAGCGCCGTTTCCAGCACCAGCATGGGCACATCCGCTTGCCGATGCTCGCGGGCCACCTTCAAGCCGTCTGCGGTGTGGGTGTCGATCACCACACCGAAGCGGCTATCGGTGTCCCGGATGGTGGCGAGGCGGTTTTCGTGGGTGCTCTTGCCGCTGGCAAAACCGTACCGGCTGGCCGCCTGACCCAGGGCCGGATGGCCGCTCAAATCAAAAAAGCCCTGGCGTCCGAGGGCGTCGGCAAACAGCGAACGGGTTAGCCCCGCATCGCGGCCAAGCAGATCAAACACAAAGCGCTCAAAGTTGCTGGCCTTGGAGATGTCCATCGAAGGGCTGGACGTTTCATGGGTATCGGCCGAGCCCCGCACCCGGTAGAGGCCGGTGCGAAAAAACTCATCGAGCACATCGTTCTCATTGGTGGCCACCACCAGGCTCGCAATCGGTAGACCCATCATCCTGGCCACATGACCGGCGCAGACGTTGCCGAAGTTTCCGCTGGGCACCGTGAAACTGACCTTGTGGGCGTTTGAGCTTGTCGCCTGGAAATAGCCGGCAAAGTAGTAAACCACCTGGGCCAGCAAACGGGCCCAGTTGATGGAATTGACCGTGCCGATACGGTACTGGCGCTTGAACTCCAGATCGCCAGAGACCGCCTTGACGATGTCCTGGCAATCGTCAAACACGCCTTCAATGGCCAGGTTGTGAATGTTTTCATCGAGCAGGCTGAACATCTGCGCCTGCTGAAAA
>CAYPSU010000116.1:0-8370 GCA_964413475.1 uncultured Polaromonas sp. | reverse complement strand
GCATGGAAAAGGTGGAAGACGCGCCGTTTTCCCCGTTGGACCGCATCGGCCAACTGACCATGCGCAACCTCGACATCACCGACACGCGCAGCAAGCTGGGCATCTACGCCCACACCGGCCTGCTCTCCAGCGGCGAAGGCCCACACATCTACAAGCTTGAGGGCAGCGGCAAAAGCTAAGAGCCGATCGAGCCCCCTAAACGGCCCAGCGGCCGTTTTATAAGCCGTCCCCTAATTGGGGTCAGACCCCCTTATCAAATTGTCAATCGCGGACGTCGGCCACCGGCTGCGTGCCAAAGTCTGGCCGGGCCAAAAAGGCCAGCAGCCGCTCGGCCGCGGCCTCGGGCGAGGTCAGTACGCCCTGGAGATGCAGGCCCTCGAAACCCTGTCGGTCCGGGAAATCAGCATCCGGCGCTGCGCGCAGTTGCACCTGCATGTCGGTATCAATCACGCCGGGGGCCAAGGAACACACCCGCGCACCGTTGGGCAGGCGGGCCTCATCGAGCGCCAGGCAGCGGGTGAAGTGATCCATACCGGCCTTGGCCGCGCAATAAGCCGACTGCGAGGCCATGGCCCTGCGGCCCAGCCCCGAGGAAATGTTCAAGATGCGCCGCTGCGCCGTCCAGCCAGCGGTGGCGGCCAGAAAAGCTGCGCACAGCTGCATCGGCGTTTCCAGATCCACACGCAGCGCCCGCGCCAGGTCTTCAGGCTGGGCGCGTGACAAGGGCACGATGGCCGGGATCAGCCCCGCGTTGTTGATCAGGGTCACGCTACGCCAGGCTTGCCCGGCCTGCCCCTGGAGCCAGGCTTGCAGCCGACGGGCCACTTCCGCGCCCTCAGCCAGATCGGCCTGCCATTGGGTCAACTCGCCCGCAGCACCGGCAGCAGGGGCCAGGCCCTGGGCATGGCTGCGCGAAATTCCCAAGAGCCTGTGGCCTCGGGCCAGCAGCATCTGCGCCAGGGCGCGGCCCATGCCTCGGGAGTGGCCGGTGAGGATGGTCAGCTCGGTCTGCATACGGTCAATTCCTTCCCAGGGACATTGAAAAACGAGGTCCAGCTCTGATCACAGCACCACCGGCTCGGGCTCCAGGCGCAAACCAAAACGCTCGTAGACGCTGGTCTGTATGGCTCGCGCCAGGGTCATGACCTCGCCGCCGGTTACCGGGTCGCTCGGGCCGCCGCGATTGACCAGCACCAGAGCCTGCTTTTCGTAAACGCCCGCCCGACCCACGCTCTTGCCCTTCCAACCACAGGCGTCAATAAGCCAGCCCGCAGCCAGCTTGACGCTGCCATCGGGCATGGGGTAGTGCACCACCTTCGGGTCGCGCGCGATGATATCGGCGCACTGCTCCGGAGAGACCGTCGGGTTCTTGAAAAAGCTGCCCGCATTGCCCAGCACCGCCGGGTCAGGCAGCTTGGCGCGGCGAATCTCGCAGACCCAGCCAAACAGACGCTCGGGGCTGACCTGCGAGGGCTGAAGACCTTCTTCGACCCTGCGCCGCTCCAGGTCGGCATAGCCGAGCACCGCCCGCCAGACCTTGGGCAAGGCAAATCGCACGCGCAAAATCAATGCCCGCCCAGCCAAGCCCATGCCGCGAGATCCTTCGGACGAACCGGCCGGCGCATGCTTGAACACCGAATCTCGGTAGCCAAAAGCGCACTGCGAGGCGTCGAGCGTGAAAGTCTGGCCGCTTTCCAGATCCACGGCATCGAGCGAATCGAAGCGGTCTTGCAGCTCGACTCCATAGGCGCCGATGTTTTGCACCGGCGAGGCGCCCACGGTGCCGGGGATCAGCGCCATGTTTTCAAGTCCAGGCCACCCCTGCTGCAGCGTCCAAGCCACCAGATCGTGCCAATTTTCACCAGCACCGGCCTCGACGATCCAATGGCGGGCCGTCTCGGTCAGCAGACGCCGTCCCATGATCTCGACCTTAAGCACCAAGGGCTTGACATCACCGGTCAGCACGATATTGCTGCCGCCGCCCAAAACAAACTTGGGGCGGCTGCGCAGCGCCGGGTCGGCCAGTACCGCCCGAACATCCTCAGCGCTGCCAATTCGCACCAGCTCCTGCGCCCTGGCGGCAATGCCAAAGGTGTTGTGCGGCTGAAGCGCAAGCTGTTTCTCGACTAACATTTACGAATTGTCGCATCGCCACTTCCTGCAGACGAGCCCTCCATGCCCTCCTTCGATACCGTTCTAGAAGCCGATCTGGTCAAACTCAAAAATGCAGTCGAAAACGCCGGCAAGGAAATCGGCACGCGCTTTGACTTCAAGGGCACGGCCGCATCGATTGAGATCAAGGACAAGGACATCACCCTGATCGGCGACGGTGACTTTCAGATCGATCAGATCAACGACATTCTTCGCAACAAACTGGCCAAGGCTGGCGTGGATGTGCGTTTTCTCGATCTGGGCAAAATCGAAAAAATCGGCGGCGACAAGGTCAAGCAGCTCAGCAAGGTACGCAGCGGGATCGCCGGCGAAGACGCCAAGAAGATCCAGCAGCTCATCAAGGGCAGTAAGCTGAAGGTGCAGGCCTCGATTCAGGGCGATGCGGTGCGCATCACCGGCGCCAAGCGCGATGACCTGCAAAGCGCCATGGCGCTGATTCGGGCCGAGGTCAAGGACCTGCCCCTGAGCTTCAACAATTTCCGGGACTGAAGGCCCGCCTCAGGGCTTGGCCTTGGCACCGATCCTCGATTCCTCACCCCGGATCAGTTTGCCGATGTTCTGGCGGTGACGCCAGATCAGCAGGACGCTCATCAAGACCAGCATGGCCAGCACACTGCGATCGGTGTACCAGGGGCCGCGATCGCCCAGCAAATAGAAGGCTGGCGCCGACAAAGCGCTGACCAGGGCCGCTAGCGACGAATAACGACTCAGATAGGCCACCAGCAACCAGGTGAGCAAAACCGCCAGCCCGAGCAGCCAATGCACCCCGAGCAGCACACCAGCTGCGGTGGCCACGCCCTTGCCTCCCTGGAAGCGAAAAAACACCGGGTAAAGGTGGCCCAGAAAGGCCGCCAGACCCACCGCAGCGACAGTCCCCTCGCCCAGGCCGAAGGCCGCACCCTGCCAGGCCACCCAGGCCACTGGCAGCCAGCCCTTGACCCCATCGAGCAGCAAGGTCAGGACCGCCGCCTTCTTGCTGCCCGATCGCAGCACATTGGTAGCCCCCGGGTTCTTGCTGCCATAACTGCGCGGGTCGCTCAGCCCCATCAGGCGGCTGACGATCACCGCAAAGGACAAAGACCCTATCAAATAGGCCGACACCACAGCCACAAAGAAATACATCAAGGCGTTCTCACTTGTCTATGGCGCACCGCACCGGTTGCGCCCCCAGCAGGCCACTGCAAACGGCGGGATCAATCCCCACCAGCAGGCCACGCCGCCCGCCGTTGATCGCAATTTTAGGCAGGGCCAGTATCGTCTCCTCAACGTACACCGGCATGCGCTTGCGAGTGCCAAAGGGCGAAGTCCCGCCCACCAGATAGCCACTGTGCCGCTGCGCCACATCGGGCGTGCAAGGCTCAACCTTCTTCGCGCCGATCTGTCGCGCCAGGTTCTTGGTCGACACCTGCCGGTTGCCATGCATCAACACGATCAGCGGCGCGCCGTCCTGATCTTGCATGACCAGGGTCTTGACCACACTGAACGGATCGAGCCCAAGCACCCGCGCACTGTGCTCGGCCCCACCGTGCTCCAGATAGTCGTAGGGATGCTCGGTGTAGGCCACACCCTGATCGCGCAGCCATTGCGTGGCCGGCGTCTGACCCACCGCTGCCGTCCTGCTCATGCGCTCAGACCTGCAAGCTCTCAGATGGCCGGGTCACGCATTTCCCAGCGAATGTCATCAATGGCCTGCAGCAGCTCCGGCGAAAGGCTGGTCCCCCAGGCCTTCAGATCTTCCTCCAGCTGCTCGATCGAGGTCACCCCAATGATGGTGCTGGCCACCAAGGGCCTGTGGTAGCAAAACGCCAAGGCCATCTGCGTCGGGCTCAAGCCGTGCTCGCGCGCCAGCGCGTTGTAGCGACGCGCAGCCACCAAAGCGGCGGGCCGACCCCAGCGCTGCTGACGAACCGACTCGTACTTGCTGATCCGTGCCTCCTTCGGCCCCTTGTCGGGGTCGGTGCCGGACTGGTCATACTTGCCGGTGAGCAAGCCAAAACCCAGTGGCGAATACGCCAGCAATGAAACATTGAGGCGATACAGACTTTCGTCAAGCGCATTTTCGACCGATCGGTTGATCAGACAGTAAGGGTTCTGGACCGAAGCCACGCGCGGCAATCCAAGCTGCTCGGCCAGCCGTACGAATTCATGCACCCCATAGGGCGTTTCATTGGACAGCCCAATGGCCCGGACCTTGCCCGCCTTGACCAAGTCACCCAGGGCCTGCAGTTGTTCCAAGATGGGCGTTACCGGCAGGTCCTTGGCGCGGTCGAAGTACATCGAGCCAAAGGCCGGCACATGCCGAACCGGCCAGTGAATCTGGTAGAGGTCGATCACATCGGTGCGCAAGCGCTTGAGGCTGTCATGGCAGGCGGCGATGATGTCCTGCCCCGTCAGATCCGTCTTGCCTGCGCGCACCCAGGGCACCCGGGCCGGGCCGGCCACCTTGGTGGCAATCACCAGCTTGGCGCGTGCATCGGGCCTGCGGGCCAGCCAGTTTCCAATGTAAGTCTCGGTCCGGGTAAAGGTCTCGGCCTTGGTCGGCACCGAATACATCTCCGCGGTATCCAGGAAGTTGATACCCCGGTCCAAGCTGCGGTCCAAGATGGCATGGGTGGTCGGCTCATCCACCTGCTCGCCAAAAGTCATGGTGCCCAGACAGATCGGAGTCACCTTCAAGTCGCTGGTACCCAGGTTAACGAGTTGCATGCGTAAGCCCCTATGCCCGTATTGGGCCTGTTTAGCCAAGAACACTTCAGAGCAGTTTAATCCCAGAGCAAGAAGGCCATCGCCGCGAGGGCGCGGCTGCTGCCAGCCATGGAACACCGCTCGGGCGCGATCGGCGAAGAACCAGCGCTCAGCCGGACGAGGCGCGAAAGCGCTCTTCTTCCTGCAATCGCAGCACCCGCCTTTGCACCTTGCCGGTGGTGGTCATCGGCAGTTGATCGATGAACTCGACCTCTTTCGGATACTCGTAGGGCGCCAGCAAACCGCGCACATGCGCCTGCAGCTCGGCCGTGAGTTCAGCATCAAACTGCGCCCGCGTCGACTCTTCGGAGCGCCGCGCCAAATAATCGGGTGATAGCACCACATAGGCCTTGACCAAGGCACCGCGATCCCGATCGGGCTTGGGCACGACCGCCGCATTGGCCACCGCCGGATGCTTGACCAGGCAGTTCTCGATCTCGCCCGGGCCAATGCGATAGCCCGCAGCCTTGAACACATCGTCCGATCGGCCCTCGTACCAGAGGTAGCCATCCTCGTCCCGCCGGGCGAGGTCGCCGGTGCGGCACCAGGGGCCGGTGTACTTGGCTGCGGTGGCCTTGTCGTTCTTCCAGTAACCCAAGAAAAAAATCGGGTCAGGATGGCCGTGCACATCGAGGCGGTGCAGCGCCACATCCCCCGGCACACCGGGCGGACACTCACGGCCCTCCTCGTCGATCACCGCCACCCGGTGGCCGGGATAGGGCTTGCCCATGCTGCCCGGCCGCGCCGGCCAGCCCAGCGGCAGACCGGGGCGGCCCGGTTGCGGCTGGCCCTGCGGGGGGCTGGCCCATTGCATGGCGCAATTGCCGACGATGTAGTTGATCTCGGTCTGCCCGAACATTTCGTTGACCACCACCCCCAAGCAATCGCGGCAATAGGCATAGACCGCATCGCCCACGGCCTCACCCGCACTCATGATGGCTTGTAACTGCAAGCGATAACGCATGCGCGGCTGCGGGCAAGCCTTCATCATCGCCTTGAGCGCCGTCGGAAACAAAAATGTGTGCGTGACCCCATGTTGCTGCATCAGTTCGAAAGCCATCTCGGCGCCAAAGCGCTCGGCACAGGCAATGATGGGCCGCCCAAAGTAAAGCGTGGGCAACAGCGCATCCATCAGGCCGCCAGTCCAGGCCCAATCGGCCGGAGACCAGAACACGGCATCGGAGCGATCGTTGTGCACCCCATCAAAGCCAAACCAGTTCTGGCTGCACACAAAACCGGTCAAATTCCCCACCAGCGCTTGGTGCGGAATCAGCGCCCCTTTGGGAGGGCCGGTGGTACCACTGGTGTAGATCAGCACCGCGGCCTCCTCGGCGCGGGTGCGCAGTGCCTCGAAGCGGCCCTGCTGATTGGCCAGGGCGGCGGTGTAATCCACATCGCCACCGCTAGCGTCCACTCCAATCAGATACCGCAAGGCCGGGCACTTCGACCGCAGGTCGCTCAGCGTCCCCATTGACTGCCCATCAGCAAGGGCTGCTACCGCCTCGCTGTCCTGCAGCCGAAACGTCAGCGCCTCCGGCCCGAACAGCACCGACAGTGGCATGGCCACCGCCCCCATCTGCAGCAGCGCCATGTAGGCCACCGCCGTTTCAAAGCGCTGCGGCATCACAATGGCCACCCGATCACCACGCCTGACCCCCAGGTCCAGCAAGGCCAGACTCAGGGCATCGGCCGAGCGCTGCAACTGACCGTAGGTATAGGAACGCGGCGGCTGTCCGGGGCGGTGCTCCACCAAGGCCACCGCATGCGGCTGCGTCCGGGCCCATCGCCGAGAACAGACTTCGGCCATATTGAAGACATCGTCGACCTGCCATCGCAAGCCCTGGTGCAGGGCCGCATGGTGATCGTGGGATTCGGGTCGGCGGTCGCGGGACATCGCGGCAAGGCTCCTTATGATGCGTGCTGGGCGCACGTTTTCACCCGCGCCCCCAAAGACCCTGCAATGTACAAAGAAAAACACCGTGCCCACAGCGCGTTTGTCCCTATCCGCGGCCTGCCGTATCACACTTGGCAATGGAGCCTGGGTCCACCGCAAGAGGACCTGCCCCCCCTGGTCATGGTGCATGGCTGGATGGACGTTGGCGCCTCCTATCAATTCATGGTCGATGCCTTCTCAGATGACTTCCTGCGTGGCCGACGGCTGATTGCCCCCGACTGGCGCGGCTTCGGCAAAACCACCACCGGCGCCGACAATTTCTGGTTTCCGGACTACCTGGCCGATCTGGACTTCCTGCTCGACGTCCTTTCGCCAGGTCGACCGGTCGACCTGGTGGGCCACAGCATGGGGGGCAACATCACCCTGTGCTACGCGGGCGTACGGCCCGAGCGCATTCGCCGCGCGGTCAACCTGGAGGGCTTTGGTCTGGCGCAAAGCCGACCCAGCCAAGCGCCCGGGCGTTATGCGCAATGGATGGACGAACTCAAGGCCCTGCACAGTGGACAGCTCGATCTGCGCAGCTACCCCGACGCATCCTCGGTCGCCAGCCGCCTGATGAAGACCAACCCCCGACTGCCGGCCGACAAGGCCCAGTGGCTGGCCAGCCATTGGGCTGAACCCGACGACCGGGGCCAGTGGCGCATCCTGGGCGAGCCGGCGCACAAGATCAGGAACGCCTACCTCTACCGTTGGGACGAAATGCAGACCATCTGGCAGCGCATCACGGCCCCGGTGCTGTCGGTTGAGGCCAGCGACGATTCGCTCAGCCAGTGGTGGAAAGGCACTTACTCCCTGCAGGAATACCACGAAAGGCTGAAAAACATAGCTCAGGTGCGCATCGCGCGCATTGAAAACGCTGGCCACATGCTGCACCACGACCAGCCGCAAATCCTGGCCCGGACCGTGGAAGAATTTTTAGCGTGAGAAAATCGAGTCTTTGTAGCGCCTCACCGCAGCCCCAGGGCTCAACCGCGCTCCCCCACAGGAACTGAACACCCATGGACGCTGAACGCATCAACCTTATCGGCAACACCCTGCAAGACCTGCGTCTGCGGGTCGACGAGCTTCGGGGGTATCTTTGACTACCCTGCCAAGCAACGCAAGCTCCACGAGGTAAACGCCGCCCTCGAAGACCCCAAAGTCTGGGACAACCCCAAGCGCGCCCAGGAATTGGGCAAAGAGAAGAAATCCCTCGAAGACGTGGTGCTGGTGCTTGACCGGCTGGGTCAAGAAGTTTCCGACAACCTCGAATTGTTCGAGATGTCGCGCGAGGACGGTGACGAGGCCGGCCTGATGACCATCGAATCTGAAGTCCATCAGGTGCAGGCCGAGGTGGAAAAGCTCGAGTTCCGCCGCATGTTCGGCAACCAGGCTGACCCGCTCAATGCCTTTTTGGACATACAGGCCGGCGCTGGCGGCACCGAGGCCTGCGATTGGGCCAGCATGCTGCTGCGCCAGTACCTCAAATATGCCGAGCGCAAAGGCTTCAAGGCCACGGT
>CAYPSU010000115.1:0-8581 GCA_964413475.1 uncultured Polaromonas sp. | reverse complement strand
GCCGCATCGACTTTGCCCACCGCATCACGCAGGCGCTCTTCGCCGCCTTCGGGACAGCCGAGCAAATAGCTCTGCCCCATGATCTGCACTTCAAGCTGCTTCATGAGCGGGTGTCACCTTGCGTGGGGTCTTGACTGGTGCTTGGCAGGCGTTCCAGCAGTGCATCGACGCGAGCGCGGGCGGCACTCAGTCGCGACTTGAGGGAGTCGCGCTCCTGGGTCAGCGTCCTCACCTGCTCGGTCAGCAAGGTGTTGGTGCGCTGCAGTTCCTCGTAGCGAAGGAGCAGTCGCTCCACGCGGTCGGCCAGCTGGTCCAGAGAGGGTGGCGTTGCCATGACGGGCTGATTGTAGGGTTTCAGAAAGCGGGCTGCGTAGAATGCCTCCCGTTGGTGCTCGCGGTGTGGTTCGCATGCCGCAGTTCAACGGGAAGCAGGAGGGCGCGCCCCACACGGCAAGCCTAACCTGCGCTGCCCCCGCAACGGTAAGACGAACGGGTCGCGGTCAGGGCTTTGAAGCCCCAGACTGCGAACCCCGCTGCGCTGAAGCAGCCACTGAGCGCCTTGAACAAGCGCTTGGGAAGGCCAGCGTAGTTGCTTTGTCAGCCCGGATACCGGCCAACACGGTGGAAGCGTGTCCGAAGGGGCGCGCCTCCGTGACGCTCATGCACTGGCGGGGAGGCCGGTGAGGGCTTTTGTTCTGGGGTGGTTCATCATGAACTTTTCGCACCGACCTGCGCGTTCATTGGCGCTGGGTTTTTTCGTGTTCGTCTCTTGCTTGTCCTCACAGGCGCAGCCGGTATCCGCTTTGGATGAGGTGGTTGTCACGGCCACCCGCCAGAGCGCCGCGCTATCGAGCGTGATCGCCTCGGTTGAGGTGCTCCATCGGGATGACATCGAAAGGTCGCAGGCGGCATCGCTGGCCGACGTTTTACGTGGTGTGGCCGGCTTTGAATCGGCCCGCAACGGTGGACCGGGTACCACGACGTCGTTTTTTCTGCGCGGACACAACAGCGTCAATCTGGTGCTGATGATTGACGGCGTGCGGGCTCCGGTCGACGGCATTGGCACCCCTTTGGTGGCTGACATACCGCTGGCCCATGTAGAGCGGATCGAGATTGTGCGCGGCGATGCCAGCGCCCTCTACGGTGGCGCGGCCAACGGCGGCGTGATTCACATCATCACGCGCAAGGGAACCGGCCAATACGCCGCGCTGGGTTTTGGTAGCGAAGGACGACGCTCGGTGCAGGCGGCTTTGACGCGATCGTCCGGCGGCACTGAATTGGCCATCCGGCTGGGACAGGAGCAGTCGGGGCGCTTGTCGGCCATGAATGTCGCGCAAAAACCTGCGGCCAATCCGGATCAGGACAGGACAAGCATCCATAACGCGGCCATCGACATGGCGCATCAGCTTCACCAGGATCACAAGATCCGGCTCTCGCTCTCGCAGGTGGCCGCAGGTGTTCAGTACGACGATGACCTTTTTGGCGGAGGTCGCCCGGACGACACCCATCATCTCGAGCGCAAAACCCAGGCTGTGGCGCTGGTGTTGGCCTCCCGTTTGAGGGCGGATTGGCGTAGCGAGATGGCGCTCAGTCAAAGCCGACAGACGCTGGAGGATCGAAAGAACGGCCTGCTCAGGACTTCGGCCTATGACTTCGGTCTGGCCCGCAGTGATCAGGTGGGCTTGCGCTGGGTTAACCAAATGGCGATCCGCGATCGCTCGACCTTGATGCTCGGGCTGGAACTTTCGGAAGAAAAACTCATCACCGATGCCACACTCAGCGGCTACCGCTTTGCCAAAAAAGACAAGGCTCTTTTTGCAGGCTTGAGCCATGAACAGGGGGACTGGGCGCTGCAGTTCAATCTGCGACGTGATTGGCTGTCCACTCGAAATCAGCTGACGGTCCTTGATGAGAGTGACGAACGCAACTCGGCCTTGCTGGGCCTGTCCTATCGTCTCAGCCCAGGCTGGAAGATTCTGGGCCAGGCATCCAGCGGCTTTCGTGCCGCCAGCGTGGGCGAGCAGGCCTATGCTTTGGTGCCTCTGCGGGTCGAGTCCTTCCGCAATCGGGAATTCGGCCTGGCCTACAAGCAGTCGGTTCATCAGCTGCGGCTGAGCTATTTTTGGGTCGACATGAAAGACTTAATTGCCTTCGACCGCAATTCCAATTTAACCAATCTGCCGGCCAACAACCAGGGCCTGGAGCTTTCGGCACGCAGCCGTTGGGGTTCGACAGATGTGATTCTGGGTTTGACCTCCCAGGATCCTGTAAATCGTGAAACCGGCAAGTCACTGGCGCGTCGCTCCAAGCGACTGGCCAGCCTGAAATTCCTACAGCCCCTGGGTGCGGTCGAATGGAGCGCTGCTTTGAGCTATCACAGCCAGCGCAGGGACAGCGACTTCAATGAGCGCGTCCTGGGCTCCTACGCCCTGCTGGACATCGGCGCCTCCTACGCGCTCAATCGGCAGGCCAAGCTCAGGATAAGCCTGGACAATGTCACCGATCGCACATACCAGAGCGCCTACGGCTACAACGCACCTCGGCGAGGGGTATTCGTGGCTCTGAACCTGCAAGACCCGTGAGCCCGCCATGACGCCTCAGCGCATCGTTTGCCTGACCGAAGAGCCCACCGAGTGGCTGTATCTGCTCGGACAGTCGCATCGTATCGTGGGAATTTCTGGTTACACCGTGCGTCCCCCTCAGGCGCGCCAGGAAAAGCCCAAAGTGAGTGCGTTCCTGAGCGCCAAGATCGACAAGATCCTGACGCTCAAGCCCGATTGCGTGATCGGGTTTTCCGATCTTCAGGCCGACATTGCCGCGCAGCTCATTCGCGCGGGGGTGCCCGTTCACATCTTCAACCAGCGTAGCGTGGAGGAAATTTTTGCCATGCTCTATCAGGTGGCTGCGCTGGTGGGGCAGGCCGACCAGGGTCTGGAGCGCATAGCCCGGATGCGCGACCATCTGCAAGCGATCGCCCTGCGCAGTGCCGCCTTCAAGCGCCGGCCGCGCGTCTATTTCGAGGAATGGGACGAGCCGCACATCAGTGCCATCCGGTGGGTTTCCGAGCTGATGGCCATTGCCGGCGGCGACGATGTCTTCCCCGAACTGGCGCTGGCCCCCATGGGCAAAGACCGCATCATTGTGGATGGCTACCGTATCGTCGAGCGTTCCCCCGAGATCATCATCGGATCCTGGTGCGGTAAGAAATTTCGCCCTGAGAAAGTGGCCGCGCGACCGGGTTGGCAGGCTGTGCCTGCGGTGCGCGATGGGCAGCTCTTTGAGATCAAGTCGGTCGATATCCTGCAGCCTGGGCCGGCGGCTTTGACCGACGGCGTGGCCCGCCTGCACCACATCATGCAGGCATGGGCGCAGAAAAATGCCTGAACGTCCGTTTTTGCGCAGCATGCTGGTCTTGGCCGCCCTGGGCCTGAGCCTGGTTTCGCTGGGGGCTCAGCCCATCGTGGTGCGCGACGATACGCAGCAGGAGCTGCGTCTGGAGCGCGCCCCTGTCCGTGTGGTGAGTCTTCTGCCGGCCTTGACCGAGTCGATCTGCGCGCTGGGCCAGTGCCATCGGTTGGTGGGGGTCGATCGCTATTCCAACTGGCCGCCAGCGGTTCAGTCCTTGCCCCGTATGGGGGGGGGCCTGGATGTCAACCTGGAGGCGGTGGCCTCTCAGCGACCCGATCTGGTGCTGATGGCCACCTCCAGCCCCGGGCGGCAGCGCTTGCAGTCTCTGGGTATCCCGGTGCTGGCCCTGGAGCCGCGTACTCACGACGACGTGCGTCGAAACCTGTCTACGCTGGCCCAGGTGTTTGCGTTGCCGGCCCACGCGGCGCAAGCGGTCTGGCGCGATCTTGAGGCCGCTCTGTCAGCGGCAGCTCAGACGCTGCCGCTCCAACTCAGGGGGCAGCGGGTGTATGTGGAGGTGGGCAGCGGACCGTTTGGCGCCAGTGAGTCGTCCTTTATAGGCCAGACCCTCTCCCGCCTGGGCCTGGCCAACATCCTGCCTGGCAGTCTGGGGCCCTTCCCGCAAATTCAAAGTGAATTCGTGGTTCGGGCGCAGCCTGATGTCATCGTCATCAGTGGCGACAGCCGCGATGTGATGATTCAGCGGCCAGGCTGGGCGCGACTGCGTGCTGTGCAGCAGGGCCGGGTGTGCGCGCTTTCACCGGCCGAGGCTGATGTTTTGATGCGCCCGGGCCCACGCTTGGCTGAAGCGGCTGGGCTTTTGGTCGGCTGCCTGCTGGGGGGGGCGCGATGAGCCGGTCCGCCCGATTCGTTAAGGCTCCGGTGAGCCTGGGTCTGTGGATGCTGTTGGGCGCTGCCATCGGTCTGGTGATGGGGGCCGCCGCTGGCAGCACCGGCTGGCAGGCCCCGTGGCTCGCCTGGCGGGACCCGATGGCGTGGCAGATCGTTTCGGAGATTCGACTGCCGCGCTCGGCGGGCGCCTGGTTGGCGGGGGCTTTGCTGGGCCTGGCGGGCGCTGTGGCGCAGGGCGTGTTCAGAAACCCCTTGGCTGACCCTTTCCTGCTGGGCAGCGCTTCCGGTGCATCGCTGGGCGTCTGCGTCTACCTCAGTGTGCTGGGCACAGGCGTCACGCTTGGGTTGCCGTGGTACTTGCAACTGGGCATGACCGGGGCTGCCTTTGTCGGTGCGGTGGCGGCGGTAACGATCACCCTCATGCTCTCTCGTGGTGTGCAGCATACCCTGCGGCTTTTGCTGGCCGGCGTGATTGTGGGGGTGATGCTCGGTGCCATGACCTCGTGGCTGAGTTGGTTGCGCCCCGAGGTGCTGCGCATCATGCAGGGCTTCATGCTCGGCAGCGCTTCCTGGGTCGATTGGACTGGGTGTGTCCTGATGGCCCTAGCCCTGCTGCTGGGCTTGTTGCTGGCCTGGCCATTGGCCCGGGTGCTGGACGCCTTGACCTTGGGCGAGGACACGGCGCGCAGCTTGGGCATGCCGGTGGCGGCCGCGCGTCTGGTTTTGGTGCTGGTTCTGGCTCTGGCCACCGCAGCGGCGGTGGCGCAGGTTGGCCTGATTGCCTTCGTCGGTCTGGCCGCACCCCATGTGGTGCGTGCGCTGAGGCCGCTGACCCATCGATGGCTGATTCCGCTGTCGGCCTGTGTGGGTGGCAATCTGCTCTTGTTGGCCGATGTCCTGGCACGCACGCTGATGCAGCCGCAGGACCTGCCGGTGGGTCTGCTCACTGCAGGGCTGGGTGGTGGCTATCTCTTGCTGCGCATGTCGCATTTACAAGGCCGGGGGGCTGGTGTATGAGCGCTGCTCTTGAGGCGCAAGCCCTGTGTGTCAGCCTGGGCGGAAGGCCGGTACTCAAAGGTCTGGACTTGCGCATCGCACAGGGCCGATGGACCTGCATCGTCGGACCCAACGGAGCGGGCAAGTCCACGTTGCTGCGGGCGCTGGCCGGCTTGCTGCCCTTTGAAGGCGAGGTGCTCTGGCAAGGGGTGAGGCCCCCTGATCTGCGTCGCCAGGAGCGGGCGCGCCGGTTGTCCTGGCTGGGCCAAAACGAGCCAGTTTCACAAGATCTGTGTGTACTCGATCTGGTCATGCTCGGACGCCTGCCCCATCAAGGCTGGCTGACTGGGCCTGACGCGAAAGACCAGCAGGTGGTGGAGTCCGCCTTGCGGGCCGTGCACGCTTGGGATTGGCGGGATCGCCCCTTGGCCCAGCTCTCCGGCGGCGAGCGTCAGCGGGTGCTGCTGGCCAGAGCGCTGGCCGTTGATGCGCCGCTGTTGCTGATGGATGAGCCGCTGTCGCATTTGGATCCACCGCACCAGGCCGATTGGCTGGAGCAGGTGCAATGCCTCAAGGCCCAGGGCGTGACCGTGGTCAGCGTGCTGCATGAAATCGGTATGGCCTTGCAGGCCGACGATGTGGTGGTGCTCAAAGCCGGTCGTCTCCTGCACCACGGCGCCTGTGGGGATGCCCAAAGCCGCCAGGCCATCGAGGCCGTGTTCGATCAGCGTTTGACCATCCATGCCCTGGGCTCGCAATGGGTCACCCTGCCGTCTGGCAGCCCCGGCAGCCAGGTTTGAATCTTTCGGAGAAGAGCCCCATGCGCACCCCTTTGGTTCCGCACCTGCAGCAAGATGCGCTGGCCCTGCGCTTGCAGCGAAAGCTCGATGGCAAGACCAAGCCCCTGGGTTCGCTCGGCCAGATCGAGCGTCTGGCTTGTCGCATCGGCCTGATTTTGGGCAGTGAGGCCCCGCAGTTGGAGCGGCCGCAGCTGTTGGTGTGTGCGGGCGATCATGGTCTGACAGCCCACGGCGTCTCGGCCTATCCCAGCGATGTCACCTGGCAGATGGTCGAGAACTTCCTGGCCGGGGGGGCTGCGGTCAGCGTTCTGGCGCGTCAACACGGCCTTGAGTTGACAGTGGTCGACTGCGGCGTGCGGCATGATTTCGCGCCGCGCCCGGGCCTGCGGCTGTGCAAGATCGCAGCGGGTACGGCCGATGCCCTCGAGGGCGCGGCCATGACAGAGGCCCAGCGCGATCAAGCGCTGGCTAACGGGGCTCAATTGGTCTTGAGCCTGCCGGGCAATGCCCTCCTGCTGGGTGAAATGGGCATAGGCAACACTTCGACCGCCTCGCTGCTGATGAGTCGTCTGACGGGTCTGGATATAGCCGAGTGCACCGGGGCCGGTACCGGCCTGGATGACCCGGCGGTGCAGCGCAAGATCAGCGTCTTGCGTCAGGTGCTAGCCCGGCATGCCCAGGCGCGTGAGCCTCTGGCCGCGCTGGCAGCCTTCGGTGGTTTTGAAGTTGCCACTTTGGTGGGCGCGGTGCTGCAGGCTGCCGAGCAAAGGCGCGTCATCCTGGTCGATGGCTTCATCTCCAGTGCGGCCGTGCTGGTGGCCAGCGCCCTGCAGCCTGCCGTGCTGGAGCGCTGTGTTTTTGCCCATCGCTCTGGCGAGCGTGGCCACGGAATCATGCTCGAACATCTAAAGGCCGAGCCTCTGCTAGATTTGGGTTTGCGGCTGGGCGAAGGCTCCGGGGCGGCCTTGGCTTGGCCGCTGTTGCAAAGCGCCTGCGCCTTGCTGCGCGAAATGGCCAGCTTTGAATCGGCCGGGGTCTCGCAGCGCGAGCCAGGGATCGATTCGGCTGGCCCTTAGGGAGGCGCTGCCCATGCTCGCGCGTTTTGTTCGACACCTTCTCCTGGCGGTGCAATTCTTCACCCGCATTCCCGTGACCGGTCGGCTGGCTCAATGGGTCGGCTTCTCGCCTTCGATGCTGCGCGCCAGCGCCGCTCACTTCCCGGCGGTGGGTGCCTTGGTGGGCGTGCTGACGGCAGCGGTGTTTGCCGCCCTGATGGCGTTCCTGGGTGGGCTTGCCGCAGGCGTCTGGGTGGCGGCCGCCTTGAGTACCGCCTTCAGTGTGCTGCTGACCGGCGCTTTCCACGAAGACGGATTGGCCGACACCGCCGACGGTCTGGGGGGCGGTTTCAGCCCGGAGCGGGTGATCGAGATCATGAAGGACTCGCGCATCGGCAGCTATGGGGCCATTGCCCTGGTGCTGGCCCTGTTCACCAAGATGGCGCTGCTGGTCAGCTTGGCTCAGGTCAGCGTGTCCTGGGCACTCGCCGGCTTGCTCGCTGCCCATGTCAGCTCACGCACGGCGCCGCTCTTTATCATCCGCAGCCTCAGGCATGTGGGCGATTCACCGCATTCCAAATCCAAGCCGCTGGCCGACGAAATCAGCCGCACGGGTCTGCTGGTGGGGGTATTGTGGTGGGCCGGCGCCATGGCCGTTGTTTCCTACGGCCTGCCCGCACAGGCCTGGCTGCTGGGCAGTTTGGGGGCGGCTTTGGGCGCTGCGGTGGTCGCCTGGCGACTGCATCGGCGCATCGGCGGCTATACCGGTGATGGCCTGGGTGCGAGCCAGCAGGTGGCCGAAATTGCCTTCTACCTGGGCATGCTGGGTGCAGCGGGAGCCCCATGAAGCTTTGGCTGCTGCGTCATGCGCAAGTGCGGGCCGAGCCGGGCTTGTGCTATGGCATCAGCGAGCTGCCGGCTGACCCTGCGGCTACGGCTGATGCGGCCCGCCGATTTGCGCCGTGCCCGGCACCGGGCAGCGCGCTGTGGTGTTCACCCTCGCAGCGCACCCGGGAACTGGCGCAGGCCCTGCACGAACAGCGGCCGGATCTGGCTGGGCCGATTGCGGACGACCGTCTGCGCGAAATGGATTTTGGCCAGTGGGAAATGCAGCCCTGGGATCGCATCGGCCGCAGCGCCATCGACGCCTGGGTGGCCGATTTTGGGCATCACCGTTTTGGTGGGTGCGAATCGGTCCAGGAGGTCATTGACCGCACCACCCGGTCGCTGCAACAGGCGCGATCGCTGGCGCTGCCCGAAATGGTCTGGGTCACGCATGCCGGGGTGATACGCGCCGCCATTTTTGTGCATGCAGCCCCGCCGGGCATGCCCATCTCCAGTGCCAGCCAGTGGCCCTTATCTGCGCCCGCCATGGGCCAATGGATCTCGCTTGAGTTCTAAGCGGGGCTCTTGGGCTTGAAATCGCACCACGGGCGCACTGCGCAGGAGCCGCACAGCGGCTTGCGCGCC
>CAYPSU010000114.1:0-8625 GCA_964413475.1 uncultured Polaromonas sp. | reverse complement strand
TCGATCGAAAACCTCGATCCGATGGGTGTGCACACGGGTGATTCGATCACGGTCGCGCCCGCGCAGACCCTGACCGACAAGGAATACCAAATCATGCGCAACGCCTCTCTGGCGGTGCTGCGTGAGATCGGGGTTGATACCGGTGGATCGAATGTGCAGTTTTCGATCAACCCGCACGATGGGCGGATGATTGTGATCGAGATGAATCCGAGGGTCTCGCGTTCCTCGGCACTGGCTTCCAAGGCGACCGGTTTCCCCATCGCCAAGATTGCAGCCAAATTGGCGGTAGGCTACACCTTGGACGAACTCAAAAACGAGATTACAGGCGGAGCCACCCCTGCGTCCTTTGAGCCCTCGATTGACTATGTCGTCACCAAGATTCCGCGCTTTGCCTTCGAGAAGTTTCCCCAGGCCGACTCCCGGCTGACCACGCAAATGAAGTCTGTTGGGGAGGTCATGGCCATGGGTCGCACCTTTCAGGAATCGTTTCAGAAAGCCCTGCGCGGGCTGGAGGTTGGCGTCGATGGCATGAACGAGAAGACCCAGGACCGGGAGGTGCTGGAGAAAGAACTGGGTGCGCCCGGGCCGGATCGGATCTGGTATGTCGGCGATGCGTTTGCCCAGGGCATGAGCGTCGAGGAGGTGCACGACCTCACTCGCATCGACCCGTGGTTTCTGGTGCAGATCGAGCAGATTGTCAGAATTGAACTCGAACTGGAAAGCAAGAGTCTGAGTGACCTGGATGCTGCTACGCTGCGCCAGCTCAAGCAGAAAGGCTTTTCCGACCGCCGTCTGGCTCGACAACTTCGCACCACCGATCAGGCCATTCGCGAGCGACGCCGGGCTCTGGGTGTGCGGCCGGTCTACAAGCGGGTAGATACATGCGCCGCCGAGTTTGAGACACGCACCGCCTACATGTATTCCACCTACGAGGCGCAGGGCAGCGAGTGCGAGGCGCAGCCGTCTGATCGAAAGAAGATCATCGTACTGGGCGGCGGCCCCAACCGGATTGGCCAGGGCATCGAATTTGATTACTGCTGTGTCCATGCCGCGCTGGCTCTGCGCGAGGACGGCTATGAAACCATCATGGTCAATTGCAACCCCGAAACTGTCTCTACCGACTACGACACTTCCGACCGTTTGTATTTCGAGCCGCTGACCCTGGAGGATGTGCTGGAGATCGTCGACAAGGAAAAGCCGCTGGGCGTGATCGTGCAGTATGGCGGTCAGACGCCGCTGAAGCTGGCGCTCGATCTTGAACGCAATGGCGTGCCCATCATCGGCACCTCCCCTGACATGATTGATGCGGCCGAGGACCGTGAGCGTTTTCAGAAATTGCTCCACGCGCTGGAGCTCAGGCAGCCGCCCAATGCCACCGCGAGGACCGAAGCTGAGGCTCTGGAAAAGGCCTCACAACTGGGCTACCCGCTGGTGGTGCGACCGAGCTATGTGCTGGGCGGCCGCGCCATGGAAATTGTCCATGAGCAGCGCGATCTCGAGCGCTACATGCGAGAAGCTGTCAAGGTCAGCAACGATTCGCCGGTCTTGCTGGACCGCTTCCTCAACGATGCCATCGAATGCGATGTCGACTGCCTGCGCGACCCCCAGGGCCGCACCTTCATAGGCGGGGTCATGGAGCATATCGAACAGGCGGGGGTTCATTCCGGCGATTCGGCCTGTTCCTTGCCGCCTTATTCCCTGGCGGTAGCCACCGTTGCCGAGATCAAGCGACAGACCGCGGCCATGGCTGCGGCTTTGAACGTGGTTGGCCTGATGAATGTGCAGTTTGCGATTCAGACGGTCGACGGTCGGGACGTGATTTATGTGCTGGAGGTCAATCCCCGCGCTTCGCGCACGGTGCCGTTTGTCAGCAAGGCCACAGGCATTCAGTTGGCCAAGGTTGCGGCCCGCTGTATGGTGGGCCAGACCTTGACCGCACAGGGCATTGCAGATGAAGTGGTGCCACCTTACTTTAGCGTCAAGGAAGCGGTGTTCCCTTTCGTGAAGTTTCCGGGCGTGGATACCATCCTGGGTCCGGAGATGAAGTCGACTGGTGAGGTGATGGGGGTGGGCAAGACCTTTGGCGAGGCCTTCGTCAAGTCCCAGCTGGGCGCGGGCACCCGCCTGCCGACGGCGGGTCGGGTGTTCCTGACGGTCAAAAATGCCGATAAGCCGCGTGCTGTCGAGGTGGCGCGCGCTCTGCAGTCCCAAGGCTTTGAATTGGTGGCCACCAAGGGTACCGCTGCGTCGATCACGGCAGCGGGGATCGCCTGCTCGGTGGTCAACAAGGTCACCGAAGGCCGACCCCATGTGGTGGACATGATCAAGAACAACGAAATTGTGATGGTCATCAACACGGTCGAGGAGCGACGTAACGCGATTGCCGATTCCCGGCAAATCCGCACCTCCGCGTTGGCAGCACGGGTGACCACGTTCACAACTATCGCCGGCGCCGAGGCGGCGGTGGAGGGTATGAAATACCTGCAGCACCTGTCGGTGTATTCCTTGCAGGAATTGCACGGGCAGCTCCGTGCGAATTAGCGCAGCGGGTTCATAGCCGCTGGTCCTCTTGGGCTGGCGACTATGCATTACACTTCGCGACATTTTTAGAGAGTTCGCACCGCCCCCGGGCAACTGGCGGCGGTTGTCTTTTTTTCTGGAGTCCTCTGATGGCTACTCTTCCGATCACCAAGCGCGGCGCCGAAATGCTCAAGGCCGAGCTGCATCAGCTCAAGTCGGTGGAACGCCCGGCTGTGATTGCCGCTATTGCTGAGGCCCGGGCGCAGGGGGATCTCAGTGAAAACGCCGAGTACGATGCGGCCAAAGACCGGCAGGGATTTGTCGAAGGCCGTATCCAGGAGATTGAGGGCAAGCTCTCGGCTGCGCAGATCATCGATCCGTCTGAGGTCGATGCCGGTGGCAAGGTGGTTTTTGGTTCCACGGTCGAGCTTGAGGATGAGGCCAGTGGCGAGCGTGTCTGCTATCAGATTGTTGGCGAGGACGAAGCAGATCTCAAGCTCGGACTGATCAATGTCAGCTCGCCAATTGCGCGGGCGCTTATTGGCAAGGAAGAGGGCGACACGGCAGAGGTGCAGGCGCCCGGCGGCATCAAGCGCTACGACATCGTGTCGGTCCGATACCGCTGACGGGCAGCCCGTGCCAGCGCATCTGCGTCTGCGCCTCGCCACACTCTGCGCTGCCCTTTGGTGGGGTAGCCTGACGGCCCTGTGCGCTGTAGTGGTCCCCTTGTTGTTTGTGCATTTGCCCAGTGCCCAGTTGGCTGGGAGCATGGCGGCCCGGTTGTTCGCGGCACAGTCCTGGATATCGGCTCTGTGTGGCCTGTTCTTACTCATGGTGTTCAATCGGGCCGACGATCAAACTCTGATAGCGGTGGGTCGGGCGGTGCTACGCTGGGTGGTTGCCGGTATCTTGCTGGCGCTGCTGATTGAGTGGGGGATCGCTCCGCGCATCCTGGCTGCGCGGCTTGACGGGCAGTCCCTGCGGTTGTGGCACAGCCTCGGCAGTGGCATGCTACTGGCTCAGTGGTTATGCGTCTGTGCCCTCATGTGGCGCCTGAGTTGCCGACCCTGAGCGGTCGCTCACCCTTATGCCGGCTGGGCCGCGGCCATGCCGCGCTCAGCCGCCTCGATGGTATTGACCAGCAGCATGGTGATGGTCATCGGCCCGACACCGCCCGGCACGGGCGTGAGGTAGCCGGCCACTTGGCTGACGCCCGCAAAGTCCACATCGCCGCAGAGCTTGCCGGCTTCGTCTCGGTTCATGCCGACGTCGAGCACCACTGCGCCGGGCTTGACCATATCGGCAGTGACGATCTTGCGTCGACCCACCGCCGCCACGATGACGTCGGCCTGCAGTGTGAGGGCCTTGAGGTTGGCGGTTTTCGAGTGGCAAATCGTCACGGTTGCGTCCCGCTGTAGCAGCATCAAGGCCATGGGCTTGCCGACGATATTGCTGCGCCCAATCACCACCGCGTGCTTGCCCTGGAGGTCATAGCCGATGGATTCGAGCATCTTCATGCAGCCATGCGGGGTGCAGGGCCAGAATCCGGGCAGACCCGTCATCAGGGCGCCGGCACTGGCTACATGAAAGCCGTCCACGTCCTTGGCTGGGCTGATTGCCTCGATCACTTGCTGGGCGTCGATGTGCGGCGGCAGCGGCAACTGAACCAGGATCCCGTGGATGTGCGGATCCTCATTCAAGGCCTGGATACGTGCCAGCAGATCGGCCTGGCCGAGGCTGGCATCGTAGGTCTCCAGAACAGAGTGCAGACCATTGTCCTGGCAGGCCTTGACCTTGTTGCGCACATAGACCTGACTGGCCGGGTTGTCGCCGACCAGAATGACCGCCAGTCCTGCGGTGACCCCGCGGCTGCGTAGGGCCAGGGCCCGCCGGGCCACATCGGCTCTGAGCTGGGTCGAAAGGACGTTACCGTCGATGAGTCGGGCTGTCATGGTTGATGGGTCAGAAGGCTGGGGATGAAAAACGCCCGCAAGAAGCGGGCGCAGCGGACAGGTTCTTGATCCGTGAGCAGTCTCAGGCCTTGGCTGTGCTCGAACCCAGGGCAATCTTGAGCAGGTCAGCCACCGTATTGGCGTTGAGCTTTTCCATGATGTTGGCGCGGTGCGCCTCTACGGTTTTGATACTGATTCCCAGATCGTCAGCAATCTGCTTGTTCAATCGGCCGGCCACAATGCGCTCGAGCACCTGAGCCTCTCGCGAAGTGAGCTTGGCCAGTAAAGCCTCACGGCTGGCACTGTTCTGATGTTCGTGGAAGCTGTTGCGAGCCTGTTCGAGCATACGTTCGACCAGGCTGAGCAGGGCCTCTTCTTGAAAGGGCTTTTGAATGAAGTCCATAGCCCCTTTTTTCATGGTGTTGACGGCCATCGGCACATCACCGTGCCCGGTGATGAACACCACCGGCAGGGGGCTCTTGCGCTCGATCAGTCGGTCCTGCAATTCAAGGCCGGTCATTCCGCCCATACGGATATCGACGATCAGGCAAGCCACTTCTCTGGGGTCGTAGCGGCTGAGAAAAGTTTCAGCCGAGTCGTAGCAGCGGACGCGGTAGTCCTTGCCTTCTAGAAGCCACTGAAGGGAGTCGCGTACGCCCTCATCGTCATCGACGACGTAGACGGTACCTTTCTTGGGAATTAAGCTCATGTGAACCTTGAAGATGGTGCCATTCACGAACTGACCGGCGGGCTTTCACGCTCGACGTTTTCCGGGTGCTGCGCTTGCCCGCTCGATGCCTGGGGCTCTGTGACGGCCGGTAACCAGAAGGTGAACCGGCAGCCCAATACCTCCGTGCCATTGTAGAGGTTCTCTGCTTCCAGCCGGCCCTGATGGGATTCCACGATGCTACGGCACAGTTTGAGCCCGATGCCCATGCCTTCGGCTTTGGTTGAGTAAAAGGCCTCGAACAGACGTCGGCTGTTTTCCTCCGACAGGCCACGGCCCGAGTCGAGCACTGCGAATTCGACCATCGCCTCCTGGTTGGGCCCCTGCTGCTGGGTCACGCGCAGTTCTACCCGTCGACGGGCGCTCGGGCGTCGGGCTTGTTCGATCGATTCGGCCGAGTTTTTCAGCAGATTGATCAGCACCTGCTCGATCAGGATCGGATCGACCATCACCTGGGGCAGCGCGGGGGCCAGGTAGTGGGTTAGCCGCACATGGTGCCGGCGCAGTTCGATGTCGGCCAGCTCCATGGCGTTGCTGACGATGGTGGCCACATCCGCTGGGCTGCGGTTGGGTTCGCTGCGTTTGACGAAGGAGCGTATGCGATGAATGATCTGCCCGGCCCGCTGGGCCTGTTTGGCAGTTTTATCCAAAGCTCCAACCAGATCTTTCGTGTCGATATTGCCGCGCTCGATCCGTGAAACCATGCCCTTGCAGTAATTGCTGATGGCAGTCAGGGGTTGGTTGAGTTCATGCGCCACCGATGAAGCCATTTCACCCATCGTGATCAATCGGCTGGCGGACTGTGCTCGTTCTGCCTGCAAGGCCGCCTGCTCCTCGGCGTGGCGTCGGGGGGTGATGTCGGTTGCAATCATCATCTGTGCCAGTCGGCCGTCCACCCAGCTCAGGTAGCGAGAACGAACCTCCAGCCATTTGCCCAGGTCAGGCACAAAAATCTCGGCGTTCTCCGCCGCTGCCGCCGTCAGCGGTTGGGTGGGTAGGCCGGCAAGCGCATCGACCGGATCGAGCATTTCGTCACTCGGTGTCGCAGCCGGCGTGCCGGCCTGGGTAACCAGTTGCAGATGGCCCGCCACATCGCCTCCAAACCAGGCCCGGTAGAGGCGGTTGGCAAACAGCAGCTCGGTACTGTCAAGCGGCGCGACGGAGACAGCTGCATCGAGCCCCTCGAGCACGGTGGTGAATCGTTCATAGGAGTTGGACAATTCCTCGCGGATGCGCTTGGGCTCTGTGATGTCGGTCATGGAAGTCATCCAGCCGGCCTGCTGACCGCGTGCATCAATCAGAGGCGAGACGTACATCCGCGCATCGAAGACCGAACCGTCCTTGCGCTTGACCCGCACTTCAAATCCACCCGAAGTGGATCGTCCACCCAGCTCTTCTTCCAGCCGGGCCATCAACCAGTCTGCGTCCTCGTCGGGCCAGTACGGAAAGGGTGCGGTGCGTCCGACCAGCTCGGGTTCACTCCAGCCGGTCATCTGACAGAAGGCTGGGTTGACGTAGGTGATGCGCCCTTGCAGATCGAGGGCGCGCATACCGGTCAGCATGGAGTTTTCCATGGCGCGCCTGAAGTTGGTCTCGGCCACCAGCGCCTCTTGCGCCTGCACGCGCCGCCGGGTGTGCCGCCAGGTGCCCAGCAGCATCCAGACGGTCAGGGCGCTCAGCGCGGTGACCAGCCAGAAAAAGCCGCTGCCAACCACACCCAGGGCGGCACGGTAGCCCTGACCGCGAATCAGCAGGCCGTTGCCTACCGGCGATACCGGAATTTCGTAGGCGGAGGCCGCCTGCTGCCAAGGCAACCAACTAGAGGCAGTCGGTCTTGCCGGCGGCAGGCTGCCGGCCAGCGTTTGCCCCTGGTCGTCGGTCAGCGCAACGGCATAGCGGGCGCTGACCTCTGGTGGAACGCCAAATCGCAGCAAAGCGTCCAGAGAGTATTCGCCCAAGATCACACCCGCAAAGCGCCCCTGGTTGTCCAGGGGGACCTGCAACTGCACGGTCGGGGTGCTGGCAACGGTTTCGCTGCCGGCACTGAGCGGCCGAGAGAATACCGGCTGACGCAGATCCCGAACCAGTCCGAAGGTCTGCTCGCTCTCGCCCGCTGGCAGACTGTCCCCGTTCTGTCGCTGTTGGGCTGATGTTGCGCTGGGTGCTGCGTAACTGGCCCTCACGCGGCGCCTGGCATCGATCCAGCTGATGGCCAGCAGTTCGGGCTGTTGCTGCGTGATGGTCTCCGCCTGTGAGGGGAAATCATCGAGTTGGATTTCGCGGTTGGAAATCTCGCGACCCAGGCGCATCAGTTGTTCCTGTCGCTCGAGCAGGCGCAGTCGGATCCGCTGCTGCGCGTACTCGACATCGCGCCGCACGGCCTCGGTTTCCCGGTCGATCTCCTCGATGCGCAGGTAGGCGAAGGCCGCCACCACAGCGGCCAAAAAAAGCGCAACGGCCAGCAGCGGTCCCAGGGTGACAAAGCGATCTTGACGCGCCGGAGACAGGCGACGCCACCAGAGCCGCCAAGCCGACAAGGGGGTCGAGGGAGCTCGCGATGGGCTTTGGGAGGGAGTTGGCGGCATCGTTGAGCGAGTGTAGTGCTCGCGCTCCTTGAGGGTGCAAACCTTCGCATGGGCCGGTTTGTTGCGGCCTCGAGGCAAGAGGCTCACTCAAGACCGGGTACAGCCGACAATATTTCTTAATATGAAATGTCAAAGCACCATTTGAAATAAAGTATTTTTGTGCGACACTTTCAGCTGCCCAGGGCCATACTGGGCGCAGGCAGATGACCGGCTCGTTCGGTAGGGCGGGCAGGGACAGTGCAACGACGCTTCACACAGGAGGACCTCACCATGGCGGCTCAACCTCAGGACTTCGGTCTCGGTTCGCAGGATCAGGATCAACAGGAGACCCGGGAGTGGTTGGATGCGCTTGGAGCAGTCATCCAGTCCCAGGGGGCCGAGCGCGCGCACTTCCTCATTGAGCAACTGCTCGAGGAGGCGCGGCAGCACAGTATCGATTTGCCGTTTTCGGCCAACACCGGCTATGTGAACACCATCGAGCCCGAGCAGGAGGCGCGTTGTCCGGGCAATATCGAGATCGAGGAGCGCTTGCGCGCTTACATGCGTTGGAATGCCATGGCTATGGTGGTTCGGGCCAACCGCCACAACCCCGAGGACGGGGGTGACCTGGGTGGGCATATTGGCTCATTTGCCTCGCTGGCGCACCTGTTTGGTGCCGGCTTCAATCACTTCTGGCACGCGGAAAGCGAAAACCACGGTGGCGACTGCATCTATATCCAGGGCCATGTGGCCCCCGGGGTGTATGCGAGGGCCTTTCTGGAGGGGCGCTTGACCGAGGAGCAGTTGCTGCACTTCCGCCAGGAGGTGGCGGGTAAAGGCTTGTCGAGCTATCCGCACCCCA